>NZ_JBHYWI010000025.1:0-117211 GCF_042751525.1 Kitasatospora sp. NPDC059408
AGTCCGCCCCGAGGGCCGCGTAGTGCCGTGCGGCGACGTCTGGGCCAGGCCGGGACAGCGCGATCGTCGGCATGTGCGGCACGCCGTCGCGGGCGAAGCAGGCCACCGTGACGTCCTTCTCGGTGGCCGCGCGCCAGGCCGCTGCGTCGGTGCCGAGCGAACGGACGCCGTGGACGCGCAGCAGCCGCTGGCAGTGCGCGAACGCGGGGCGCCGGTGCGGCGGGATCTCGTAGACGACCACCGTGTCCGTGATCACGGCGCGCCCGTCCGCCTCCAGCCGTACGAGGCCGTTGCCGCCGGCCTCGATGCGGCCGGTGCCGCCGAGCCCGTCGGCGTCGTCCGTCATGAAGTGCCGCGCGTCCACCAGGACGGGTTCCCGGCCGGTCAGCCTCCGGACGGCGGTGGCCATCGCGTCCCGGGTGCCCTCGGTCGAGCCGTGGTCGGTCAGAAGAACGAATTCTCGTCGGCTCATGCCGTCATGGAAGCGATGCGGGCGCGCACGGGACAAGGAGGCCTTGTGCGCCATTCACGCGTCGCGGTGGCCGAAATCGCATCCGCCGTGAGCCCGATCCGGCCCGCCGCCGTTAATCCGGATGCGGGCCCCCGCCCGCCCGGGTACCCTCGGCCCCATGTCCACGCCCCGAATTTCCTAGCTGACGGACCCGCCTCCACGCCACCCGTGTGTCCGTTCGCTGTTTCGGAGCGTTATCCCATGATCACCACCCGTGGTGTCGACGTGCGCGTCGGCGCCCGTCTCCTCCTGTCCGACGTCAGCCTGCACATCGCCCCCGGCGACCGGATCGGCCTGGTCGGCCGCAACGGCGCCGGCAAGACGACCCTGCTCGCCACGCTCGCCGGCGAGCTGGCCCCCGCCGCCGGCACCGTCACCCGCACCGGTGCGGTCGGCTACCTCCCGCAGGACTCCCGCGCCGCCGACCCCGCCGTCACCGTCACCGACCGCATCCTGTCCGCCCGCGGCCTCGACGCCGCCGTCCGCGCCCTGCGCACCGCCGAGGAGGCGATGACGCTGGCCGAAGGACCGGCCGCCGAGCGGCGGGCGATGGACGCCTACGTGCGGGCCGAGGCCGCGTTCCAGTCGCGCGGCGGCTACGCGGCCGAGGCCGAGGCCGCCCGGGTCGCGGCCGGGCTCGGGCTGCCCACCCGCGTCATGTCCGGCCCGGTCGGCGCGCTGTCCGGCGGCCAGCGGCGCCGGGTCGAACTGGCCCGGATCCTGTTCGCCGACCACGGCACCCTGCTGCTCGACGAGCCCACCAACCACCTGGACGCCGACTCCGTCACCTGGCTGCGCGGCTTCCTGGCCGGCCACCCCGGCGGACTCGTGCTGATCAGCCACGACATCGGCCTGGTCGCCGACACCGTCAACCGGGTCTTCCACGTCGACCCGCAGCGCGCCACCATCGACGTCCACAACACCGGCTGGCGGGCCTACCTCACCCAGCGCGAGGCCGACGAGCGCCGGCGCGCCCGCGAGCGGGCCAACGCCGAGCGCAAGGCCGCCTCGCTCAACGCCCAGGCCGACAAGATGCGGGCCAACGTCGCCACCGCGACCGCCGCCCGCAACATGGCCCGCCGCGCCGACCGGATGCTCGCCGACCTGGAGCCCGTCCGCCAGGCCGAGCGCGTCGCCCGGATCCGGCTGCCCGAGCCCGAACCGTGCGGCCGCATGCCGCTCGGCGCGGTCAGCCTCGCCAAGGCCTACGGCGGCCGGCCCGTCCTCGGCGGACTGGACCTCGCCGTCGACCGCGGCTCCCGGCTGGTCATCCTCGGCCTCAACGGCGCCGGCAAGACGACCCTGCTGCGGATCCTGGCCGGCCACGTGACCCCGGACTCGGGCCGCGTCGTGCCCGGCCCCGGCCTGCGGCTCGGCTACTTCGCCCAGGAACACGACACCCTCGACCCGGCGCTCACCGTCCGGGACAACCTCGCCCTGGCCGCCCCCGCCCTCACCGACGGCGAACTGCGGCGCGTGCTCGGCGCGTTCCTGTTCAGCGGTGACGACGCCGACAAGCCCGCCGGCGTCCTGTCCGGCGGCGAGAAGACCCGGCTCGCGCTGGCCGGACTCGTCCACTCCGGCGCCAACGTGCTCCTCCTCGACGAGCCCACCAACAACCTCGACCCGGCCTCGCGGGCCGAGGTCCTGGGCGCCGTCGGCACGTACCCGGGCGCGATCGTGATGGTCACCCACGACCCGGGCGCCATCGAGGCCCTCCGCCCGGACCGCGTCCTCCTCCTCCCGGACGGCGACGAGGACCTGTGGAGCGACTCGTACCTGGATCTCGTCGGCCTCTCGTGACGCCGGCGCCCGGCGGCCCCGGTCCCGCGACGGACCGGGGGCGCCGGGCTCGGGGTCACTCGGGCTCGGGCCTTGCGGGCTCGGGCCTTCCGGGCTCAGGCCCTGCGGGTTCGGGCCTTGCGGGCTCAGGCCTTCCGGGCCTCGATGAGGAAGCGGGCCGAGTGCGCGACGAACGGTCCGTCCGTGCGGATCAGCGCGTCCAGTTCGCGCAGGCGCTCGTGGTACGCCTCGACGGTGAAGCCCGGGACCATCCAGATCACCTTGCGAAGGAAATACACCACCGCGCCGACGTCGAAGAACTCCATCCGCAGCCGCTCCGAGCGCAGGTCCACGACCTCCAGCCCGGCGGCCCGCGCGGCGGCGCTCTCGTCCTCGGGGCGGCGGCTCCTGCGCGCCTCGGGCTGCGGGCCTATGAAGTACTCGACCAGCTCGAAGCCGGAGGCCGGCCCGACGTGCTGCGCGAGGTAGGTGCCGCCGGGCCGCAGCACCCGGGCGATCTCCGCCCAGTGCACCCTCACCGGGTGCCGGCTGCTGACCAGGTCGAACGCCCCGTCCGCGAACGGCAGCGGCGGCTCGTCCGGGTCGGACACGACGACAGCGCCGAGCGGGTGCAGCAGCTTCGTCGCCCGCGCCACGTTCGGCGGCCACGACTCGGTGGCCACCATCACCGCCGGGAAGTTCCCCGCCCCGGCCAGCACCTCACCGCCGCCCGTCTGGACGTCGAGCGCTGCGTCGACCCGCGCCAGCCGCTCGCCCAGCAAGCGCTGGTAACCCCAGGACGGCCGCTCCTCGGTGGCCCGCCCGTCGAGCCAGGAGAAGTCCCAGCCGTCCACGGACACCGCTGCGGCCTCAGCGATCAGATCCTCGAAGGTGCGCATGCCCGTATCCTCGCCCGCACGCCGCCGCCCGGCCAGCCGGTCGTGCCGTCAGGCCCCCGCCGCCGCGCTGATCCTGCTCACGAACCCCGGCACGATCCGCAACCCGCCCGCCGCGATCAGCCCGGACACGTCCTGCGCCCCGCCGGCGTCCGCCTCGAACGCGACCACGACCGCCGGCACCTCACCGCAGCTCCGCTCGACCAGCCGCAGTTCCTCCGGCGTCGGTGCGCGGAACACCGGATCGTGGAAGTCCGCCGGGCACGCGACGTAGAGGGGATCGTCGAACACCAGCTCCAGCCCGTGGTGGTAGCCCAGGTCGTACCCGGCCGCCAGCCGCAACTGCCCAGGCCGCCAGGAGAACACGTCCCAGTCCCACCAGGACCCCTCCGGCAACTCGATCGTGTCCAAAACCGCTGTCCTCCGCCCCTCGACCGGGAGAGGATGATCCCATGTCGAACCAGCAGCCCGAAGAACCTCCGTACGGCCACTGCGTGGTGGCCAACGTGGCCGGGCAAACCACCCACGGCAGGGGCGGGCTGGACCTCCAGCGCGGCCTGAAGCACTTCGCGCCCGGTGCCAAGCTGTGGATCGCCCCGCCGCGCTGGGACCTCGGCGGCGGCCAGGTCGTGGTCGCCGGGCGGCACCGGGCCAACAGCCGGCGGTACGTCACGCTCGTCACCGACATGCGCCACCTGGAGAACTTCCGGTCCCAGGAGGTCTTCAGCCCCGCCCTGCTGCGCGCGCTGACCCGACAGGGCCCCGGCGAGCCCCGTGGCCTGTGGACCGCCGAGCGGGCCGAGGAGTTCGCGACCCACCACAACGTCCCGCGCCTGGAGGTCCGACTCGACGGCCACTACACGGCAGCGTTGGCCACCGTCCCGGAACCGCCGCCGATGGAGCTGGAGCACGACGGCAGGACGTACTACCTCGCCCACCTCAACGCCAACAGCGCCCGGTACTCGAGCCTGCCTCCGCCCGAGGAGCCCGCATGTCGATGAGCCGATCCCCCACCGGCCGGTTCTACGACGAGTTCGCGGCGGGCTACCACCTCCTCTACCCGGACTGGGAGGCCTCCGTCGCCCGGCAGGGCGCCGCCCTGGACGGCCTCGTCCGCGACCGGCTCGGCGACCGCCCGGCCACCGTGCTCGACTGTGCCTGCGGCATCGGGACCCAGGCGATCGGGCTCGCCGCCCTCGGCCATCACGTCACCGGGACCGACCTCAGCCCGGCCGCCGCCGCACGCGCCACCCGTGAGGCCGCCGGCCGCGGTCTCCGGCTGCCCGCCGCCGCTGCCGACATGCGCCGGCTCCCGTTCCCCGACGCCACGTTCGACGTCGTCGTGTGCGCCGACAACGCGCTCCCGCACCTCCTCACCGCCGACGACGTCCGCGCCGCCCTCACCGACATGCGCCGCACCCTCCGCAGCGGCGGCCTGCTCCTCCTCACCACCCGTCCCTACGACGACCTGCGCCGCGGGCGCCCGACCTCCACCCCGCCCCAGACCACCGAACGCGACGGCCACCGGTCCGTCATCTTCCAGCTCTGGCACTGGCACGAGGACGGCGAGCGCTACGACCTCGAACTCTTCCGGATGGCCCCGGACGCCACCGGCGAGTGGCGCACCGAAGTACACCGCTCCACCTACTGGGCGCTCACCCAGTCCCAGTTGACCGCCTTCGCCGCCGAGGCGGGCTTCATCGACCCGACCTGGGCCCCGCCGGAGGAGACCGGCTTCTTCCAGCCGGTGCTCATCGCCCGCGTGCCCTGACCTGAGCCGGCAGCCCGGCGGCTGCCCCCCGCCCCCCGGTTTGCCGGATCGCCGGATCGCTCCGCGCCTCTGCTCATCGCCTCCCGTCCACGAGGGCCGCCACCGCCTCGGCCACGCGGGCCGCGCCCTGCTCGCCCGCCATGCGCCGGGCCGCCGCCTCCGCACGCGTGCGGTGTGTCCGGTCGTCGACGGCCAGGCGAACGGCCGCCGCCAGGCGCTCCGCCGTCAGGTCGGCGTACGGGACCGGTCGCGGGGCCGCGCCGGCGGCGGCCAGACGAGCGGCCCAGAAGGGCTGGTCCGGCGGGGTGGCGGGGCGGCTCAGGTCTCGCGCTGCGGGTGGTACTCGGACTCGGGTATGCCGAACGTCCACGCGACCCCGGCCCGGGCGGTGCGGGTACTGGGCGGCACCCGCAGCCAGTAGGTGCGGAAGGTGCCGTCCGGCTCGGCCGTGGAGTTGACGACCTCGACCATGACGACGGGCTCGTCGCCGGGCATGACGATCCGCCACAGGACGCCGGTCTCGTCGCGGTGGAGCGGCTCGGCGCCGGCGTCGGCGAGGTAGCGGTCGTAGCCGTAGTGCTCCAGCAGGACCCGGCGCAGTTCGGCGTTCTCCTCGGTGCGGATCCGCTCGACGGTGATGTCGGCGAGGCCGGCCAGGAACTCGGCGGGGACGGGCATGCCGCGCCAGGCGTACAGGGCGAAGCCGTCGGGGTGGGCGAGGGCCGGGCCGTCGGCGCGGTCGAGGCGGCCGGCCTCGTCGCGGTGGAGCTCGACGGGCCGCTCGCTGATCAGCACGACGTCCCCGTAGGGCCACCACCAGCCGGCCGTGCGGGCGGCCTCGGCCAGCGGGGCGACGGCGCCGTCGAGCGCCCCGGCGGCCTCGAAGGCGGCGAACCAGGGCGCGTCGTGCGGTCCGCGGACGGCGTCGAGCAGCGCGAGGCGGACGGTGGTGCGCCGGGCACGGGCCGTCCGTTCGTCGTCGGACGGCGCGCCGGGATCGGTCTCGGGGGCGAGCCGGTCGAGGACGGCGTTGCGCACGCGGTCGGCGAGCGGGGTGGTGACCGGGCCGAGTTCGCCGCCGGTGAGCGCCCAGTGCGCCGCCCAGCCGGCCGCACCGACCCGCTCGACAGCACGCCTCCGGGCCTCCTCCCAGGCCCGGGTGCGGACGGCCTCGCGGACGCTCACCGCGCCGGCCTCCCGCAGCTCCAGCGCCGCCTCGGCGGCGGCGAGCGGCGAACCGTACCAGCGGACGCCGGCGGGCTCTGGCAGCCCGGCCGCGCGGTAGGCGGCGCGGACGGCGCGCTCGGCCGCCGCGCGGTCGTCCGGGCCGGTGGCGGCCGCCGCCGCGCGCCAACGGGCCGTCGCCTCGGCGGGCCCGACAACCAGGTGGGTCGCGCTGTTCTCCATCACGTGCTCCGATCCCGGCCGGGCTCCCCGCCCGGCCGTCTGCGTCCGTACCGTCCTTCCGTCCACCGGCCGACCGCCGTGCGGTCAGTCGGCGACCACCCGCACCGCGCCCGGCGCGTACTCGCGCTGGCGCACCACCCGGTACCAGCCCTTGGGCAGCGGGATCGCCGCGTGCTCCTCGTGCACGACCCGCCCGCCCTCGGGCAGGTGCAGCCAGCCGGCACCGAACGGCCCGGCCTCGCGGCGCAGCGCCCCCGGCCCGACGACGGCGTGCGCGTGGCCGGTGACCTCGCCGAGGGCGAGCACCATCCGGCCGCGGGCGTCCCGCGGCTGCACGGCCAGCCCGGCCACCCGCGCCGGCACGGCGGCCTCCCCGACCGGCACGATCAGCACGTCACCCTGGCGGTACATCGGCTCTCCTCCCCCACTGCACGACGGACACCGGCGAACGCCGGAATCCGAGGCTCCACCGTCACTCTCCGGAGCCACAACCGGAACATAGGGCAAGGGTCTGACATCGACGCGGAATCTGCGGTGCTGGATGCGCATCGGAACCTCACGGGAGAATTCGGACGGAACTCGTCGAAACGTGAAATCGCCCACGCGAGAGGCCATTTCCGGCGCAGCGGAACCGGTGCTTCGCCCCCCGACGAACAGCGATCGCGGCATCCTGACCGGACGGTTCCGGCCCCCGGCGGCCGGGGCCCGCGCGCTCACGGGTGCCCCCGCTGCGGCGGATTGTCGGACCCGACTGGTAGACACGTGTTCGGCCCGACACCCGAGGAGCAGCGCCATGACCGTCAACGACCACATCGAGGAGTTCCACGGCCTCCCCGTCTTCGACTTCGCCGAGGCGGTCGAGCGGGAGGAGGCGGCCGCCGGAACGCTGCCGCAGGCCACCGCGGTGGCGTGGAAGGTCGGTCTGGACTACGACTCCGAGGGCACCTTCGGCGAGCGGTGGCAGCGGTTCCTCGACACCGTCGACACCGCCCGGGTCACGGCCGTCGTGATCGGCCAGTGGTTCACCGAAGGCCCCGAGCCGTTCAGCGACGACGCGCTGGCCGCGATCACCGGCTCGGCCCACCGGCTGCCCGCCCTGCGCGCGCTGTTCGTCGGGGACATCACCTACGAGGAGAGCGAGATCTCCTGGCTGGAGATGTGCGACGTCACCCCGCTGCTGACGGCCTTCCCCCGGCTCACCGAGCTGGTGGTGCGCGGCGGCACGGACCTCGAACTGGAGCCGGTGCGCCACGAGGCGCTCACGGCGCTGCGCTTCGAGGCGGGCGGCCTGCCCGTCGAGGTCGTCCGCGCCGTCGCCGCCTGCGAACTGCCCGCGCTGGAGCGGCTGGAGCTGTGGCTCGGCGTCGAGAACTACGGCGGCGACGCCACACTCGACGACCTCGCTCCCTTCCTCGACGGCTCGCGCTTCCCCGCGCTGCGCCACCTCGGCCTGCAGAACAGCGAGTTCCAGGACGACATCGCCGCCGCCGTGGCCCACGCGCCGGTCGTGGCCCGGCTCGCATCGCTCAACCTGTCGATGGGCGGCCTCTCCGACCAGGGCGCGGGCGCGCTGCTGGAGGGCCAGCCGCTCACCCACCTCCGCGTCCTCGACCTGCACCACCACTACCTCACCGACGAGATGCAGCAGCGCCTGCGCCAGGCCCTCCCCGACGTCGAGATCGACCTGTCCGGCGGCGGCGACCCGGGCGGCCGCCGGCGCTACGTCGCCGTGGCCGAATAGCCCCGGCCGAGCAGCCGTCACCACCACCCTCCACCACCCGACCCCGCCAGGAGCGGACATGACCGTCGACCACCACCCCGGGCGCTTCCACGAGCTGCCGATCCACGACTTCGAGCCCGGCGCCGCGAAGCGGCCCGCCGCCGGCGCCGTCGCGTGGCGGCTCTCCCTGGAGTACGACGCCCCGCACGACTTCGCCGCCCTCTGGGAGACGTTCCTCGACACCGTCGACCCGGCGGCCGTCCGGGCACTGGTGATCGGTTCCTGGTGGCAGCGGGACTACGAACCCGTCAAGGAGGCCGTCGGCCTCCTCGCCGACGCCGCCGAACGCCTGCCCGCCCTGGAGGCGCTCTTCCTCGGCGACGTCACGTTCGACGAGTGCGAGATCTCCTGGCTGGAGATGTGCGACGTCACCCCGCTGCTGACGGCGTTCCCCGCCCTCGGCGAGTTCACCGTGCGCGGCGGCACCGGCCTGGCGTTCAAGCCGGTGCGCCACGACCGGCTCCGGTCCCTGCGCTTCGAGGCCGGCGGCCTGCCCGCCGAGGTCGTCCGCGCCGTGGCCGCCTGCGAACTGCCCGCGCTGGAGCGCCTGGTGCTCTGGCTCGGCGTGGACGAGTACGGCGGCGACGCGACCCTCGACGACCTCGCGCCCTTCCTCGACGGCACGCGGCTGCCGGCGCTGCGCCACCTCGGCCTGGCCAACAGCGAGTTCCAGGACGAGATCGCCGCGGCCGTCGCGCACGCACCCGTCGTGGCCCGGCTCGAATCGCTCGACCTGTCGATGGGCGTGCTCACCGACGAGGGCGCCGCGGCCCTGCTGGAGGGCCAGCCGCTCACCCACCTGCGCGCCCTCGACCTGCACCACCACTACCTCACCGACGAGATGCAGCAGCGCCTGCGCCAGGCCCTCCCCAGCGTCGAGATCGACCTCGGCGATGCCGAGGACGCCGACGAGGACCCCGACGAGCGCTACGTCGCGGTGGCCGAGTAGCGGGCGGGTGACGGCACGATGACGACGCGGCTGACCGTCCTCGGCAATCCGGGCCACCGGCGGGTAACACTGTTCGCCGCCGCGGCCCGGGCCGCCGGCCTGCCCGAGCCCGCCGTCCTGCCCTGGCTGGACGTGCTGCGCGGCGGGTACCGGCTGCCCGAGGGCGCTCTGCTGCGGATCGAATCGCCCGGCGAGGAGCCGGCGGTGGACGAACTGCTGCGCGGCCCGGCACTCGGCCCGTCCTACGCGCCCACCCGCGTGGAGGGCACGGCCGCCTGGTACGCGGGCGTGATGTCCGCGCTGCGCGCCCTGGCGGCCCGACCCGGCGTGCGGCTGCTCGGCGATCCCGAGGAGATCGCCGTCATGTTCGACAAACGCCGGGCGCACGCGGCGCTGGCCACCGCCGGGGTGCCGGTGCCCCGCGCGCTCGACACCACCGGCCTGACGGGCTGGGGCGAGCTGCGCGAGCGCGTGCGCGGGGCCGGCCTGCACCGGGTCTTCGTCAAGCCCGCGCACGGCTCCTCCGCCTCGGGGGTGGTGGCGCTGGAGTTCGGTCCGCGCGGCCAGGTGCAGGCCACCACGTCCGTCGAGCCGGCCGGCGGCGAGCTGCACAACTCGCTGCGGGTGCGGCGCTACCGCGGCGAGGCCGAGGTGGCCGCGATCGTCGACCGGCTCGCACCGGACGGGCTGCACGTCGAACAGTGGGTCCCGAAGGCGGCGCAGTCCGGCCGCTCGGCGGACCTGCGGGTCGTCGTGGTCGCCGGCCGGGCCACCCACGCCGTGGTGCGCACCAGCGCCCAGCCGATGACCAACCTGCACCTCGGCGGCGCCCGGGGCAGCCTCGACCTCGCCCGCGAGGCCGCCGGGCCCGCCTGGCCGGCCCTCCTGGAGACGGCCGAGCGCGCCGCCGCCTGCTTCCCCCGCTCGCCGATGGTCGGCGTCGACGTCCTGCCCGTCACGGGCTGGCGACGCGCCGTGGTCGGCGAGGTCAACGCCTTCGGCGACCTCCTGCCGAACCTCACCGGCCTGCCCGGCGGCCCCGCCGAGGGCCTCGACACCTACGGCGCCCAACTGGCCGCCCTGACCGCCACCCCGACCGCCGCCCACCCCGGAACGACAGAACGATGAATCACCAGACGCCCGGCACGCACGCACACCCGGACCCCGACATGAACGCCGTCGTGGGCACCCACGACCTCCTGCTCGTCACGCTCGACACCCTCCGCTTCGACGTCGCCGAGGAGCTCGCCGCCGCCGGCCGCATCCCGCACCTCGCCGCGCACCTGCCCGGCGGCCGCTGGGAGCGCCGCCACGCGCCCGGCAGCTTCACGTACGCCTCCCACCAGGCGATCCTGGCCGGCTTCCTGCCCACCCCGGCCGCGCCCGGCGGCCCGCACCCGCGCCTGTTCGCGGCCCGCTTCGCCGGCTCGGAGAGCACCGCCCCGCGCACCTGGGTCTTCGACGCCCCCGACCTGCCGACCGCGCTCGGCGCGGCCGGCTACCGGACGGTGTGCATCGGCGGTGTCGGCTTCTTCAACAAGCAGGGCCCGCTCGGCTCGGTGCTCCCCGGCCTGTTCCAGGAGAGTCACTGGACTCCGGAGATGGGCGTGCCCTCGCCGACGTCGTTCGAGGCGCAGGTCGCCCGGGCCGAGCAGGTCGTCGCCGAACAGCCCGCCGGACAGCCGCTGTTCCTGTTCCTGAACGTCTCCGCGCTGCACCAGCCGAACTGGTTCCACCTGCCCGGCGCCACCCGCGAGCACGGCGACTCGCGCGCCAGCCACGCCGCCGCGCTGGAGTACGTGGACGCCCACATCGGCCGCCTGCTCGCGGCGATGAGCGCCCGCCGCCCGTGCTTCGCGATCGTCTGCTCCGACCACGGCACCGCGTACGGCGAGGACGGCTACACCGGCCACCGGATCGGCCACGAGGTGGTCTGGACGGTCCCGTACGCCCACTTCACGATCCCGCGCCGCTCCGCGGTCCCCCGCGACTCCACGATCCCCCACCACACCGCGGTCCCCCGCACGAGCACCACCGAGGAGCCCGCGGCATGACGACGGCACCCCCACGCACCGAATCGCCCTACCAGTCGTACGTCTACGCCTACCCGCACAAGACGGCGTACCGTCCGCTGCCCGAGCGCCCGGCGCTGGCCGAGCTGTGGGCGGGCGAGGCGCAGCACGCGCTCTCGCTCTACCTGCACATCCCGTTCTGCGAGGTGCGCTGCGGCTTCTGCAACCTGTTCACCCGGATCGGCAGCCCGGAGGGCCTGACCACCGCGTACCTGGACGCGCTGGAGCGCCAGGCCGACGCCGTCCGCGGGGCACTGGACGCCGACGCCCGGTTCGCGGTGGCCGCGTTCGGCGGCGGCACGCCCACGTACCTGACGGCGGGCGAGCTGGAGCGGCTGTGCGACATCGCCGAGCGGCACATGGGCGCCGACCTGCGGGCGATACCCCTGTCCGTGGAGGCCTCCCCCGCCACCGCGACGGCCGACCGGCTGGAGGTCCTGGCCGCCCGGGGCACCACCCGGCTGAGCCTGGGCGTGCAGTCCTTCGTCGACGCCGAGGCCCGCTCGGCGGTCCGCCCGCAGAAGCGCGCCGAGGTCGAGGCGGCCCTCGGCCGGATCCGCGCGGCCGGTTTCCCGGTGCTCAACATCGACCTCATCTACGGCATCGACGGCCAGACCGAGGCCAGTTGGCTGCACTCGCTGGACGCCGCGCTCGCCTGGCAGCCCGAGGAGCTGTACCTCTACCCGCTGTACGTCCGCCCGCTCACCGGACTGGCCCGGCGCGGCGAGCAGGAGAGCCTCTCCTCCTGGGACGCCCGCCGGCTCGCGCTCTACCGCACCGGTCGGGACCACCTCCTCGCGCACGGCTACGAGCAGGTGTCGATGCGGATGTTCCGCCGCGCCGCGTCCCCGCAGGCGGGCGTGAGCGAGTACGCGTGCCAGACGGACGGCATGGTCGGCCTGGGCTGCGGGGCGCGCTCGTACACGTCGCGGCTGCACTACTCCTTCGACTACGCGGTCAACGCGACCGAGGTGCGCGGCATCATCGACGACTACGTCGCCACGGCGGACTTCCACCGGGCCGAGGTCGGACACGCCATGACCGGCGACGAGCCACGCCGCCGCCACCTCGTCCAGTCGCTGCTCCAGGCTCAGGGCATGCCGCTGGCCGACTACCGGGCCCGGTTCGGCGGCACGCCCGCCGAGGACTTCCCCGCCGAGCTGGCCGAGTTCGCCGAGCGCGGCTGGCTGGCCGGGGACGATGCGCGCCTGGTGCTCACGCCGGAGGGGCTGGCGCACTCGGACGCCGCCGGGCCGATGCTGTTCTCGCCCGGGGTCCGGGCGCTGATGGCGGGCTACGAGGCGAAATGACGTTCCTCGGCATGCCGTCCCCGCCTGCCACCGAACCTCCCGCCGACGACTCTGCGGGCGACTCGGCGAACGCCGCCACCACCGGCGCCCCGCGGGACCTCACCCTCCTCTACCGCGGCCCGCTCGCCTCCTGCGACTACGACTGCCCGTACTGCCCGTTCGCCAAGCGGCGCGACACGCCCGAGCAGCTGCGCGCCGACCGCGCCGCGCTGGAGCGCTTCACCGCCTGGGCCGCCGGGCGGGCGGGCACCGGCGACACGCTGTCGCTGCTGTTCACCCCGTGGGGCGAGGGCCTCGTGCGGTCGTGGTACCGCCGCGCGCTGGCCGAGCTGAGCCGGCTCCCGCACGTCCGCCGCGTCGCGATCCAGACCAACCTCAGCTGCCGCACCGACTGGCTCGCCGAGGCCGACCTCGACAGCCTCGCCCTGTGGGTCACCTACCACCCCGGCCAGGTCACCCACGACCGCTTCCTCGCCAAGTGCCGCGAGCTGGACGCACTGGGCGCGCGCTACAGCGTCGGCGTGGTCGGCCAACCCGAGCACCTCGCCGAGGCGCAGCGCCTGCGCGCCGCGCTCGCCCCGCACGTCTACCTCTGGATCAACGCCGCCGAGGGCCGCACGTACACCGACGCCGAGGCCGCGCAATGGGCCGCCCTCGACCCGCACTTCGGCTACAGCCGGCACGCGCACCCGAGCGCCGGGCTCCCCTGCCGCACGGGCGAGTCCGTGCTCTCGGTGGACGGCGACGGCACGGTACGCCGATGCCATTTCGTCCGGGACGTCCTCGGGAACCTCTATGACGGCAGCTACCGCGCCCGACTCCGCTCCCGCACCTGCCCGTTGCCGGTCTGTGACTGCCACATCGGCTACGTCCACCTGGAGACGCTGCCGCTGTACGAGGTCTTCGGCGCGGGTGTCCTGGAACGGGTGCCGGCGAAGTGGCCACCGGCAGCGTGAAGCGTCGCCGGAGCGCGTGCGCGCCCACGCTGCGCGACGTCCCGGCGACACCCCGCGCACACCTCACGCACACCCCACGCACACCCCGCAGCGGCGCTCCGCAGCAGCGTTCCGCCCGCCGCGCGGCCACGCCCGCACCTCCCTAGCCTGGTAATCAGGAGGAGGCGAACCACCATGCTTGGAGACGGACCGCTGCAGGCAGTCATCCCCGCCAGCGACCTCGGCCGCGCCAAGGCCTTCTACACGGACGTGCTCGGCCTCAAGCTCACCAGGGAGGACGAGGAGCAACTCACGTGCGATTGTGGCGGCACCGAGTTCACGATCTACCACACCCCCAGCGGCGGCCAGTCCGCCCACACGCTCGCCAGCTTCAAGGTCGGCGACCTCGACGGCGAGATGGCCGCTCTGCGCGAGCGCGGCATCACGTTCGAGGAGTACGACTTCCCCGGCCTGAAGACCGTCGACGGCGTCGCCGAGCGCGACGACATGCGCGCCGCCTGGTTCAAGGACAGCGAGGGCAACATCCTCTGCGTCGCCCAGCGCACCGACACCTGATCACCACCGCGCGATTCACCCCCGCGAATCACCCCTGCGAATCACCCCTGCGAACCCCTGGAACTGGCACGACCTGCCGGACTGCCGTCCCCGGAAGCCGATCGCGCTCCCGCGGACGGCGGTTCGGTAGGGTCGGGCCATGAGCGAGCAGATCGTCCCGCCCTTCGGCAGGTTCCCCGTCGTCCGCGCCGCGCTGGACGTCCACGACGAACTCGCCGCGCCTGTCGCGGACTCGCTGAAGAACTGGGACGCCCACGAAGACGGCCAGGAGGCGGCGCGCTCGGTGCTGTACGTGGACACCGACCCCGACAAGGCGGACACCGCCGTCTTCTGCGAGACCTACGGGACACCGCTCGAATACTCGGCGAACTGCGTGGTGGTCGCCGCCAAGCGCGGCGGTGAGGTCACGCTGGCCGCCGCCGTCGTCCTCGCGACCACCCGGCTCGACGTCAACCAGGTGGTGCGGAGGCACTTGGGGGCGCGCAAGGCGTCGTTCGCGCCGATGGACACCGCCGTCGCCGAGACGGGCATGGAGTACGGCGGCATCACCCCCGTCGGACTGCCCGCCCACTGGCCCCTGCTGATCGACGCGGCCGTGGCCAAGGCCCCGCACGTGCTCATCGGCAGCGGCCGACGCCGGGGCAAGCTGATCCTGCCGGGCCCCGTCCTGGCCCGCCTCCCGCACGCCGAGGTGCTCCCCGGCCTCGCGACCTGAGCCCGCCCGCACGGGACGGAGCACCCTCCGCACGCCGATAGGCTGCCAACGTACTGCCGGACACCGGCAGGGGCCCGACACGGGGCTTCGGTCGGACGACGAAGGCGGAAGGCACGATGGAAGACCTCGGCGACAAGGTGCTGCGCGTGCTGGCGCGGCTGCGCCTGACCACCGTCTACGTCCTGCTGCTGACCGCGACCGCCGCCTGGCTCGCGAGCCAGAGCCATGCCGGCCGGGCCCGCTTCGTCCGGCACAACAGCAGCAACGTCCACCACATGGAAGTCGGCAAGTGGTGGACCCTCTTCACCAGCGGCCTCGTGGTCGACGGCGTCCCCGCCTGGGCCGGGATCGCCGCCGTCGCCGCCGTGCTCGGACTCGCCGAGTGGCGGTGGGGCGCGCTCCGGGCGGGCGCGGTCTTCGCCTTCGGGCACCTCGGCGCCACGCTGCTCACCGAGGGCGCGATGTGGGTCATGATCACCACCGGCATCCCGGGCGCGCTCTCCCGCGCCCGTGACGTCGGGATCAGCTACGGCCTCGTCGCCACCGGCTCCTGTCTGCTCGCCCTCGGCCCCAAACCCCTGCGCCGGTACGGCCTTCCGGCGCTCGCCGTCGCCCTCGCCGCGGCCTGGGCCGTGGACCAGGAACTCGCCGACGCGGGCCACCTCATCGCCCTCGCCCTCGGCGTGCTGGCCTCCCGCCGGCCCTGGCTGCGCAGGCGCGCCGTCCGGGCACCCGCCGGAGCCGCCCCCAGGCGCCTCCACCGCGCGGCCGCCGGGTAGTCGACGGGCACCCGCGGTTCACCTCCCGCCGCAGCTCGGCCGCTATCATGCGCGGACGTTCGATTGGCTGCACCGCCCCGCCGGATGACAGCCGCTCAGCACAGTGGAGGGGACCGGATGTTCAACACCGACGGCACCAGTGGGACGGACGTCCCGACCGATCTCCGGACGGACCGCCCGCACCCGGCGCGGATCTACGACTACTGGCTCGGCGGCAAGGACAACTTCCCCTCGGACCGGGCCGCGGCCGAGCACGCCATCGCCGCCGCGCCCGACATCCCGCAGGCGGCCCGCGAGAACCGCGCCTTCCTGCGCCGCGCCGTGCGGCTCTGCGTCGAGGCCGGCGTCCGGCAGTTCATCGACATCGGCTCCGGCCTGCCCGCCCGCGGCAACGTCCACGAGGTCGCCCAGGAACTCGCCCCGGACGCGCGCGTCGTGTACATCGACAACGACCCCATCGTCCTCGCCCACGGCCGGGCCCTGCTCGCGGACAACCGCAGCACCACCGTCCTGACCGGCGACCTCCGGGACATCGAGGAACTGCTGGACCGCTCCGAACTGCGCTCCCTGATCGACCTGTCGCAGCCCGTCGCCGTGCTCATGCTCGCCGTCCTGCACTTCGTCGACGACGCCCAGGCCGCGTCCGCCGTCCGGGCCGTGCGCGAGAGAGTCGCCCCGGGCAGCTACCTGCTGGTGTCGCACAGCACCGCCGAGGGCAACCCGCAGCGGGCCGAGGAGGTCGGCAAGACCTGGCAGAACGCGACGTCCCGGATCAACGGGCGCGGCCGGGCCGAGGTCGAGGCCTTCTTCGACGGCTGGGAGCTGCTGGAGCCCGGCGTCGACTTCGTCCCGCTCTGGCGCCCGGACGGCTCCACCGCGAACACCACCCGCTGGATGTACGCGGGCGTCGGCCGCAAGTCCTGACCCCGGCGACCACCACCGCGGCCCCGCCCGACGGCACCGACCACCGCCGCGACCCCGCCCGACGGCACCGGTCCGCCGGGCGGACCCGGCCGCCACTTTCGTATTGTCTTGCGCTACTCTGCAAACCTATGCCAGGGTGACGGTGTCGGACACCAGTGCCGAAACGTCCCACACGTCGCTAGTTCGAAGGCCCGCGCGCCGCGGGTCCAGGGGTGCACGCATGTCGAAGGTCTTGAGCAAGCTGCCGGTCGGTGAACGGATCGGCATCGCATTCTCCGGTGGGTTGGACACCTCCGTCGCGGTCGCGTGGATGCGCGAGCACGGCGCCGTCCCCTACGCGTACACGGCGGACATCGGCCAGTACGACGAGCCGAACCTCTCCGACGTGCCCGCGCGCGGCCGCGCCTACGGCGCCGAGCAGGCCCGCCTCGTGGACTGCCGGGCCGCGCTGGTCGAGGAGGGCCTGGCCGCGCTCGCGTGCGGCGCCTTCCACATCCGCTCCGCCGGGCAGACGTACTTCAACACCACCCCGCTCGGCCGCGCCGTGACGGGCACCCTGCTGGTCCGCGCCATGCAGGAGGACGAGGTCTCGATCTGGGGCGACGGCTCCACCTACAAGGGCAACGACATCGAGCGGTTCTACCGCTACGGCCTGCTCGCCAACCCCAGCCTGCGGATCTACAAGCCGTGGCTGGACCAGCGGTTCGTCTCCGAGCTGGGCGGCCGCAAGGAGATGTCCGAGTGGCTCGCCGAGCGCGACCTGCCCTACCGCGACTCCGCCGAGAAGGCCTACTCCACCGACGCCAACATCTGGGGCGCCACCCACGAGGCCAAGCGCCTGGAGTACCTGGACGCCTCGATCGAGATCGTCGCCCCGATCATGGGCGTGCCGTTCTGGGACCAGTCCGTCGACATCCCGGCCGAGGACGTCACCGTCGAGTTCGAGTTCGGCCGCCCGGTGCGGATCAACGGGCGGGTGTTCGCCGACGACGTCGAGCTGGTGCACGAGGCCAACCGCATCGGCGGCCGGCACGGTCTCGGCATGTCCGACCAGATCGAGAACCGCATCATCGAGGCCAAGAGCCGCGGCATCTACGAGGCGCCCGGCATGGCCCTGCTGCACACCGCCTACGAGCGGCTGCTCAACGCCATCCACAACGAGGACACCCTCGCCACCTACCACACCCAGGGCCGCCGCCTCGGCCGGCTGCTGTACGAGGGCCGCTGGTTCGACCCGCAGGCGCTCATGCTGCGCGACAGCCTGCAGAAGTGGGTCGGCCAGGCCGTCACCGGCAGCGTGACCCTGCGCCTGCGCCGCGGCCAGGACTACTCGGTGCTCGACACCCAGGGCCCGAACTTCAGCTACCACCCCGAGAAGCTGTCGATGGAGCGCAGCGTGGACGCCGCGTTCGTCCCGGACGACCGCATCGGCCAGCTGACCATGCGCAACCTCGACATCGCCGACTCGCGCAGCAAGCTGGAGCAGTACGCCACGCACGGTCAGCTCGCCCCCTGGAGCGGCCTGATCGGCGAGCTCGCCCCGGGCGGCGCGGCGCCGATCGCGGCGGCCAGCCAGGACGCCGGGGCGGTCGCGGCCGAGGCCACCGCGCTCGATCAGGCGGCCATCGAGTCCGGCAACGACTGATCCCCGCACTTCCCCGCCCGAGGGCCGTGGCACCGCGTGTGCCACGGCCCTCGGCCGTGTCCGAAGCCGCCCGCGCGTACCCGCGCAAGACGTCGCGCCGGCGTCTCGCCGGCGTCGTGCCGACGTTGTGCCCACGGCGGCCCGGGGCGGACCATGGACGGAGGAGGACCCCGTCGTCCAGAGCGGGAGCGGGGATGGGTGAGGCAGTCGGTGCGATGCTGGCGTCGGCCGCGGGCATCGCGATCGGCCCGCGTCCGCTGATCGCGGCGATCCTCATGCTGGCCGCTCCGCGCGGTCGCGCCAACGCGCTCGCCCTGACGGCGGGCCGGGCGGCCGCCCTGGGCGCGATCGTGGCGGTCGTCGTGGCGGTCGCCGTGACGGCCGGCAGCAGGCCGGCCCCCGGAGGCGAGCCCACCTGGTCGTCCTGGCTCAAGCTCGCGCTGGGCACGCTGCTCGTGCTGCTGGCGCTCGGGCAGTGGCGGGACCGGCCGCGCGAGGGCCACGTCACCGCGCCGCCGGGCTGGATGCGCTCGGTGCGCCGCTTCACCGCGGGTCGATCGGCCCGTCTCGGGGCGGCCCTCGCCGCCGCGAGCCCGAAGGACGTCGTCCTGGCCGTCGGCGGCGCCGCCTCCGTCGCCGCGAGCCCGACGAGCGGCGCGGGCAAGGCGGTGGCCGGCACGTTGTTGGTGCTCATCGCCTCGCTGTGCACGCTGCTGCCGCTCGCGGTACACCTCCTGGGCGGCGACGGCTCCGCGCGCACCCTGGGCGAGTGGAAGGCCTGGATGTCCGCCCACCACACCGCGATCACGACGACGGTCCTGGCCGTGCTCGGCACCACCTACCTCGGCGACGCCCTCACCGGCCTCGCGTGAACCCGCGCGAGCCGGGCAGACCCCGCGCGAGCCCGCAGACCCCGCGCGAGCCGGGCAGACCCGCCGTTCCCGAACGACGCCGCTCCCCCAAGAGCCGCGCGGTGGCCCGTATCCACCACTTCGACCGAATGTGCGCGGGTCTGACGGTTGATGACATACTCCTCTGCGCAATACCCGGCGCTGCCGTTACGACGCCGGGCCGACATCCACGGGGGACACGAACGTCCATGTCATCGATACGTCGTACCCAGCGCACCGCGCGCGCCGCCCTCGCGGCGTCCACGCTGACGCTGACGCTCCTCGCCACCTCCGCCTGCGGGCCGGACAACAGCTCCAGTGACGCGGCGGCCACCACGGCCGCGACCGCGGCCGCCACGAGCGCCGCGGCCACCGCCGCCGCGAGCGGCAAGGCGCCCGGGCTCGGGCTGCCGGCCAACCTCGACGACCTCAAGAAGTGGAAGACCGCCGACTGGGAGAAGTGGGCCAAGGACTACGCGGCCCCGGCCGTCGCCAAGGGCTACTGGACCGTCGAGAAGCTCCTCGCCGCCAAGCCGGTCGACCAGCTGAAGCCGCCGGCGACCACGCCCACCGGCCAGCCCACCCAGGCCCCGCAGCCGACCGCGCAGCCCACCGGCGCGAGCACCCAGCCGCCCGCCGACGGCGGCAACGACGCCCCGCCGCAGAGCGTCGAGGCCCAGGCGGACGCCCACCCGTACGCCAAGAACCTGGCCGTGTTCGGGAAGATCTTCTTCGACAAGCCCGGCGCCGCGACCCTCGACCCGGGCAAGCTCGGCCAGCACTACGTGTGTTCGGGCACCGTGGTCGCCGACCCGGCGCACCCGGGCAAGAGCAACCTGGTGTGGACCGCCGGGCACTGCGCCCACCAGGGCAAGGGCTCGACGTTCAACGAGAACATCGTCTTCATCCCGGACTTCAACGCGGGCGGCGCCGTCAGCGGCGGCAAGCGTCCGACCGACGTCTCGCAGTACGCGCCGTACGGCGAGTGGGGCGCCGTCAACCACGTGACCTCCCCGGTCTGGGAGGCCGAGGGCGGCGAGGTCGGCCCGGCCGCCCAGTACGACTTCGCGATCCTGCGGGTGAAGCCGGAGAACGACACGGGCAAGTCGCTGGAGGAGACGGTCGGCGGCGCGGTGCCGGTCTGGTTCAACGCCCCGCGCGACCAGCTCAACATCACCAACTACGGCTACCCGGCCGCTCCCCCGTTCGACGGGCTGGAGCTGAACCACTGCCCGGGCGGCAAGCCGTCCCGGATGTCCTTCGACCCGTCGCGCCCGCCGATGCTGGCGATCGGCTGCTCGATGACCGGCGGTTCGAGCGGCGGCGGCTGGCTGTCGACCAAGGACGGCAAGCCGGCCCTGGTCAGCAACGTGTCGGTCGGCAACGACGCGCTGAAGTACCAGGCCGGTCCGTACCTGGACGACGTGGCGGCCGGTCTGTTCGACTTCATCTCCAAGAAGGGCTAGCCACCGGCTGCCCACGGCGATCGGCCCCCGCCCCCACGTCACGTGCGGGCGGGGGCCGTCGTCGTCAGCGGATCCGCGCCGGCCCCCTCCCCCGCACCGCCCGCACGCCCAGCCGGCCGTCGTCCGCCCGGGGGCTCACCGCGGCCGGTATCTCCCGGAGCGTCAGCACGATCTCGCCGTCGAAACGTTCCGCCAGCAGCCGCACCAGCTCCGCGGCCCCGTCCGGCCGCACGTCGGGGGCGAGGGCGGGCAGCCGGCCCGGGGCGCTGAGGTCCTGCGCCTGGACGGCCCAGCGGGCCGCGTCGCCGTCCTCGCCCTCGGCCGCGTAGTGCACCGCCAGGCAGTGGACGGCGAGTTGGTCGCCGTACTGCGCGGCGATCCGCCACCAGAAGACGGCGTCGGCGGTGCGGTCCATGCCGTACAGCAGGCAGCCGAGGGTCCGGAAGGCCGCCTTCTCGGCGAGCTCCAGGTCCAGCGCGAGTTCGCACGGCTCGACCGTGCCCGCCACGCCCCAGCACAGGTGCCGCAGGTCGCGCCGGAGTTCCGCGCGCCCCGCGCCGTCCCGGCGGGCCGCGCCGGTGCGGCGGCCGGCGGCCGGGCGGACGGTGCGGTCCCGGCCCGTGCCCGGCCGCTCGGCGGCCGGGCGCCCGCCCTCGGGGCCGTCGGCCGCGAGCCGGTCGGCGAGGCGCCGGGTGAAGTCCGCCGGGTCGTGGTCGCGGAACTCCCTCTCCAGCCCGGCGGAGTCCGCCCGCAGCAGGTCGCCGAGGTTCATTCCGCCGCCCGCCCCTCGCCCGACTCGCCGCCGCTGGCGTGCTCCAGCAGGTACTCCAGGTGCCGCCGCCCGAGGCTGTAGTAGGTGCGGGCGGTGGTGTGCGCGATGCCGAGCGCGCGGCCGATGTCCGGGTAGGAGAGGCCCGCCTGCCGCAGCCGGACGACGTCGGCCTGGACCGGGGCGCTGCGCGCGAGTTCGTCCATCGCCCAGTCCAGGGCGTCGAGTTCGGCGAGTTCCTCCAGCTCGTCCTGGCTGGTGTCCGGGCGCCGCTGGGCGATCACCCGGAGCCGCTTGCGCTCGGCGCGGTGGCGCTCGCGCAGGACGTCCACGATCGCGTCCTTGAGGACCTTGAACGCGAAGGCCCGCGGATCGGCGCTGGCCAGGGCCCTGCGCCAGTTCTGGTAGAGCACGGCACCGGCGTTCTGGACGGCGTCCTGCGCGTCCTCGCGGTGGCGCAGCCGCTGCTGCGCGTACCGGAGGTAGCCGGGGTTCTCGCGGGTGAAGAAGGCCTCGAAGTCGGCCGGAAGGCCGTCGAGCGGGTCCGTCCGCACGTCGTGCTCCTCGCCCGGCCCGGGGGTGGTCGGCACGCGCTTCCCCTTTTCGGTGAGTCGGTCGGCCGGCCCACCGGTTGGCACGCCGACGGCCCCGCGGGGGGCTCGTGGTGTAACCGTCCCGGAGCAGCGGGTTGTTGACCCGAAGCGGTGGGCAATAATCGACCGCTTCCGTTCACTTCCGGACACCCGCGCTGACCTGCCGGTTCCGGCCCGTCCGACCTACCGGCCCGACGGTACAGTGACGCAGATCACACTCAAGGGTTTCGCCGACTTGACCCGCGGCGCGCGGCCCCACTCGACCGACCACACCGGACCCGGCAGGGCCGGGCCTACTCGACCGGTTCGACGGCCGCCGAGTCCAGCGCCGCGGTCACCTGGTCCAGCAGGACGCGCAGCGCGGCGAGGTCCTCGACGGGCATCCCGGTCGCGGTGAGCAGCCGGCGCGGCACCTGCCCGGCGCGCTCGCGCAGCGCGACGCCCTCCGGGGTGAGCGCGACGGTCACCGACCGCTCGTCCTCCGGGCTGCGCTCGCGGCGCACCAGGCCGGCCGCCTCCAGCCGCTTGAGCAGCGGCGACAGCGTGCCGGAGTCCAGCCGCAGGCGCTCGCCGATCCGCTTGACCGGCAGTTCGCCGTCCTCCCACAGGACGAGCATGACGAGGTACTGCGGATAGGTGAGCCCGAGGTCCTTGAGCAGCACCCGGTAGACGCCGCCGAAGGCGCGGGAGGCCGCGTTCAGCGAGAAGCAGATCTGCTGGTCGAGGCGGAGCAGGCGCTCGTCCGACGCGGCGGGGGGTCCGGGAGGCGTGGTCATGCACCCATGGTACCGATCGGGTTCACGCGATTGAGTTGTGCGCAATTGAATTGCGTGCTCTACTTGTCATCGGCAGGACGCCGCAGCGGAGCACCGCAGCGGGAGCGAAGCCGGAAGAAGCAGACCAGCAGGAACAGCAGAAGGGAACGCATCATGGACGCGCTCTACACCGCAGCCGCCACCGCGAACGGCCGTGAGGGCCGCGCCGTCAGTTCCGACGGGCAGCTGGACCTCGCCCTGGCGATGCCGCCCGCACTCGGCGGCAGCGGACAGGGCACCAACCCGGAGCAGCTGTTCGCGGCCGGCTACGCGGCCTGCTTCGCCAGCGCGCTGGGCCTGGTCGGCCGGCAGGCCCGGGTCGACACCAGCGAGGTCTCGGTGACCGCCGAGGTCTCCATCGGCAAGGACGGCGCCGGCTTCGGCCTCTCCGTCGTGCTGCGCGTCGAGCTGCCCGAGTCGCTCGCGGGCGAGAACGGCGAGCTGCTGGTCAAGCAGGCGCACGAGGTGTGCCCGTACTCCCGCGCCACCCGCGGCAACATCCCGGTCGAGCTCGTCGTCGAGTAGTCGTCCGGCCGCCGCCCCGCCCGATCACCCGATCACGGCAGCGAGCAGCCGCGGCGAACCGCCGCCACGGACCTCCGGGGCCCGCCGCACACCCCCGATGCGGCGGGCCCCGGCCCGTACCCCCGCCTCACCCGCCCGGACCCGGACCCGGCCCGTTCGCGGACCGCAACGTGTCCAGTCTGAGCCGGTACTCGTCCGCGTCGATCTCCCCGCGGGCGAACCGCTCGGCGAGCAGCTGCTCCGGGGTCGGCCCCGTCATCCCCGCGCGAGGCGCTCCGGCGGCCGCCGCGCCCTGCGGCAGCGGCCGGTGCGAGCGCGAGACGTACCGGGACAGGGCGACGGCGGCGAGCACCAGCAGCACCAGGACCAGCAGCATCACGAGCACCATCAGGCCGATGCCCCAGCCGCCCAGCCCGTGGTGCACGTACCCGTGCCAGTGCCTCATCGGGACCTCCTCCTCCGGCCACGGCGGGCCTGTCGAGGTGACTGTCGCCAGTACCACCATCGTGCGCCCGCGGACCCCCGAAGCGCGCTGAGGAAAGCGTGAGAAAACGTTCCGGCGCCACCGGCGCTCCGGGCCGGGGTAGCGTTCGGCCCATGGACCACCACACACCGGCCGGCGAGCGCTCCGCCGAGCAGCTCGTCGCCGCAGGGGTGCTCCGCCGCCACCCGGACGGCCGCCCGCACCCCGCGCTCGGCCACTCGCCGATCTCGTACGTCTCCGCCGCGCTGTGGGCCGAGCTCACCGCGCTCGCCATCGCCCCGGCCGCCGCCGAGGCCACCGCCCGCGCGCTGCTGGACACGATCGCCGCCGACGCCGTGGACGCGGCCCTCGCGCCGGGCAACGAGACCGCCCCGCGCGACGACCTCTACGTGACGCACCCCGCGCACATCGGCCGGCACCGCCGGGTCGTCTGGTTCCAGCGCTCCGGCCCGCGCGGCCCGATCATCGCCACGTTCCCGCCCGAACACCGACCGAGCTGAACGCCCCGAGCACCCCGAACACCCCGACGGCTCCGGGGCTCATCTCTCCACGGTCAGGCTGTGGCACACCCAGCTGAGCCGGTCCGGCCCGCCGACCGCCGGCCGGTCGTGGTACACCCCGTCCGCGACCGACAGGTTGACGATCAGGTACGCGTGCCAGCCCGCCCCGACCCCGTGCAGGTCGGCGTACACGAGCTCGTCCCCGACGTACCAGTCCACCGAGTGCGCGCCGAACACCACGCGCATCCCGAAGGTCGCGCCCGGGCCGATGCCGCTGCCCTCGCCGTGCCAGTACCGGAACCCGCCGCGGACGTGGTTGGAGACCTCCAGGAGGTCAGGGTGGTCCGGGTGGTACTCGAAGACGTCCACCTCGTTGCCGCCGTCCCGCCAGGTCCAGATCGCCGGCCACGCGCCGACGTCGACGGGCAGCGTGACGAGTGCCGACAGCTCGTCCCCGGTGCGGACCTGGAAGCCCTCGGGACTGCCCTCGGTGGTCAGCAGGCTGCACGTCCACAGCCCGCCCGCGTGCCGGCGGGCAGCCGTGAAGACGCCCCCGGGGCAGTACGAGCGGCTGAGGTAGTCGAGTTTGTGGTCGCTCCGGTTCGTCGGCCCCATCCGGGGATACGCGCTGCTGCGCCCGGCGATCCACTGCCTGGTCGAAGTGAAGTCCGCGTCGAACACGACTGCCACGGCCGCCTCCCCGGTGCTCCGCCGACCCGGCAGTCCTGCCCGCCGGGCACACAGAGTGAGTTACCCGATACGCTCCGCAGTATGCGGAGGTGAACCGGGCTATCCGGGCCCTTCCCACGGGCACCGTCAACTCCAGCTTTCCCGCCCGGAGTTGACGGCGAACCATCAACCGACGACGGCGGTCGCGCCCCCGGAGTCGAGCCGGTCGGTCACCGACACCACGCCGTCCACCGAGCGGCACAGGTTCAGCACGATCGGCACGAGGTGCGGCTCCGGCACGGTGCCGCTGAGCACCACCCGGCCCTGGTCGACCTCCACGCCGATCTCGGCCGGGCTGACGCCGTCGATCCGCCCGAGCACCTCCTCGACGATCTCGCGCCGGATCACCCGGTCCTCGCGCAGGAACACCCGCAGGAGGTCCCCGCGGCTCACCATGCCGATCACGCGGCCGTCCTCGTCCAGCACCGGCAGGCGCTTCAGCCCGTGCCGGCTCATCAGCCGGGCCGCCGCGACGACGCTGGTGCCGGGCGTGGTGCAGACCGGCTGCGTCGTCATCAGGTCCGCCGCCGTGACGGTGCCGCCGGGCCCCGCCTGCGCCGACTCCGGGGCCGGCAGCAGGCTGCCCGTGTCCTCCTGGGCGGCGAGGGTGCGCAGCAGGTCCGCCTCCGAGACGACGCCCAGCGGCCGGCCGTCGGCGTCGACCACCGGCACGCCGGTGATGTCGTAGTCGGTCAGCAGCGCGACGATCTCCCGGAAGCCGGTCTCGGGCGCGACCCGGACCACCGGGCTGGTCATCACTGATTCGACGGTGGCATGCCGCAACGCAGGTTCACCTCGTCCAACGGGTTCCTCCGGACGGTTCCTTCCGGCCGGTACCCGCAGCATGGCCCCCGACGGCGGCGATCGCCAGGGGCCAAGGGGCCGAACGGGTGGGACCTACGGCCCCCGGTCCGAACGCGGTGCCGACAGCGGAGGGCCGGGCCCTCGCCCCCGGGCCCCGCGCACCGGTCCGCCCGCCCGAGCGGCGATCCGCCGGCCCGAACGGCGCAACCATCACATGATCGACTCGTTGGACCGTCCACCACGACACGATCATGCTCCGGGGAGGGCACGTTGGCAGGACCGACGGACACCGCCGCGCAGCCGTCCCGGCACCCGGTGGCCCAGGCCGAGGCCGCCCTGGTCCGCCACTACCGGCGGCTGGCCCGGCTCGCCTACCTCGCCCTGCCCGCCGACCGCGACCGGCACAGCCGGGTGCTCGCCGCACACGCCGCCGTCCAGCGCGCGCTGCCGTCCCGCTGGACCCGCCGCTCCGGTCCGGCGGACGGCGTCGACGACGACCCCGTCTACGGCGAGCTCCGCCACCGCGTCCTGCTCGCCGCCCTGCGCCCGCACCCCGCCCACCGGCTGCTGGTACCCCGCGCGTGGGGACTGCGGCTGTTCACCCCGCACGGCGACGAGGCGGACGCGGAGCTGGACCGGGCGCTCGCCGGGCTCGCCGCGCCGGCGCGGGTGGCGTTCGCCCTGCGTGCGGTCGAGGAGCTCACGCCGGAGCGCGTGGCGGAGGTCCTGCGCCGTGCGGGAGTCGAGCGCCCGGAGGACGCGATCGAGGCCGCCGCCGGCCTGCGCGCGGACACGGAACCGCCCTCCTTCGACCCCTGCGCCGTCCGCGTCCAGGCCACCGACCTGCTGCGCCGTCGCCGCGCCCGCACCGCCGCGCTCGCCGTGGCCGTCCTCGGCCTCACCACCACCGCGGCCGTCCTCGGCGGCGGCTCCGGCGTCACCCCGCCGAGCCGCCCGCTGGTCGTCGCCCCGGCCGGCTCGGTCGTCGACCCGGCCAAGCTCGGCCACGTCCCGGCCGACCAGTGGCAGCACACCGCCCGGCTCGACTTCACCGCCTGGCCCGCGCGCGGCGACCGCCGCGACGACGACGCCCTGCTCGGCCGCGCCCTCGCCGCCTGGACCCACCCCGGCGCCCGGACCCGTGTCGAGCCCGGCGCGGACGCCACGCCGCCCGCCACCACGCCGAGCCTGCTGTTCGCCGGCACGGTGGACGGCACCGCCGTCGTCGTCCTGTACGACGGCCCGCACCTCGCCCGCTACACCGACGGCCCCGGCGGCGGCCTGGACCTCGCCCGCGCCGACGACTCCGACGTGACGACGGCGGGCGCCGTCGTGCTGCGCCGCCAGGGCACCACCGCCCGCTATCTCCTGGCCCCCTGGGTGGACGCCGCCGAGACCCGACGGATCGACCAACCCGACGCCCCCGCACACGCGTTGGACCACCCGGACGGCATCACCGCGGCGGCACCGACCGGCGCCCTCGCCGATTGCCAGGGTGCCACCGTGCTCCAGCTGCACTCCTCCCCCGTGGTCGCCGAGAAGCACACCTTCCTCCTCGCCGACGTCGGCGGCCTCGTGCCCGCCCACCTCACCTACACCCCGCCGCCCGCCCAGGGCACCCCCACCCCCACCGGCGGCCCCGGCCCTGCGCGCGCACCGCGCGAGGCCACCGGGCCGGACGCGCTCGTCGCCTGGGCGCACGGCGGGTGTGCCGTCCCGGACGCCACACCCGGTGTCAAGCAGCTCGAACTCTGGGCGTTCGCCGTCCAGCCCCTGCCGCAGAACGCGGGCACCGCGGCCTGGACGTGCCTGCGCGCCGACCGCTGGAACGGCGACGGCAGCGCCGCGACCACCGTCCTGCTGCCCTCCGCCCGCGGCCCCCAGCGCACCGGCGGCGGCCAGGGCCGGGCGTGCAGCCGCTTCGAGCAGGACACCGTCGGCTCCACGTGGTGGCGCTCCCCGCAGGGCACCCAGTTCCTCCTCGCCGCCGGCAGCCGCCGCGTCACCCGGCTCACCGTCAAGGGCCCCGACTGGTCCGCCGACCGCCCCGCCCCGGACCACACCCTCGCCCTCGAACGCCCGGCCCCCGCGACCGCCCAGGTCGAAGCCGTCCTGGACAACGGCGCCCGCATCACACCACTGCGCTGACGGCCCTTCCGCCGGCCGACCTCAGCGCCCGACCGCCGACTCCGCCTCGTAGTCCGGCAGCTCGACACTGCTCACCTGCTTGCCCAGCGCCAGCATCCGGTCCAGCACCCACCGCCGGTTCAGCAGCGCGTTGCGCACCCGCAGACCGGCGGCGGTGCGCGGCGCCAGGAACGGGCCGGTGCGGTCCCCGCCCTTCTGGCACCCCTGGGCATAGCCGCGCAGCAGGCGCTCGTAGCGGGCGAAGGCGGTGCGGTGGTCGCCGCGCGCCCGGGCCAGCTCGCCCGCGAGGACGTACGCGGCCACGACGGCGGTGCCGGTGCCCATCCCGCCGATGGTGGCACCGCAGGCCGCGTCGCCGAGCAGGCCGATCCGCCCGGCCGACCACTCGGGGACGTCGGCCCGGCTGATCGAGTCGAAGTACAGCTCGGGCGCGGCCCGCAGGCTCTCCAGGAGCCGGGGCACCTCCCAGCCCAGGCCGTCGAACGCGGACCGGACGAATTCCTTCTGCTGCCCCGGGTCGTGGCGGTCGTGAACGAGCTCGGGGGACGCGAAGAGGAAGAAGGCGCCGGCCCGGGTCGGGTCGCGGTGGTCGGCGCCGACCGCGGCGAGCCGGCCGGGCACGTTCAGCCCGACCGAACCGGGCGCCAGGCCGGTGTCGTTGGGCAACTGCCAGGTGGCCGCGTAGTAGCCGAGGTGGCGGACGTACCGATCCTCGGGGCCGAAAGCGAGGCGCCGGACGGTGGAGTGCAGCCCATCGGCGCCGATCACGAGGTCGAACTCGCGCTCCGCGCCGCGCCGGAAGGCCACCCGGACCCCGTTCGGCGTCTCCTCCAGCGCGGTGATCGAGTCACCGAAGACGTACTCGGCGCGGTCGGAGCTGCGCCGGTGCAGCAGTTGGGCCAGCTCGCCGCGCGGGACCTCCACGTCGCCGCCCGCGAACTCGGCGGGCAGGTGGAGGAGCCTGCGCCCGTCCGGGCCGACGAAGGTGATCGGACTGCCACCGGTGCCGAGCGCGCGCAGCTCGTCGAGCACGCCCATCCGTTCCAGCACGGTCAGGTGGGTCGTGCCACGGAAGTCGACGTCCTGCCCGCCGCCGCGCAGCGCGGGGGCCAGCTCGACGACGGTGACGTCGAAGCCGTACCGGCCGAGCCAGTGGGCGAGGGCAGGGCCGGCGATGCTCGCGCCCGAGATCAGGACCTTGGTGCTCACGGGAAACCACTCCGTCCGGAACGAGTCCACAACTGCGTCCATCAGACACAGTTACATTGCTGTGTACGGTAGACACAGTTGATTCCGGACGCAAGAGCCCGAGGAGCGGACGTGGCGGCAGACGTGGACGAGCCGGCGAACGAGACCGTCCGGCTCCTCTGGGGCCCGCCGGCCAAGCCCACGCGCGGGCCGAAGCCGGCCCTCAGCCTGGAGCGGATCGCCGCGGCGGGCATCGAGGTCGCGGACACGGAAGGCCTCGGCGCCGTCTCGATGCAGCGCGTCGCCGGTCTGCTCGACTACACGAAGATGGCGCTCTACCGGTACGTCCCCGGTAAGGCCGAACTCGTCGCACTGATGGTCGAGTTCGCTGTGGCCGAGCCGCCGGCCGGACCGGCGGACGGTCACTGGCGGGACCACCTCGCCACCTGGGCCCGGGAGTTGACACGGTCGTTCGTCGCCCACCCGTGGCTGCTCGACGCCACCGTCGGACCCCGCGTGATGGGCCCGAAAGAACTCGCCTGGCTGGAGCGGGTCGTGTCCGCCCTGGACGGCCACGGTCTGACCGGCGCCGAGCGCATGGACGCCGCCGTCCTGCTCGCCGGACACGTCCGCGGCATCGTCCAGCAGGCGCGCGCCGCCGGGGCGGAGGGCTCCCCCGAGGCCCGACTCCTGACCATCCTGGGCGGGCTGGTCCGGCAGCATGCCGACGACTACCCCGCCCTCGCCGCCGCGATGGCCGAACCGGGCGGCCGGGACAACGCCCTGGACTTCGGCCTCGCCCGGATCCTGGACGGCCTGGCGGCCCTGATCGAGCAACGCGCCGCCCGGCCGTAAATCCATTCGAAGCGGCCGGGGAGCGGTCGCTACGATGCCGCCCCATGGCGATGTTCGTGCACCTGACCTCGACCGCGGACGCACCGCGGGTCCGCCGCGCCGGCATCCGGGCCGACAGCCGCGGCCAGGGCGGCGCGCGCGGCGTGTACTGCTTCCCCGTCCTGCCCTCGTACACCCTGACCCACCAGTGGCTGCGCGAGCTGGCCCGGTTCGGCAGGCCGGGCGGGCTCGTCGCGGTGCACGTCCGCCTGCCCGACGACGAACCGGTCCTGGCCGGCCACTACCGGGACCGCGCCAAGGACGCCCAGCTCCCGATGACGGCCGCCGAGGCGGTGCACCGGATCCGCGCACTGCCGGACCCGCGCGGCTGGGAGGTCTTCCTCTCCCGCGCCGTGGCCTCCCGCGAGATCCACCGGATCCGCACCGCCCCGCAGGTCACCGGCTGGCGCTACGTCCCGAACGCCCACGGCACCCGCCCCTGCACGTGCTACGGGTGCCGGGTCCTCGGCGGGTACGGCAGCCGCCGCCTGCGCGAACGCAATCCGCACCCCCTGGACGGCCCGCCCCCACCCGCACGCGTCCTCCTCGCCCGCATCGACGCCGCCGGCACCCCGGGAGACCCCGCCCGGCTCCGCGACACCCTCCACTGGTTCTCCCTGCGCCGCCGGGGCCCTGTCGAGCGCGTGGCCCACCTGGCCGACCACCCCGCCCCCGAGGTCCGCCAAGCCCTCGTCCAGGCCCTCAACGCCTGGTCCACCCCCGGCGCGCGCGAGCTCGTCACCACCCTGGCCGCCGACCCCCACCCCGACGTCCGCGAGGCAGTCGCATGGGCCGCCTACAACTGGACCACCCCCGGCACGCGCGAACTCCTCACCACCCTGGCCGCCGACCCCCACCCCGACGTCCGCGCGGCGGCCGAGGCGGCCCTGGAGGACTGAACCCGTCAGTACCCCTCCCGCACCTCGAACACCCCGCCGCTCCAGTACACGGTGGGGTCGTCGGCGTCACTCGGCCAGTCGCTCTGCAGGTAGCGGCGGCCGCGGCCCAGGGCGCCGGCCTGGTGCGGGGTCAGGCGACCCTCCATCAGGTCGGCGGCCTCGGCGTCCGTGACGGGGAGCACGGTCCGGTACTGGGCGTCGTTGGAGGCAGCCCAGTCGACGTACTCGGTGAAGACACTCACGAAGGCCTGCGAGCAGAGCTCGCAGCGCTTGACGGAGACGATGAAGTGCGAGTCGTCCTGGATCATCTTCTCGATCCGGACCCCGCTGTAGCTGTGGTGGTGCTCCCGCGCCACCAGCGCGTCCTCGGCGCAGCACGCCTCACACCCGAAAGTCGCGAACTCCGTCATGCCGGCCCCCGTGAACGCTCGACCCGTTGGGGGCACATCGTACTCAGCGGGGCGCGCGCACTGCCGCCGCGCAACCGCCGGTCGGCGCCACGGCCGCGAAGTCCTCGTCCGTGCACGTCCGTTGCCCTAGCGTGGCGGGACGCACGCCGTCGAGCCCGGGGTCGTCCGGGGGTTCCGGGAGTGACATGCCGAAACGCCGTTGCCCGCGGCCGCAGTTGGTGCTGCTCGCGTTCCTGCTGACCGCCTGCGGCGGCACCGGAAGCGCCACCACCGGCCCGGCGACGCTCGACTGGTACAACTTCCCGGACGACTCCGGCGCCCTCCAACAGGCCGCCGACGCCTGCAGCCGGGCCTCCGGCGGGCGCTACACGATCCGGTACGACAAGCTCCCGCGCACCGCCGACGGCCAGCGCCAGCAGCTCGTCCGCCGGCTCGCCGCGCACGACGCGGGCGTGGACATCATGGGTCTGGACGTCACGTGGGCCCCGGAGTTCGCGGAGGCGGGCTGGATCCGCGAGTGGACGGGTGCGCAGAAGGACGAGGTCACCGCCGACACCCTCCCCGCCGCACTGGAGACGGCCACCTGGAAGGACCGCCTCTACGCCGCACCGTACAACTCCAACACCCAGCTCCTCTGGTACCGCGACGACCTGACCCCCACCCCGCCCCATACCTGGACCGAGCTGCTCGCGCAGGCGGACGCCCTCGCCAAGCAGGGCAAGCCGCACTACGTCGAGGTGCAGGGCGCCCAGTACGAGGGCCTGACCGTCTGGTTCAACACCCTCGTGAGCAGCGCCGGCGGCTCGGTCCTCACCCCCGACGCGAGCGCGCCGGCGCTCGGGCCGCCCGCCGTCACCGCGGCCGGCGTCATCCGCGACCTCGCCCGCTCCCCCGCCGCCGACCCGTCGCTCGCCAACCAGATGGAGGACCAGGACCGGCTCGCCCTGGAGTCCGGCACGGCGGCCTTCGAGGTCAACTACCCGTTCGTCTACCCGGCGATGAAGGCCGACCGCCCCGACCTGTTCCCCCACTTCCGCTGGGCGCCCTACCCCGCCGTCACCCCGGACCGCCCGGCCGCCGTCACGATCGGCGGCATCGACCTCGCCGTCGGCGCCTACGGCCACCACCCGGACCTCGCCCACGAGGCGACGCTCTGCCTGCGCAACCACGACAACCAGCTCGTCAACGCGCTCAAGGGCGGCCTGCCGCCCTCCCTCCGGAGCCTGTACACCGCGCCGGAGCTGACCGGCAGCTACCCCTTCGCCGCCGACGTCCTCACCGCCCTCGACAACGCCTCGCTGCGCCCGCGGACGCCCGCCTACCAGAACGTCTCGATCGCCATCGCCCACGCGCTGTCGCCGCCGTCCGCCGTGGACCCGGAACGCACCGTCGCCGACCTGTCCGGCCAGATCAAGGACGCACTCGGCTCGAAGGGGCTGATCCCGTGACCGCACCGCCGCCCACCGCACCGACGCCTGCCGCACCGCCGCCCGCCGCACCGACGACCACCGCGGCCAAGGCGTCCGCCGGCTCCCGCGAGGAGCGCCGCCTCGGGTGGCTGCTGTGCGCCCCGGCCGTCCTCGTGATGGCGGCGGTCACGGCCTACCCGGTCGGCTACGCCGTCTACCTCTCGCTCCAGCGCTACGACCTGCGCTTCCCGCAGCACGCCCGCTTCGTCTGGTTCGACAACTACGCCGCCGTGCTGTCGAGCCCGTACTGGTGGCAGGCGCTGTGGGTGACGGTCGTGATCACCGTCGTCTCGGTGACGGTCGAGCTCGCGCTCGGCCTCGCGCTCGCCCTGGTGATGCACCGGACGGTCCTGTGGCGGGGCACCGTCCGCACCGCCGTCCTGGTGCCGTACGGCATCGTGACGGTCGTCGCCGCGTACTCGTGGCAGTACGCCTGGACGCCGGGCACCGGCTACCTGGCCGCCCTGCTCCCGGCGGGCAGCGCACCGCTCACCGACCACTGGCAGGCGATCGGTCTGATCATCCTCGCGGAGGTGTGGAAGACGACGCCGTTCATGGCGCTCCTGCTGCTCGCGGGCCTCGCCCTGGTGCCCGAGGAGACGCTGCGCGCCGCCCAGGTGGACGGCGCGGGCCCGGCGCAGCGCCTGCGCCTCGTCGTCCTGCCGCTGATGAAGCCGGCGATCCTCGTGGCGCTGCTGTTCCGCACGCTCGACGCGTTCCGCGTCTTCGACGACATCTACGTGCTGACCGGCGGCTCCGACAACACCGGCTCGGTCTCGATCCTCGGGTACGACAACCTGTTCACCGCCCTCAACCTCGGCATCGGCTCGGCGATCTCGGTCCTCGTCTTCCTGTGCGTGGCGGCCATCGCCCTCGTCTTCGTCACGGTGTTCGGCGCGGCGGCGCCGGGCGCCGGGGAGGACGGCCGGTGAACGCCGACACCCGCCGCCGGTCCGCGTGGACGATCGTCAACACCGTCGTCGTGCTCTACGCGCTGTTCCCGGTCTGGTGGATCGCCGCGCTCTCCTTCAAGGATCCGAGCACCCTCACCGACGGCGACTTCGTGCCCCGCCGCTGGACGCTGGAGAACTACCGCGGCATCTTCCGCACCTCCGAGTTCACCCGCGCGCTGCTCAACTCGGTCGGCATCGCCGTCATCGCGACCACCGTCGCCGTCGTGCTCGGCACCATGGCCGCCTACGCCGTCGCCCGGCTGCGCTTCCCCGGCAAGCGGCTGCTGATCGGCATGTCGCTGCTGATCGCGATGTTCCCGCCGATCTCGCTGGTGTCGCCGCTCTTCGACATCGAGCGCGTGCTGGGCCTGTTCGACACCTGGCCCGGTCTGATCATCCCGTACACGACCTTCTCGCTGCCGCTGGCGATCTACACCCTCTCCGCGTTCTTCCGGGAGATCCCGTGGGACCTGGAGAAGGCGGCCCGGGTCGACGGCGCCACGCCGTGGCAGGCGTTCCGGCTGGTCATCGCCCCGCTGGCGGCGCCCGGGGTGTTCACCACGGCGATCCTGGTCTTCATCTTCTGCTGGAACGACTTCCTGTTCGCGATCTCGCTCACCTCCACCCGCGCCGCGCGGACCGTCCCGGCGGCGATCGCGTTCTTCACCGGCAGCTCGCAGTTCCAGCAGCCGACCGGGTCGATCGCCGCGGCGGCCATGGTGATCACCGTCCCGATCGTGGTCTTCGTGCTGCTGTTCCAGCGGCGCATCGTGGCCGGCCTGACCGCCGGCGCAGTGAAGGGGTGACGGATGGCCGAGCTCGTCCTGGACGGACTCACCAAGCACTACCCGGACGGCGCGGTCGCCGTGCGGGGCGTCGATCTGACCATCGCGGACGGGGAGTTCGTGATCCTGGTCGGCCCGTCCGGGTGCGGCAAGTCCACCACCCTCAACATGATCGCGGGCCTGGAGGACATCACCGCGGGCACCCTGCGGATCGGCGGCCGGATCGTCAACGACCTCGCACCGAAGGACCGGGACATCGCCATGGTGTTCCAGAGCTACGCCCTCTACCCGCACATGACGGTGCGTCAGAACATGGGCTTCGCCCTGCGGCTGGCCGGGGCGGACAAGGCGGAGATCGCCCGCAAGGTCGAGGAGGCCGCCCGCGTCCTCGACCTCACCGAGCACCTGGAGCGCCGCCCGGCACAGCTCTCCGGCGGACAGCGCCAGCGGGTCGCGATGGGCCGGGCGATCGTCCGCGCGCCGAAGGCCTTCCTGATGGACGAGCCGCTGTCCAACCTGGACGCCCAACTGCGGGTGCAGATGCGCACCCAGATCTCCCGCCTCCAGCGCCGCCTCGGCACCACGACGGTCTACGTCACCCACGACCAGGTCGAGGCGATGACGCTGGGCGACCGCGTCGTGGTGATGCGCGGCGGCGTCGTCCAGCAGGTCGGCCCACCGCAGGAGCTCTACGACCGCCCGGTGAACCTGTTCGTCGCCGGCTTCATCGGCTCGCCCGCCATGAACGTCCTGGACGCGACCCTGGAGGAGGGTGTGCTGCGCACCGCGCTGGGCGAGCTGCCCCTCGACGACCGGCTGCGGCGGCGGCTGGAGGAGGCCGAAGCGCCGCGCCGGGTGGTCGTGGGCATCCGCCCCGAGCACTTCGAGGACGCTGCGCTGCTGGAGCAGCGGCGCGGCGGGCGGACGGTGACGGTGGGCGTCGAGGTGCTGGAGTCGGTCGGTTCGGACGTGTTCGTGCACTGCACCGCGCGGAACGGTGCCGGTTCGGGCGCCGGGGCCGGCCCCGAGGTGGTGGCCCGGATCGGCACCGCGACGCGGGCCGCCGAGGGCCGCCCCCTGGAGCTGTGGGTGGACACCGCCCGGATGCACGTCTTCGACCCCGGCACGGGCGCCGCGCTCACCTCGGCGGCCCGCTGACCAGCGGCGCGGCCCGCCGAGGTGCCCGTCCGGCCGAATCGGGCGATCATGGGACGGACCCCGACGGGGCGGCCCCGCCCGAAAGGTGGACTGCGATGTTCCAGCTCCTGTGGATTCTGCTCATCGGCTTCGTCCTGGGCGTGCTGGCCAAGCTCATCCTGCGCGGGCCGCAGTCGATCCCGTGGTGGCTGACGATGCTGCTCGGTGCCGCCGGCGCCTGGCTCGGCAACGCGGTCTCCGGCTGGGTCGGCGTGCGCCACACGTCGGGCATCGACTGGATCCGGCACATCCTCCAACTGGCCTTCGCGGTGGCGCTGGTGGCCTTCGTCGCACCGGCCTGGTCCAAGTCCCGGCCGAGCCGTTAGGGGCCTCGTCCGGCTCCCGGCCGAGCGGCCCGTCAGCCGACGTGCACGGCCGGGCGGCGGCCGCGGTCGGGCTCGGCCTCGCGCAGCACCTCGCGGGTGACCGGCGCGATCTCGCCCTGCCCGAGCAGGAAGAACCGCAGGAACTGGGCGAAGGGGTTGCCCTCCGTCCACTCGAAGTAGATGTGCGGCTGCTGCCCGGTCAGGTCCCTGACCCGGAGCAGCAGCGCCGCCAGCGCGTTCGGCACGCTGGAGCTCTCCAGCGCGAGCACCCGGTAGCGCTCGTGCAGCACCTCGCCGTGGACGGTCAGTTCGGCCTCGAAGTCGGACGGGTCGAGCACGGTGACCTCGACGAAGACGAGGTCGTCCTCGGCCGGGATGTCGTTGTCGGCGCGGATCTGGCGGATCTTGTCCCGGTACTCGGCGAGGTCGCGGCTGTTCGGCTCGTTGGCGATCAGCCGCAGCGGCCGGTGGGTGTAGTCGCGCACGAAGCGCTCGGCCGTCTCGTCCAGGACGACGTCGGTGACGCGCAGTTCGAAGGCGCGCTTGAGCCGGGAGAGGAAGGAGACCAGCATGATCCCGGCGATGAAGCAGGCGCCGATCTTCACGCCGTCGGACCGTTCGACGACGTTGACGACCGTGGTGTAGAGGAAGACCGCGGCGATCACCGCGAAGATGACGGTCCAGCGCTTCTCCCTGGCCTTGCGCGCGGCGATGGTGACGGCGACGGCGGCGGAGCTGATCAGCACCAGCACGCCGGTCGCGTAGGCGCCGCCCTGCGCGTCGACGTTGGCGTCGAAGATCCAGGTCACGAGGAAGGCGATCAGGGTGAGCACGATGACCGTCGGCCGCACGGCGCGCGCCCAGTGCGGGGCCATGCCGTAGCGGGGCAGGTAGCGCGGCATGAGGTTCAGCAGCCCGGCCATCGCGGAGGCGCCGGCGAACCAGAGGATGGCGATGGTCGACAGGTCGTAGACGCTGCCGAAGGCGCTGCCCAGGTTCTCGTGGGCGAGGTAGGCGAGCGCCCGCCCGTTGGCCGGGCCGCCGGTCTTGAAGGCGTCCTTCGGGATGAGCAGCGTCGTGATGAGGCTCGTGGTGATGAGGAAGACGCTCATGATCACGGCCGCGGTGGTGAGCAGCTTGCGGGCGCCGCGGATCCGCCCGATCGGCTTCTCCTCGGTGTCGTCCGGGTCGCCCTCGATGTGGGGCATCACGGCGACACCGGTCTCGAACCCGGAGAGGCCGAGGGCGAGTTTGGGGAAGACGATGAGCGCCACGCCGATCATCGCGAAGGCGTTGCCGTGCTCGGCGGTCAGCCCGTCGGTCCAGTCGCCGAACACGTGCGGGGTCTTGAACAGGTGCCAGATGCCGTTGACGACGACCACGACGTTGAGCGCGAGGTAGACGGCGACGAGCACGACGGCCAGGCCGATCGCCTCGCTGAAGCCCTTGAGGAACACCGCGCCGAGCAGGGCCACCAGGATCAGCGTGAGCAGCACCTGCTTGCCGGACAGGGCGCTGTGCAGGTGGGGGTTCTCGATCAGGTGCGCGGTGGCGTCGGCGGCCGACAGCGTGATGGTGATCATGAAGTCGGTGGCGGCGAAGCCGAGCAGCGTCAGCACGAAGAGCTTGCCCTGCCAGAACGACAGCAGCCGTTCCAGCATGGCGATCGAGCCCTCGCCGTGCGGGCTCTCGACGGCCACCCGGCGGTAGACCGGCAGCGCGCCGCAGAGGGTGACGAGCACCAGCACGACCGTCGCGACCGGCGAGAGCAGGCCGGCGGCGAGGGCCGCGATGCCGGGCTGGTAGCCGAGGGTGGAGAAGTAGTCGAGGCCGGTCAGGCACATGACGCGCCACCAGGCCGCGCCCTTCTCGTGCGGGGCCTGCGCGTGCGGCCCGGGGTGCTGCTTGGCCATGTCCGCCAGGCCTTCCAGCATCCAGGCCCGGAACCTCGTGCCGCGTGTCGGAGGGGCCACCCCCGGGTCGGCCGTACCCGACGAAACCACGTACACCCCTGTCCATGACTCGTGTCGATGTGTCGATGACGCGGCCGGGCCGCCACGGCTCCTGACCCCCTGGCCGCCGGGCGGACGGCCCGGTCAGGCTAAGGGACCGGACCGCCGCCGCCGCGGAGCCGCACGACCGGACGCGCCGGGGAGCCCCCGGACGGCCCTCTCCGGTGGCGCACGGGCGCGGGACGTGCGGCGAGGGCGCGCGAACCCGTCGCACGCCCGGCGCGGCGGGTGCGAGACCATGACCGGAAAGAGTGAGGATGTGCGCGCGCCTTGACGCACGGGCGAGCGGGTAGAGAACACCGAGACGGGCAACCGGGAGGCCGACGTGGCGGACCAGCGGGCGGAACCGAGCCGACGAGGGGTCCTCGGTCTGGGCCTGATGGCCGCGGCCCTCACCTCCTGCGGCACCCACCACTCCGACGAACCCGCGAGCCCCGCGCCCTCCCCCGACCCCGCCGGCGCGACCCCGCAGCGGGCCGGCCTCAAGGACGACCACCGGCCCGAGCAGTCACTGCCCGGCAACGCCGACTGGGAGATCACCAACCCCGGCCCGGCCGGCGCCATCGAGGGCTTCGCCGACCGCGTCAGCGTCCTGCCCGGCGAACCCGTCGGCCTGCACGTCTCCACACCGGCCGCCGCGTTCACCGTCTCCGCCTACCGGATCGGCTGGTACGGCGGCGCCCGCGCCCGCCTGGTGTGGCGCCGCGAACACGTGCCGGGCGCCAAGCAGCCCGCGCCGCACGTGGACGGCACGACCCGCACCGTCCTCACCGGCTGGCAGCGCACCCTCGCCGTCGACACGGCCGGCTGGCCCGAGGGCGCGTACCTGCTGCGCCTGGACGCCGAGGACGGCTCCGGCCAGCGCTACGTCCCGCTCACCGTCCGCTCGGCCGTCACCGCCGGGCGGACCGTCGTGGTGAGCGCCCCGGCGACGTGGCAGGCCTACAACGAGTGGGGCGGGTACAGCCTCTACAACGGCCCGACCGGCGGCCTCGCCACCCGCTCGCTGAAGGTCGTCTTCGACCGCCCGTACGACTACGACCACGGTGCCGGGCTGTTCCTGGTCTACGAGGCGCCGCTGGTCTCCTTCGCCGAGCAGCTCGGCATCCCGCTCGCGTACACGACCGGGATCGACGTGGCCCGCGAGCCCGCGCTGCTGCGCGGCGCCACCGCCGTCCTGTCGCTCGGTCACGACGAGTACTGGTCCCCCGAGCAGCGCGCCAACGTCGTCGCGGCCCGGGACGCCGGCACCAACGTGGCCTTCCTGGGGGCGAACTGCTGCTTCCGCCGGGTCCGGTTCGAGCCCACCGACCTCGGGCCGGACCGCACGGTGGTCTGCTACAAGGACGCCTGGGCGAGCGACCCCGGGTACCAGGCGGGCGCACCGGCCACCACCGACTTCCGTACCGGCCCGAGCGCCGACCCGGAGAGCTCGATGCTCGGCGTCATCTACGACGGCTACCCCGTGGACGCGCCCTACGTCGTCGGCGCGCCCGACCACTGGGCCTTCGCGGGCACCGGCGTCGCCGCGGGCGCGTCCTTCCCGCACCTGGTCGGCGTCGAGTACGACAAGGTGGACACCGCCTTCCCCGTCCCGCGCCCGATCGAGGTCATCGCCCACTCCCCCGTCGTCTGCGAGGGCCGCCGCTCGCACGCCGACACCGCCTACCACACCGTCCCGAGCGGCGCCGGGGTGTTCGCCACCGGGACGATGCGCTGGGTGGAGACGCTCGACGCGCGCGGCCCCGGGGGCACCGGCGCCGACCACGGCATCGACGCCAAGGCCGGCGACCTGGTGCGCAAGGTCACCGAGAACGTCCTGCGCGCCTTCGCCGCCGGCCCGGCCGGCCGCACCCACCCCGCGAGCGACAACCTCGCCGCCGTCTACGGCGGGAAGTAGCCCCGGCGGTCCATCGTGGTCGAACCGACCTCCGACGCCGCCTCACCCGCCCGCCGGCCGGGGCCCCGGGACCGGGCCGTCCCCCGGCACGGCTACACTCGCACGGTCCGATCAGCAGATCACGGACGCCCGTGAGGCGGGGCACGGGGTCCGGCCGGAGAGCGCGGGTAGGGAACAGAGCATGGTCGAGGCCTCCCCCAAGGTCGTTGTCGTCGTCCCCACGTACAACGAGCGGGAGAACCTTCCGGTCCTGGCGGGCCTGCTGGCACAGCTGCCGGTGCCGAACCTGCACCTGCTGGTGGTCGACGACAACTCCCCGGACGGCACCGGCGAGCTGGCCGACAAGCTGGCGGCCGGCGCGGACGGCCGGATCGGCGTCCTGCACCGCACCGAGAAGGACGGCCTCGGCCGCGCCTACCTCGCGGGCATGGCCCGCGCCCTCGACGAGGACGCCGACGTCGTCGTGCAGATGGACGCCGACCTGTCGCACCCGGCCACGGCGATACCCGAGATGGTCCGGACCCTCCTCACCGGCGACACCGCCGTGGTGCTCGGCTCCCGCTACGTGCCCGGCGGCTCGACCGCCTCGGAGTGGCCGTGGCACCGCAAGGCCCTCTCCGCGTGGGCCAACTTCTACGTCAACACCATCCTCGGCCTCGGCGTCCGCGACGCCACCGCCGGCTTCAAGGCCTGGCGGGCGGACACGCTGCGGGCCATCGACCTGCCGACCGTCCAGAGCAACGGCTACTCGTTCCAGGTCGAGATGAACTACCGCGTCGTCAAGCGCGGCATGACGATCCGCGAGGTCCCGATCCGCTTCGAGGAACGCGTCGAGGGCGCGTCCAAGATGAGCATCGGCGTCCAGGTCGAGTCCGCCCTCGCCCCCTGGAAGCTGCGCCTGGACCGCCGCAACCCCTGACGCGGCCGTTTCCCGACCCCGCAGCGGGCAACCGGGTGCCCTCCGGCGCGATCGGCGGTGTGAACACCGGCTGCGGGGAAAGAAGGGCCTCATGGCCATCCTCCCGGAGTCCCTCACGGCCGCCGTCCGCCGTGGCGCCCGAGAACCGTTCGTCGTCCAGACCGTCCGGGCGACCGTGGCGGCCACCCTGTCCTACGCGGTGGCGACGCGGCTGAGCAGCGAGCCGGCCCCGCTCACGGCGCCGCTCACCGCGCTCCTGGTGGTGCAGGTCACCGTCTACTCGACGCTCAAGACCAGCATCCGCCGGGTCAACTCGGTGGTCGTCGGCGTGCTCATCGCGATCGGGTTCAGCGCCGTCGTCGGACTCTCCTGGTGGAGCCTCGGGCTGATCATCCTGGCCTCGCTGACGATCGGCCGCTTCGTGCGGGTCGAGGAGTTCGTCCAGGAGGTCGCGATCAGCGCGATGCTGATCCTCGGCGTCACCAAGCTCGCCTCCCAGGCCTGGGACCGGGTCCTGGAGACGCTGATCGGCGCCGCCGTCGGCCTCCTGTTCAACCTGCTGTTCGCCCCGCCCGTCTGGGTCGACACCGCCGGCGCCTCGATCGAGGACCTCGCCCGGCGCGCCCGGCAGCTGCTCCTGGACATCGCCGAGGAGCTGGGCCGCCCCACCCCGGTCGCCGTCGCCGCCGAACGCCTCCACGAGGCCCGCCGCCTGGACCAGGCGATCGCCGAGGTCGACGCGGCCCTGCGCCAGGCCGAGGACAGCCTCCGCTTCAACCCCCGGATCAGCGAGGGACTCCTCTCCCGCCTGGTGCTGCGCACCGGTCTGGACACGCTGGAGATCTGCGTGGTGGTCATCCGCGTCCTGGCCCGCTCCCTGACCGACCTGGCCAAGCGCCGCGAGCCCGGCGAGCGCCTGTTCGAACCGGAGGTCGCCGTGGCCCTGGAGGAACTGCTGGCCCACATCGGCGGCGCGATGGTCAGCTTCGCCGTCCTCGTCACGACCCAGGTGAGCCGCAACGCCGAGGAGGCCGAGCAACGCCTGGCCGCCGAACTCGCGGCCGCCTGGACCTGCCGGGAGAACGTCGCCCAGCTCCTCCTGCGCCAGGTCCGCGAGCACCCCGAGGCCTGGCAGCTGCACGGCGCGCTCCTGGCCGAGGTGGACCGCATCCTCGACGAGATGGACCTGGAGCACCGCGGCCGCCGCCTGATGGAGGAACTGGACCGCGCCTCCGTGGCCAACCGGGCCCGCTTCTCCCGCTTCGCCGGCCTCCGGAGGTGGCTCCGCGGCGAGCGCCCCCGCCCGGCCACGAGCACCGGGCGATAGCCGCTAAGGCATGAGCCACGGTTGCTGCGGCAGCGGGTGGCCGGTTTCGAGGTAGGTCTTCAGGTTGGCGAGGACGGCCGACCAGCCGGCGGCGGCCTGCTCCGCCCCGGTCTCGTCGGCGAGGTCCTCGTGGGTGACGGTGAGGCGGGTGAGGTCCTGCCAGCCCTCGATCCCGAAGGTGACCCGGGACGGGCCGGCCGGGTCCGGGCTGCCCGGGGAGTACCAGGTGGTGACGAGGTGGTGGGGGCGGGTGGCGGCTTCCACGGTGCCGGTGACGTCGGCGGTGCCGGAGTCGTCCGTGCGCCGGTGCTCCCAGGGGGCGCCGGGGAGCCAGGTGGAGACGTTGCGGTGGCCCCAGTAGACGGCGGACTCGTCGGCGCTGGTGAGGGCGTGCCAGACCCGCTCGGGGGTGGCGTGCAGGTAGACGGTGGTGCGGACGGCGGCGGGGGTCATGGCGCCTCAGCCCTCGGCCGCGGCGAGCAGCGGCCGGATCTCGATCTTCCCCATGGACATCATCGCCGCCATCACCCGGCCGGCCTTGGCGCGGTCGGGGTCGGCGATCAGGTCCAGCAGGACGCGCGGGGTGATCTGCCAGGAGAAGCCGTAGCGGTCCTTGAGCCAGCCGCAGGGGCCCGCCTGGCCTCCGTCGGCGGTCAGCTTGGCCCAGAGCTCGTCGATCTCCTGCTGGTCGTCGCACTCCACCTGGAGCGAGACGGCTTCGGTGAAGGAGAACTGGGGCCCGCCGTTGAGGGCCGCGTACGGCCGGCCGTCGAGTTCGAACTCGACGGTCATGACCGAACCGGCGGGCGCCGGGCCGCCGTCGAGGTAGTGGGTGACGTTGGTGATGCGGGAGTCGCGGAAGAGCGACGTGTAGAAGGCGGCGGCCTCTTCGGCCTGCTGGTCGAACCAGAGGAAGGTGGTGATTTTCTGCATGGACCCGACGCTAGCGGCGGGGTCCGACGGTCCGGCCGAGCCACGGCCGGGGGTCACCGGTTCGGCGCCCGCGGCCGTGGCTCGGGTCGGGTCGGGTCGGGTCGGGTCAGTGGTCAGTGCACCCAGCCCGCGTAGCGGCGGACGAAGCGCTGGCCGGTGTGGGCGGTGACGACGACGTCGTAGCGGCCCTGCTTGTCCAGCGGCCAGGCGATGTTGGCCTGCTTGCCGGGCTTGACCCACACCGTCTGCGCGGTGCCCGCGAAGTCGTTGGGCTCGGCGGTGAAGGCGACGTCGGTCAGCCCGTCGTTGGCCACCTGGAGCGTGAGCTTGACGTCGCCGCGCAGGTCGGCGGTGACGATCGGCACGCCGATGTCGTTCTGGCCGCCCTGCCCGTCGCGGACGACGGTGCCGGCGAAGCGGCGGACGAAGCCGTCCGGGCCGTGCACCGTGAAGTCGTAACGGCCGTTGGTCGCCGCGGCGTCCCACACGTAGGTGGCGGTGGCGCCGGGGGCGACGGTGAACGGCGTGCCGGCGAACGGGAGGACGATGTTCGGGTAGACGGTGTACGGGAAGGCCACCGAACCGTCGTTGCTCATCGTGCAGGTGACCTTGCCGCTCCTGCGGTCCACCTCCGCGTCGGCCCACGGCTGGTAGGGCAGCGGGCGGTGCGGGCGGTCGCCGCGCTCCGGAACGGGCATCGACTGGGCGCCGACGGCCGGCAGGGCGACGCCGGGCAGCTTGGCGCCCGCGTCGGCCCTGGCCATCAGGGCGTTGGTGTCGGGCAGCTTCGGGATCGAGAAGTCCGGTGCGGCGAAGTCGAAGCAGCTCGTGAGGTCGCCGCAGACGGCCCGGCGCCACGCCGAGATGTTCGGCTCGGCGACCCCGGTGACGACCTCCATGAAGCGCAGCACCGAAGTGTGGTCGAAGACCTGGGAGTTGACCCAGCCGCCGCGCGACCACGGGGAGGCGACCCACAGCGGCACGCGGTTGCCGAGGCCGATCGCCCGGCCCTGGGTGAACTCCTCGGGCGTGCCGGCCTCGGGGGTGGGCGGGACCATGTGGTCGAAGTAGCCGTCGTTCTCGTCGTACATGACGAGGAAGACGGTGTGCTGCCACACCTCCGGGTTGGACATCAGCGACTGGAGCGCCATGTCGACCCAGTGCGCGCCGTAGGCCGGGCCGGCCGCCGGGTGCTCGGAGAAGAGGTAGGGCGCGACGAGCCAGGAGATCGTCGGGAGGGTGCCGTCCTTGCAGTGGCGGTCGAAGTCCGTCGGGTCGAACTTCGTCATCGCGTTGACGTACCGCGGGTCGTCCGCGGGGAAGTCGTGGAACTGCTTGAAGTAGGACAGCGCGTTGTCGTCGTAGTCGCCGGTGCGGTCGTCCTTGCTGGGGTTGTGGTAGACGCGCCAGCTGACGCCCGCCTTCTCCAGGCGCTCGGCGTAGGTGGTCCAGTCGGCGACGGGGTTGTCGGTGACCGGCGTGTTGTCGATCCAGGGGCCGGTGGTGCCGTCGCGGCCCGGACCGGCGGTGCCGGTCCACAGGTAGAGGCGGTTGGGGTCGGTCGGCCCGGCGAGGGAGGTGAAGTAGGCGTCGCAGAGGGTGAACGCGTCGGCGAGGGCGTACTGGTAGGGGATGTCGTCCCGGGTGAAGTAGCCCATGGTGCGCTCGCCCTTGGCGGCGATCCACTTGTTCATCGCGCCGTTGTTGATCGCCTGGTGGCCGGTGGCCCAGTCGTGGGCGAGGCCGCCGGCGTTCTGCGCGTTGTACTTGGAGGTGTCCATCCGGTACGGCAGCATCGCCCCGCCGTCGCTGCGGCGGGCGTCGGGCTGGCGGAACACGTCGGTGCCGTCCGGGAACTGGAGCGCCTGCTTGTCGCCGTAGCCGCGGACGCCGTTGAGCGTTCCGAAGTAGTGGTCGAAGCTGCGGTTCTCCTGCATGAGGACGACGACGTGCCGGACGTCCTTGACGGTGCCGGTGGGCGCGTCGGCCCCGGCCGCGGGGGCGGCGTCGGCGGGGGTCGTCGCGAGGCCGGTGAGCGCGACGGCGCCGGCCGCCGCGGTGGCGCCGACGAAGGTGCGACGGGAAAGTTCGGACATGGCGGACCGGCCTCTCAGAGCTGGAAGGTGGCGACGGCGGCGGCGGTGTCGGACGGCCACTCGTTGGCCGCGGTGTTCGGCTCGGGCTGCGGCCAGTCCGCCACGAGGGTGTGCGCCTCGACGAGCTTGAGCGCGCCCGCGTACTGCACGTAGTCGATGCGGTCCTGCGGCTCGGGCTTGGCACCGCGCTGCTTGCGGGTGGGCGACCAGGTGGCGGCCGGGACCTTGACCGGGTCCGGGCTCTCCTCGCGCAGGGTGTCGGTCAGGCCGGCGGCCTGGAACTCCTTGGAGACGGGCCAGTTGACGGCTCCGACGTTGCCGTGCGCCGCCGCGGTGGCGGCGGTCCAGTCCAGGTGGGAGGGCGAGGAGAGCGCGCCGGCGAGCACCACCGGGGTGTGCTTGGCGACGTCGGCCCGGACGGCCGCGGCCAGCGCCTTGGCCTGCTTGAGTCGGACGGAGGCGTTCTCGGCGGCCTCGGCCTGCGCGGCGGTGCGGCCGTCCTGGACGCCGTACGGGCCGTAGTCGCTCTCGTCGAGGTGCGCGGCCCAGAAGCGGACGGTCCGTCCGCCGGGCAGCCGCACGGTCGCCGCGGCGGCGGGCAGGTCGGCGGTCACCGGGGTGACGTCGGCCAGCGGGTGGCGGCTGAGGACGCCGACGCTGCCGGGGCTCTGGTAGGCGTACCAGCCGAGCGCGGTGGCGAGGGTCTGCGCCTGGGTCCCGGCCGTCTCCTGGAGCGCCACGACGTCGAGGCCCTGGGCGAGCACCACGCGCACCTGCTTCTCCAGCGCGTCGGTGTAGCCGCTGCCGGCGTCGTGCAGGTTCCAGCTCGCGGTCTTCAGGCGCAGCGGCCCGGCCGGGTCGGCGACCGGGACCAGCACGGTGATCGTGTCGGTCGCGCCCGCGCTGTCCTTGACCCCGACGACGACGATCTCCGGGTTCTGGCCGGCCTTGGGGGCGGTGCCGGTGAGGGTGCCGTCCGCGCTGACCGAGGCCCAGGCCGCGCCGCCGGCCTTGCGGAAGGTCGCGGTGCCCGCCGGGTTGCCGGCCGGGCGCGACCACAGGCCGCCGAGCTTGACGGACACCGCGGCGCCGGGGGCGACGGGGGCGGTGGTCAGCGAGTCCACGGCGGCGTGCGGGCGCACGACGGCGGGCCTGGGGCGGAAGCTGAACGGCTCGGTCCGGGCGAGGACGCCGTAGCCGTCCTTGGCCAGCAGGTAGGCGGTGTACGGGCCGCCGGTGAGCGCCGAGGTGTCGAGCTGGAGGTCGCCGGAGCCGCCCGGGGTGTACTTCCACAGCAGGGAGGATCCGTTGCCGGGCTTGCGGCTGCCGTCGTAGATGCCGACCCAGTTCTTGGCGTCGGGGGCGTCGGTGGTCCAGTGGAAGGTGAGCCGGTCGCCTTCGGTCGGGTTGGCGGGTGCGGTGAGGTTCAGGGCGCTGCCTGCGGCCACGGTTGTCCTGTCCGCCGCCGGGGAGGCCGGGCCCGCCCGGAGTCGCCGGGGATCGTCGGGATCACCGGGATCGGCGGGGCCGGTTCCGCGCGCGGCTGGTCACGGAGGCTGAGGGGGGAGCCACAGTTGGCTGTACAACTGTGGGCGCCCTCATTCACCCGAAGGCCAGCGACCGGAACGTGAACGACGCGTGACGCACCATCGGGAGGTTCGGGAACTCCGGGACTTGCGGGTGTTCGAGCGGCCTTCGGAGGATCTGCCCGGATTCCCCCGATACAGCCCCTGACCTGCGGCGATCCCGGCGGTATTCCACTGGCGGAGGCCCCGGCCGCCCCACTAGGCTCGGCGCGCCCGCCCCGCTCGGGGCGACGGCCCGACCGACCGGAGCGCGACGTACGCGCCCGGCGGCCCCCCCAGGAGTGGACCGATTCTGATGATGTGTGCGGTGTGCGGGGCTCGCCCTGCGGCGATCCCGAACCGGCGCTGCCCGAGCTGCGCCGAGGCCGACCCGACGTGGCCGAGGGCGTACCGCTCGCCCGTCGTACCGGCGATCCTCGCCTACGTGGCACTGGCCTTCAACATCCTGCTGGCCGTCCTCGCCGTCGGCGCCGACGTCACCGCCCTGGTCTTCCACTCCCTTGCGCAGGACCCGGGTTCGGACGTCTCGCTCGGCGACTTCGACACGCTGGAGAGCCTGGCCAAGGGGCTGGACGGGGTCGCCTTCCTGCTCCTCGCCCTGGGCGCGACCGCGTTCATCATCTGGTTCTACCGCGTACGGCGGAACGCCGGCCTCTTCCTGCCGCTCGGCCACCGGCGCGGCACGGGTTGGACGATCGGCGCCTGGATCACGCCGATCGTCCAGTTCTGGTTCCCGCAGCAGCTCATGGCCGACAGCTGGGACGCGAGTGCGCCGGTGGACCGGGACGGCCGGCGCCGGCCGGTCGGGCACGGGCTGGTCTCGGCCTGGTGGACGGCGTGGCTCGTCTCGCTGCTCCTCTCCCGCATCGCCGACGATCTGGCCGGCCACTCCTTCGGCACGGTCGACCCGCAGGCCCTGCTCGTGGTCGACTCCGCCGCCGGGACGGTCCGCGCCGCGGCGGCCGTGCTGGCGATCCTCGTGGTGCGGCGGCTGACGGCGATGCAGGAGGAGCGGCGGGCGATGGTGAGTCCGTACGCGGCCGCGGCGGACGCCTCGGAGTTCGCGTTCGGGATCGGGCCGGTCGAGGAGGTCGTGCCCCCCGCGGACGACGCGAGGCCGACGGACGACACGAGGCTGACGGACGACGCGAGGCTGACGGACGACGCGAGGCCGGCGGACGACGCGAGGCCGACGGACCCCGTCGGCGGGCACTGAGCCCGGAGACGGCGGCGGCCCGGCAGGGGATCGACTCCCCTGCCGGGCCGTCGTTGTGGCGTCAGGGCCGCAGGGTGGGGGCGGTCACGATCGCCTTCAGGTGGTCCAGGTCGAGCGCGGGGTCGCCGGGCCGGTAGGTGTAGGCGTTCTCGCCGTTCCACTCCGAGATCCGCACCTGGCCGCCGTCCGGCGTGTGCACCGCGGCCGTCCAGTGCAGGATCGGGTTCGTCGCGGTCTTGCCGTTGCCGAAGCGGTTCGTGACGACGAGCGTCCCGTCGGGCTGCTTCTCCCGGACCTCCAGCGGGGTCGGCAGGTTGTCGTCCATCGACCCGAGGTCGTCCTGGCCCCGCCTGGACGGTGCGTCCCCGCCGACCATCAGCATGCTCGTGCGGCCGTCCACGGTGACGGTCAGCACGCCGTGTTCCGGGTCCTGGCCCTCGACCTTCGCGCCGGCGGGCAGCAGCGGGACCACCTTCGCGAGCAGTTCCGCGTTCGACGGGGCGCTCGCGGACGGGGTCGGCGCCGGGGCGGCGCCCGGTGCCGGCGCGTCCTTGACCGGGCTGAGCGCGGCGAACACCCGGAACCACTCCATCGAGCACACCAGGGCGGTCAGTTGGGCGTCGTTCAGCGGCGGGTCCGGGCGGTTCGCCGTGGCGGGCTGCCCGTTGTACTCGATGACCTGGATCCGGTTGCCGTCCGGGCGCGCCAGGGTGGCCCGCCACTCCCGTCCGCCCGGGGTGGTGGTCGTGCGCAGCTTGTCGATCGCGATCGCGGCTCCGTCGGGCCGGACGGTGCGCCGGCAGGAGTCCTGCGGCGTCTGGAACGGGTCCATGCAGACCGCTCCCGCCTCGGGCCGCAGGTTCGTCCGGTCCACGAAGGCCTCGATGATGCTCGCCCCCGCCCCGTCGTCGAACAGCAGGGTGACCGCGGTCTGGTGCCCGTGGAGCATCGTCGTCGGATCGCCGCCTCCGAGCGGCGTGACGGTGCCCTTCGGCAGCAGGCCGCCGACCAGCGCGACCAGTTCGTGCGCCGACATCGGCTGCTCCGGCGCCGGGTCGGCGGGCCCGACCGCGCCGCGGGACGCCCCCCGGTCGACCGCCGCGAAACCGCCCACCCCGGCCAGCACCAGCACCGCGAGGGCGCTCGCGGCGACCGCGCGCCGGCGGCGGCGCCAACGGCGGCCGCGCTGCTCGGCGACGGCGGCCAGGGTGTGCTGCACCGGCTCGGGGGCCAGCTCGGCGGCACCGCGCAGGGCGCGGGCGAAACCGTCCTCGAACATGTCGTCAGTGGGCATGGCGCAGCACCGCCTTCTCGGAGGAGGGGTTGGGTCCGCCGGTTCCGTTCGCACTTCTCGTCGTACCGGTGCCGGCCGTGTCGGTGGATCCGCCGAGGACGGCGTCGATGTCGTCGCCCAGGACCCCGCGCAGGCGGGCGAGGGCCCGGCGGCAGCGCGCGCGGACGACGGTGCCGCTCAGCCGAAGCGCGGCGGCCGTCTCCTCGACGCTGCGGTCCTCCCAGAAGCGCAGCACCAGCACGGCGCGGTCCGACGCCGGGAGTTCGGCGAGGGCGCGCAGCAGCGTCAGCCGCAGCGCCGGGTCCGGGTCCTGCACGCCGACCTCGGGGAACTCGTCGGTGACGCGCTCGGAGGCGCTGCGCTTGCGGCGGTACGACAGGAACGTGTTGACCAGGACGGTCTGCGCGTAGCCGCTGGGGTTGTCCAGCCGGGAGATCTTCCGCCACTTGACGAAGATCCGGCCGAGCGCCTCCTGCACGAGGTCTTCGGCGAGGTGGACGTCACCGCCGGTGAGGAGAAAGGCGGTCCGGTGGAGGTGCCGGGCGCGGGAGGCGACGAAGTCCGGGAAGTCCGGCCGGTGTGGCTCGGCCGGGGCGTCCGGATTCGATGATTGATCCATACCTTGGTAACGCGGTGGGGGCCGGGGCGTGTGACAGCATGATCGTCAGACGATCGTACGGATGTGCGTGCACCCCGAAGTGCGCACACATCCGTACGTCCGGGCCAGGGGTCGGGCCGGGGCTGAGGCCGGGGGTCAGGTCACGGTTCAGGCCGGGAGACGGGCCGGGGTTCGGGCCGGGGCTCAGGCCAGGGCGAGGAACAGCTTCTCCAGCTCCGCCTCGGTCATCGGCGCACCGTCCTCGTCGGCGGCCGCCATGCACTGGCGCATACCGCTGGCGACGATCTTGAACCCGGCCCGGTCGAGGGCCCGGGACACCGCGGCGAGCTGGGTCACGACGTCCTTGCAGTCGCGGCCCGCCTCGATCATCGCGATCACACCGGCCAGCTGGCCCTGCGCGCGACGCAGCCGGTTCAGGACCGCGCCGACCGCCTCCTCGTCCACCTGCATGTCCGGGCCACCTTTCACGTCGGCTGTCGACTGGCCAGTGTACCCGGTGGGGTATCCGGGCCGGGGCCCCGGCCGGCCACCGCCCTCAGCGCCTCGCCAGGCGCCGCTCGCCGCCGGCACCGGTCGCGTACGGGAGTTCGTAGTGCGCGAAGACGGCGGGCTCGTCGACGGCGGGCAGGACGTCGTCCGTGCCGATCGCGGGCGCCTGCTTGACGACGCTCTTCGGGAACGCGACCTTGACGTAGCCCGGTCCGACCACGGCCCCGTCCAGCGGGACGAAGACCAGCCGGCGCCCGGACATCACGCCGACCGTCACGGTCGCGAAGAAGGGCTCGTCGGTGGACGTCTCCACGTACACGGACTCCAGCGAGCCGATCCGGCCGCCCTTCTCGTCCACGACCGCCTGGCCGCGCCACTCCCGGATGTCCGCCATGCCGATCACCATGACCCGTCCGCCTTCCCGTCGACGACCTGGGACTCCCATCCTCCGCCGGAAGCCCCGGCTACGCCCGACGAGCGATCCGCTCACCCGAGCGGGTGACAGCACGGGCACGGAGTCGGCGGCGGGAGCAACACGGGGAGCACGGGCGATCGGTGCTCGCACGACCGCCGGCCCTGAGTGCGGGACCACCTACCGCCGGGCCCAGTCCGGGGCCCAGGTGGGGCCCTCGGGGCGGGCGTCCGGGATGGCGGCGAGGTGGGTGCGGAGCGCCCGCAGGGCGGGGTGCGGGTTGTCGCGGTGCCAGATCAGCGAGTGCGGGTAGACCGGGACCGGGTCGTGCACCGGGACGCGGCGCAGGTCGTGGCCGGCGGGCCAGACCAGGCGGGTGCGGGCTCCGGCCAGGGTGGCCAGGCCCGGGGTGTCGGCGATGACGTCGAGCAGCGCGTCGGAGCCGAAGTTGGGGCCGGTGCCCTCGATCGTGAGCCCGAACGCGGCGCAGAGGTCCTCGTAGTACGCGCCCCACTCGGTGCCGGGCGCGCTGCCGGGGATCCAGATGCGGTGGCCGGCGAGCCCGGCGAGCGTCACCGAACGGGCGTTCGCGAGGGCGTGGCCCGGGCCGGTGAGCAGGTCGTGGGGCTCGTCGAGGACGTGCGCCGTCGCGATCTCCTCGGGCAGCTCCCGGCCGGGGGCGAGGACGGCGCGGAAGGAGGCGTCGATCGTCCCGGCCAGGAGCGCGGCGACGGCGTCGTCGGCGGTGTGCAGGTGCACCACGTCGAGCTCGACGTCCGGGCGGGCGCGGTGGAAGTCCCGCAGCAGTCCCGACGGTGCGATCCGGGAGGCGATCACGTCGACGCGCAACGCGCGGCTGCCCGGCCGCACCGAGGCGGCGGCCCGCTCCGCGACGCGCAGGAGCTCGCGGGCGTGGGGCAGGAACGCCTGTCCGTCGATGGTGAGTTCGGCGCCGCGCGGGGTCCGGTGGAACATCCGCACCCCGAGGCCCTGCTCCAGCGCGGCGACGCGCTTCGAGACGGCCTGCTGGGTGACGGCCAGCTCGGCGGCGGCGTCCTGGAAGCTGCCCGCCGTGGCCGCGGCCACGAAGGTCCGTACGGCGTTGAGGTCCATGCCGCGAAGCCTAAGGGCACAACGGATGGTTGTACCGTGCCGGGCCCGCGGTTGTTTGATCCCTGGTGGGGCGGGCCGGTTTGATGCTCCCGGTCGCCATTCGGTTGTACCGCCGGTGGTTCCGGTCCGAGAGGGGTGCGCGGGGGATGTGGGGCAGGAAGTCCTTGGGCGGGCAGTCCTTGAACGGGCAGTGCTTGAGCGGGCGGTCCTTGAGCGGGAAGGCGCAGGGGAGGCAGTCGCTCGGGAGGGCGTTCGGCTGGCTCTGGGCCGCGTACGGCACGAGCGCGATGGGCACCCGGCTGGCGTTCGGGGCGTTCCCGTTCATCGCCGTCCACCTGCTGCACGCCGGGGCGTCGGCCGTCGCCGTGCTCGCGGCGGCGGGCGCGGCGGTCGGCGCGGTCGTGGCCGTGCCACTCGGGCCGTGGGTGGAGTTCCGGCGCAAGCGGCCGGTCATGATCGGGATGGACCTGCTCCGCTGCGCGGCGCTCCTGAGCATCCCCGCCGCCCACGCGCTCGGGTGGCTCGGTTTCGGCCAATTGCTGGCGGTGTCGGTGGCCGTCGCGGCGGCGGACATCACCTTCGGGGCGGCCTCCGGCGCGTACCTCAAGAGCATCGTCCCGCCGGAGGGGCTGCTGGCCGCCAACGCCCGTTTCGAGTCGACGATGTGGACGACGACCGTCCTCGGGCCGCCGCTCGGGGGCGCGGCGGTCGGGCTGCTCGGCCCGGTCGCGACCGTCGCGGCGGACGCGGTCAGCTACCTGCTCTCGGCCCTCGGCATCCGGGCCATCGGCGGCCGGGAGGCGCGGCCCCCGCGCGGCGGCTCCGCGCGCCTGCGGGCCGGGGACCTGCTCCAGGGCTGGCGGTTCGTGCTCGCCGATCCGGAGCTGCGGCCGCTCTTCCTCAACACCGTGCTGGTGAACGCCCTGATCATGGCCACCGAGCCGGTGCTCACCGTCCTGCTGCTCGGGCCGCTCGGGTTCGCGCCGTGGCAGTACGGCCTCACCTTCGCCGTCCCGTGCCTCGGCGGGCTGGTCGGCTCCCGGTTGTCCGGGCCGCTGGTCGCCCGGTTCGGGCGGCGCCGGGTCCTGCTCGTCTCCGGGACGCTGCGGGCGTGCTGGCTGCCGGGGCTGGTCCTCGTCGGTCCCGGCGGGCCCGGGATGCTGCTGGTGATGGCCGTGGAGTTCGGGATGATCCTCTGCATCGGGGTGTTCAACCCGGTGTACTCCACCCACCGGCTGGAGCGGGTCGCGCCGGACCGGGCCGCCCGCGTGCTCACCGCGTGGTCGGTGAGCGCCAAGGCCGCGACGGCCGTGCTCACCGCGCTGTGGGGCGTGCTCGCCGGGGTGACCGGTCCGCGGGCCGCGCTCGGCCTCGCCGGGCTGTGCCTGCTCGCGACCCCGTTGCTGCTCCCCCGGCGCGGGCGGGCGGCGGAGCCCGTACCGGCGGCGTCGGCGGTTTCGGGAGCGCCGGGGGCTTCGGGGGCGCCGGGGACTTCGGGGACTTCGGGGACTTCGGGGGTCTGAAGGCTGCGCCGGCCGGTGGTGCCCGGTCGTGCTGTCGGGGGCCTGGGTACCGGTCCGATGGTGGTGCCTGCTCCAGGGGAATTGGGGGGCTGGCCCTATCGCCCCGGGCTTGGCGGCGCGACTACCGTCCCTCGTGTACGGAATTTCGGACGACAGGGGGTTGGACATGGGGTCGCAGCACCGGTACGCCGGGGCGGTCGTGGTCGCCGGGGCGGTCGCACTGGCCGTCGCGGCTCTCGGCGGCTGCTCGCCGACGAAGAGCAGCTTCCAGGACGACGCGACGGTCTCCGACCGGATCACCGCCGTCCGACTGGACACCGACGCGGGGAACGTCACCGTGGAGGGCAGGCCGGGGGCCGCGCAGGTGTCGGTCCACCGGTCCGTCGAGTACGGGCACGGCAAGCCCGAAGGCACCACGCGGGTGGACAACGGCACGCTGGTGCTCGGCGGCTGCGGGGACGACTGCTCGGTCAGCTACACGGTCGAGGCCCCGGCCGGGCTGCCGATCAGCGGCCGGACGTCGGCCGGGGAGATCCGGCTCTCCCGGGTCGGCGAGGTCGCCGTGCACACGAGCGCCGGTGGCATCACGCTCGACGACGTCGGCGGGCCGGTCGACGTCCACACCTCCAGCGGCAGCATCGTGGGCACCACCCTGCGGGGCGAGCGGATCCAGGCCCGCACGAGCAACGGCGACATCCGGCTCACCCCGGCCACCGCGCAGGACATTACGGCCAGGACGTCCAACGGCGCCATCACGGTGACGGTCCCGGCCGCCGCCTACCACGTGAGCACGTCGACGAGCCACGGGAACATACGCGTCGGGGTCGGGGACGACCCCGGCGGCCGCTACCGGCTCGACCTCACCACGTCCAACGGCGACATCACCGCGGCGACGGGCTGAGGAGTCCCCCGGCGACGGGAGCCTCCGCGGCACCGAGGAACTCCTCGACCAGGCCGACGAACCGATCCGGCTCCTCCACCCACATCCGGTGGCCGGAGCGGGCCAGCACCTCCAGCCGGGCCCGGGGGTGGCAGGCGGCCACGGCCCGGGCCGGGTTGGTGCCGATCATGCCGTCGAACGCACCGGCCAGGACCAGGACGGGCGTCGCGGCGGCGGTGAAGCGGGCCAGCCGGTCGCGGAGTTCCTCCGGGGCGGCGGAGCCGGCGTAGAAGGCCTCGCGGTACCACGGCAGCGAACAGGCGTGCTCCGGACGGTACTCGGCGGCGGTGTCCGCGGTCCAGGTGTGCCAGAAGAAGGGCAGGATGCGGCGCTGCAGCGCGGCCGGTCCGGCGGCGCCCGCACCGCCCTCGGCGAGCAGGCGGTCGGCCTCGGCGGCGTCCGCGTACCAGGGCTCGCCGGAGCGCGAGGCCCGCAGGGCCGCCAGTTCGGCCTCGTCGGCCTCGCGCGCCGCCCTGCCGACGGGTGCGGCGAGCACGGCCCGGCGGACACGGTCGGGGTGGGCGGCCAGGTACTCCTGCGCGGTGAGACAGCCCGCCGAGTGGGCGAGCAGGTCGATCCGTTCCAGGCCGAGGTGCCGGCGCAAGGCCTCGACGTCGCGCGCCTGGTGGACGAAGGACACGGTGTCCCGGTCCGCCGGTACGTCGGAGTGCCCGGTCCCGCGCGGGTGCACGAGCACCAGGGTGCGCCGCCGGCCGAGGCCTCCGAGGTCGCCGAGGTACCCCGGGGCCATCCCGGGCCCGCCGGGCAGGACGACCAACGGCTCGCCCCGGCCCGCACGTTGGCAGCTGATCCGGGACCCGTCGTAGGAGGTGTACGAGAGGAAGGTCGACATACGGCAAACGATCACACGCCGGGGCCGCGGCCGTCCCCGCGTTCCACATATTGGTCCAGACCATCAGGCGGTCAAGGGCTGATGACGGACCTTCAGAGCCAGCCTCGCTCCTTGGCGCGGAGACCGGCCTCGAACCGGCTGCGCGCGCCGAGGCGGGCCATCAGGGCGGCGGTGTTGCGGCGGACGGTACGGACGGAGAGGGCCAGCCGGTTGGCCACCGCCTCGTCGGTCAGGCCCTGGCTGAGGAGGTCGAGCAGACCGCGCTCGTGACGGGTGAGTTCGTCGCTGCGCGGGCCCGGCACGGCCTCGCCCCCGGCGACGCCGGCAGCGCCACCGGGGGCGACCAGCGGCTCGGCCGTCTCCCAGACGGCCTCGAACAGGGCCCGCAGCGCGGCGACCACACCGGGGGCGGTGATCAGGACGGCGTCCAGGCAGTCCGGGTCCAGCGTCGCCGGGACGATCGCCGCCGTCCGGTCGAAGACCAGCATCCGGCGCAGCGGCGTGACCGGGACGGTGCGGATCTCGGCGCCGTGCGCGGTCAGGACCCGGGCGTAGGCGAGGCTCGGCTCGTGCCGGCGCACGCTGTCCGGGTACACCGAGCGCATCCGGATGCCGCGCGCGAGACCATCGAGGGTGAGCCCCAGTGCGTTGGTGGTCGCGACGGCGCCGCCGGTCCGGGTCTGGAACGAGATCGTCTCGAACCGGTTCCCGCGGGCGAGTTGTTCGATGCGGGCGACGACGGTGTCCTGGCCGATCAGCCGCTCGGTGTCGCGGTGGCGGATGCCCGGTTCGGCCATGGCGTACTCGGTGAGGAGCCGGGTGACGGTCGTCCGGGTGCGGTCGAACTCCGCCTGCTGGGCGAGGAGTCGGGCCTCCTGGCGGGCCAGCAGCGCGCGCAGGCCCTCGCTGGGGTCGGCGAGGCACAGCGGGCCGGCGTCCGCCGGGTCGGCGCAGCCGGCCCCGGAGCCGGCGGGCGGCGAGACGGCGGGCGGCGCGGTGAGTGGCTCGCTCGGTGGCTGGGCCGGCGACTCTGCGGACGGCGGGTCGGCCGGCGGGTCGGCCGGCGGATCGGCTGGCGGATCGGCCGGCGGATCGGCCGGCGGATCGGCCGATGGCCATGCGATCGGTTCCGGCCGCGTCCGGATGGACGGCCTGAGCAGCCCCGCCGCGACGAGCCGGTCCAGTGCGTCCCCGACCTGCCCGGCCGTCAGGCCCAGCCGCGCGGCGATCTCGGCGTGGTGCGTCACGCCCTCACCCAGCATCAGTCCGTACACGGCCCCGGCGTCCCGCCCGAGGCCCAAGCCCTCGTACACCCTCTGACCTCCCCCGATGTCCCCCGCTGGCGCGATCCTGCCACTGGCCGGATGCTGCCCGCCGGCGATCTTCCCACAGCACGCCACGGGCCGTCAGACTCTCGTCCGCCGCCAACCGCACCCTGGCGCGGCACGCCCGAAGGCCGTAGGAGGAAGTCCCATGTCCCAGCCCGCCTCAAGCCCCGCCCCCAGGCCCGGACGCGCCCTCCGGGTGCTGCTGGACTGGGGGCCGACGCTGCTGTTCAACATCCTCGCGCCGGTGCTGACGTTCAACGCGCTCAGCGGGCACGGCACGTCGGACGCCAACGCCCTGCTGATCTCCTCGGCCTGGCCGGTCGCCGACCTCGGCGTGTACTTCCTGCTGCACCGCAGGCTCGACGAGTTCGGGATCTTCACCCTGGTCACGCTCGTCCTCGGGGCGCTCAGCGCGCTCGCGTACAACACCACCGAGCTGATCTTCATCAAGGACTCCGCGCTGACCGGTCTGATCGGCCTCGGCTTCCTCGCCACGCTGTTCGCGCCGCGCCCGGCGATGTTCTACTTCGGCCGCAAGTTCGCCGCCGGCGGCACCGCCGAGGGCGTTGAGCGCTGGAACGGCCTGTGGGTGCACGAGGGCTTCCGGCGGGGCCAGCGGCTGCTGACGGTCATCTGGGGCGTCGCGTTCGTCGTGGAGTCGGCGCTGCGGATCGCGCTGACCTACGTGCTCTCGACCAAGGCCATGGTCACCGTGAGCAGCGTCATGCCGTGGGTGTTCCTCGGCGGCCTGATCTTCTTCACCATCACCTGGGGCCGCCGCCGCCAGGCCCGGATGCAGGAGACCCTGGGCCTGTCGGACGACCGGATGCCCGCCCCGCCTGCCGCCTGAGCCGCCCGGCCGCCGTGGCGCGGTGGTGCTCGGCGTACCGGCGGAGCACCGGCTGGAGGTAGTCGACCCGCGGGCCGGCCAGTGCGGCGGCCTCCTCGGGCGTGGCGATGAGGGCCATCCCGTCGAACTCCGGCTCGACGCCGCGCGAGCGCTCGTCGGCGAGCATCGCCTCGAAGTCCTCGCGCAGCGCGACGGCCGAGCGCGGCGGGGCCAGGTAGAGGACGCCGACGTTGCCGTTGGTGGTGTGGACGACGATCCACCGGCTCAGCGCCCCGGGGTCCGTGTCGCCGCCCGTCTCCTCCAGGAGTTCACGGGCGGCGTGGCGCTGGAGGGCCGGTTCGTCGAGGAGGTCGTCGCCGGTCGGCGGTTCGACGTTGCCACCGGGCAGGCCCCAGCGGCCGGGGTGGGCGGTCGGCCCCGCCATCCGGCCGACCAGCACACGGCCGTCGTCGGCCGGCTGGACGACGGCGACGAACAGGGCCGGCAGCCAGCCGGTCGCACCGGGCACCCGGCGCAGGACGAACTGCCGGTAGGTGGTACGGGCCCAGCCGAGTTCGAGGTCCTGCGGACCGTCCGACCGCAGTCCCGCGCAGACGGCGACCGGGCCGTCGAAGAACGTCGGGTTGGCCCGCACCGCCTCGGCCCAGGCGCGGTCCATCGCCGTCCGTTCCTCCGGTGTGAGGTCGGGGGCGGCGGTCTCGACGAGGCGGATCCCGGTGGGCGCCAGGATCTCGACCTCGGCGGGGGCGGGCTGTCGTTCGGTCACGCGGCACATGCTGGCACAGGCCGTGCCACCCGGCCGAACCCGGCGTGGAGCGCATGCGGCCGATCACCGCGCCCGCGCGGCGATCGGCGCGCGAACCGGCGCAGTGCGACGGGCCCGCACGGGCGCAGCGCAGACGCACACCGCCCGGCGCGGCGCAGACACATCACGCCCGGCGCACGCGGCGCCCGCTCCGCGCGCACCCCCACCGAGCACCGGTCCCGCTTTCCCCCGACCCGATCCATACGGCACCCTGATGTCGTCCCCCTTGCCCGCCCGCGCAACGCTTTGCCACCGTGGTGAGGTGAGCGCGGCGGAACGGGGTGGACGTATGAACGGGCTCGGCGAGCGGACGGCCCCGGTCGTCGACCCCACGGACACCCCGCGGATCACGATCCTCGACGGGCGGTACCAGCTGGCCGTCCACGGCCTGGCACGGGCGGACGACGCGTTCGCCGTCGCGTACTCGGTGACCCCGCCCATGCCCGGCGACCTGCACATCCCCTCCCCCGTCGCCTCCCGGCTGTCCCTCCGCCTGGAAGCCGACGACGACCTCGGCCACCGCTACACCGGCACGGGCGGCGCCCACGGCCTGAGCGCCGACGGGCTGCGCACGGAGGGGACGGTCTCCGGGCAGCCCGCCGTCGCCGCGGAGGCCGCGGAGCTCAGGGTGCGGCTGGTCTTCCGCCGCGGCCCGGAGGAGTACGCCTACCGGCTCGCGTTCCCGCTCACACTCCCGCTCCCGCTCCCGCCGGAGGCCTGAGCGGCGGCCGAGACCCGGCCCGCAGCACGCCGAAGGCCAACGCCCTTTGTCAGAGGGCGACTTGGGTCTCGGCGCGCTCACGGATGTACTCGTCCGGGTGCGTTCTGGCGATCTCCACCGCGCGCTCCACGAGCGGGTGCAGCTCGGCCGGGTACGCGCGCGGGACGAGCGGCAGCCCGGGGAGGATGCTGCGGCGGACGTCCTGGTCCTCGTTGGCGACGAACTCCCGCAGCGCGGCCTCGTGCCACGCGTTGCGCACGCTCGCGCCGTCGTCCGGGTCGGTCCAGCGGTCGCCGGCCGACAGCGCCGTCCAGTACCAGGCCCGCGCCGCCCCCGCGCGCTCCTCGTCCGTGCCGGTCCGCAGCCGGGCGAGCAGCGCCATCCGGACCCGGCGCCGGCCGAAGCCCGTCAGGGCGGGCTCGACGAACCGCCGGTTGAAGCTCGGGTTCGGGTCGTAGACCGCGGCGTTCAGCAGCGCCTCGAAGTACTCCTCGGGGAGTTCGGCCCGTCCGGCGAGCGCCTTGTGGACCTCCCAGCGCCCCGCGTCCGTGAAGTCCGCCCCCGGCGCGACCTCGATGTCGAGCAGTCGGAGCAGGTCGGCCAGACGTTCCTCGAACGCGCGTGATCCGCGCCTCGCACTCCCCGGCCACGGCCGGAGACCCCGCACCTCGCCCGCCGTTTCGTTCGCTTCCACGAGCCCCTCCTCATTCTGAGTCACCGGCACACTACTCGCTGCACATCCGTTCGGAGGGTGTTTTCGCGCAGGCCGGGGGCCCGATCGGCGCCGCCGGACCGGGATTGACGAGCCCTCGCCCCTTCCATCACCCTTCCACTAATCGAATAGTGAAAGGGTACTTTCCCGATGCACGCGGTCCTCTCGCCAGCCCGCCCGATCCACCCCGACCCCCAGCCGTTCCCCGGCCTCCTCGCGCGGCGGCTCGCCGTCCTGCGCCGCCCCGCCGCCCTCGCCTGGGGACTGGCCGCCGGCTTCGCCGCCCTCTACGCGTGCGTCGGCGTCAACCGGCACCGCCGCGGCCTCACCAAGGCCTACGACCTGGGCATCTTCGAACAGGCCATCCGCGCCTACGCACACGGCCGGGCGCCGGTCGTGCCGCTCAAGGGGCCCGGCTACCACCTGCTCGGCGACCACTTCCACCCGCTGATCGCCACCCTCGCCCCGCTCTACCGGGCCTTCCCGACCCCGGTCACGCTGATCGTCGCCCAGGCGCTGCTCATGGCCCTGGCCGTCGTCCCGCTCACCCGCTGGGCGCACGAAGCGGCCGGACCGCGGGTGGCCCTCGCCATCGGCTGCGCCACCGGGGCCTCCTGGGGGATCGTCCGGGCGGCGGCCGACGACTTCCACGAGATCGCCTTCGCCGTCCCGCTGCTCGCCTTCGCCGTCACCGCGCTCGGCCGGCGCCGCCCGCTGGCGGCCGCGCTGTGGTCGCTGCCACTGCTGCTGGTCAAGGAGGACCTCGGCCTGACCGTCGCCGCGGTCGGCGCGCTCATCGCCTGGCAGGCCCGGCAGGACCGCCGCAGCCCGGCGCCCGGCCTGGCCCTCGCGGCGGCCGGCCTCGCCGCGACCGCCCTCACCGTGCTCGTCATCCTGCCGTCGTTCAACCCCACCGGCGGCTTCGACTACTGGCAGCAGGTGGACGGCGGCGGACACCCCTCGGCCGGAGCCATGGCCGCGCGGCTGGTCTGGCCCCCGGTCAAGTGGCTGCTGCTGTTCCTGCTCGCCGCCACCGCCGGCTTCCTCGGCCTGCGCTCGCCGCTCGCCCTGCTCTGCGTGCCCACCCTGGCCTGGCGCCTGCTGTCCGCCAACCCCAACTACTGGGGCGTCAGTTACCACTACAGCGCGGTGCTGATGCCGATCGCGGTCGGCGCCCTCATCGACGTCATCCGGCGGGCCGACCGCCGCCGGATCCGGCGCGCGCTCGCCGTCAGCGCGCTGGTGACGGCCGTGACACTGCCGCTCTACCCGCTGCACGAGGTCGTGATGCCCGAGGCCTGGCGGACCTCGCCGCGCCTCACCGAGACCCGGGCGATGCTCGGCCTGATACCCGACGACGCCACCGTCGCATCGTCCAACCGGCTGGCGGCGCAGCTCACCGATCGGGCGGTCGTCACCCTGGTCTGCCGGCCGCCGGACGGCCCGGGCCCGGAGTGGGTCGCCGTCGACCTGCACGACCCGACCGTCCAGTCGCCGTGCGCCATCGCCGCCACGCTCCACATGGTGACGGAGTACCGGGAGCGCGGGTACCGGCCGCTGATCGACCAGAACGGCCTGCTCCTGCTGAAGCGGCCGTGACCGGCCGCAGCCGCGCCGATCGACCCGAGCCGCCGTCCGACCGGAGGCTCTCCCGGACCTCCCGGGTCCGGCTTGACCCGCGCGCCGCGGTGGGCCACCATTCCACTATTGAACTAGTGAAAGGCCGCAACGGGGTGATCGAGTACCGCATCGAGCGGCGCAGCGGCGTCTCCACCTACCAGCAGATCGTGCAGCAGACCAAACAGGCCCTGCGGCTGGGCCTCCTGCAGCCCGGGGACAAGCTGCCGACCGCCCGTGAGGTGGTCGAGCTGACCGCGATCAACCCCAACACCGTGCTGAAGGCCTACCGCGAACTCGAACGCGAGGGCCTGGTCGAGCCCCGGCCGGGGCTCGGCACCTTCGTCCGGCGCTCGCTCGCCCGGCCGGAGGCGGCCGCCGACGGGCCACTGCGCGCCGACCTGGTCGGCTGGGTGGACCGGGCCCGGGAGGCCGGGCTGGAGCGCGAGGACATGGCCGCGCTGATGGCATCCGTTCTGGAGCAGCGCTTCGGCACCGGGGTCTCCCCGGCACCGCCGAACTGAGAACTACCTGTGGGGGACCGGGTGAACGACCCGATGAACATACCGCCGGCCGAAACGCCCCTCGAAGCGGCGGCAGCCGAACCGGCGGCATTGGAGGCCACCGGCCTCGGCAAGCAGTACAAGGGGGAATGGGCGCTGCGCGGCTGCGACTTCACCGTCCCGGCCGGCCGGATCTGCGGGGTGGTGGGCCCCAACGGCGCGGGCAAGAGCACCTTGCTCGGCCTCGCCGCCCGTCTGGTCGCCCCGACCGAAGGCGGGCTCCGGGTCTTCGGCGAACCCGGCGCGACGGCCTCACTGCGCGCCCGCGTCTCGTACGTGGCGCAGGACAAGCCCCTCTACCCGGGCTTCACGGTGGCCGAGACGCTGCGGATGGGCCGCGAGCTCAACCCCGCCTGGGACGACGAGGTGGCCCACCGGATCGTCGAACAGGGCGAGTTGAGGATGCGGGCGCGGATCGGCTCGCTCTCCGGCGGCCAGCGCACCCGGGTCTCGCTGGCGCTCGCCCTCGGCAAGACGCCCGACCTGCTGCTGCTCGACGAGCCGATGGCCGACCTCGACCCGCTCGCCCGCCACCAGCTCATGGGCACGCTCATGGCCGAGGCCGCCGACCGCGGCACCACCATCGTGCTCTCCTCGCACATCCTCCCCGAACTCGACGGCGTCATCGACCACTTGCTGCTCGTCCAGCGCGGCCGCATCCGGCTGGCCGGGGACCTCGACGACATCCTCGACGGGCACCGGCTGCTCACCGGCCCCGCCGAGGCGCCCGCCCCGCCCGCCGACGTCCTGGTCGAACGGCGCGTCGGCGGACGCCGGGCCACCGCGCTCGTGCGCACCGACGCACCGCCGGACGGACCGTGGGAGGGCGAGCGGCCGAGCCTGGAGGACCTGCTGCTCGGCTACCTCCGCTCCCCCGCCGCCGGACAGCCGTCCGCCACCCTGAATGACGAGGCCGCCGCATGAGCGAACGAAGTGAGCGAATCATCAAGAGGTGCGCATGGGCGAAGGCCCCTGCCGAGCGAAGCGAGGCGGGGGCATGAGCGAACGAAGTGAGCGAATCATCAAGAGGTGCGCATGGGCGAAGGCCCCTGCCGAGCGAAGCGAGGCGGGTGCATGAGCACGAACGTCCTGCCCGACCGGGCCGCCACGTCCACGGCCCCGCGCCCGGCCGCCGGGCGGATACGCGGCCTGACGTGGGTGGTGCTCCGCCAGAACCGCGCGCTCCTCCGGACGATGGGCGCCCTGCTGGTCCTGGCGGCCGCCGATCTGCTCTGGATCCACATCGCCAGCCAGCACACCATCGGAATTCTCCGGAGGACCGGCTGCTACAGCCCCGCGAGCTGGAACAGCACCCAGTGCTGGACCCTGCTCGCCCCCATCAACCGGCCGACGTTCTGGTACATGCAGGTGCTCCAGCCCGTCGTCACGGCGATCCCGCTGCTGGTCGGCGTCTTCGTCGGCGCGCCGATGATCGCCCAGGAGCACGAGCGCGGGACGATCCGCCTCATCCGCTCGCAGTCCGTCCACCCGCTGCGGTGGCTCGCGGTCCGGCTCGCCGTGCCCGGCCTCGCCGTGCTGGCCACCACCGGCGTCATCGCCGCGCTGATGAGCTGGGTCTGGTGGACGGACGTCGTCCACGGCCCGATCGCCTTCGACCCGCCGTTCCAGTTCTTCACCTACCCTGCCCTCGGGCCGGCGCCGGTGGCCTGGTCCCTGTTCGCCCTCGCGGTGGGCGCGCTGCTCGGCCAGTTGCTGCGCCGGACGCTGCCCGCGATGTTCGTCACGGCGGCCACGGTCGGAGCCGCCTTCGGCGCCATGAGCTGGGCCCGCCGGTACCTCTACCCGATCACGGACAAGGTGGTGCCGCTGCACGAGGCGCAGCCGACCAACGCGTGGCTGATCGACCACGGCGTGGTCATGGCCGACGGCACCCGGGTCAACGACGAGGTGTGCATCTCCGCGGACCACGCCTGTGACGGCGCCACCGCCTCCTGGATCAAGTACCACCCCTCCGCCGACCTCGTCCCCGTGCAACTCGTGGAGGCCGGGATCCTGCTGGCCCTCACCGCCGCCGTCCTGGTGACCGTCTTCCGGCTGGCCCGGAAGTAGCCCGCCCGGGAGCCGTGCCGTCCCGACGCCCCGACGGCAGTGACACCCCGACGGCCGTGGCACTCAGGCCGGGCGGCCGGGCGGGACGAGGCCGGACTGGTAGGCGATCGCGACGAGTTGGGCGCGGTCGCGGGCGTCGAGCTTGGCCATCGCGCGGTGCACGTGGGTGCGGACCGTGAACGGGCTCACGTACATGCGCTCGGCGATCTCCTCGTTGGTCAGGCCGGTGGCGGCCATCGACATCACCTCGCGTTCGCGGGCGGTGAGGACGGCGAGGCGCTCGGCGGTGACGGCGGCGGAGGCGGCCGGGTCGGGCTGGGCGAGGAACTGGTCGATGACGGCCCGGGTGGCGGCGGGCGAGAGCAGGGCGTCGCCGGCGGCCACGGTGCGGACGGCGGCGAGGAGCTCCTTCGGGTCGGCGCCCTTGCCGAGGAAGCCGCCCGCGCCCGCGCGCAGCGCCTGGGCCACGTACTCGTCGATCTCGAAGGTCGTGAGGATGAGCACCCGGGTGCCGGCCAGTTCCGCGTCGCCGCAGATCGCCGCCGTCGCGCCGAGGCCGTCGGCGCCGGGCATGCGGATGTCCATCAGGACGATGTCCGGCTTGGTGGCGCGGGCGAGCTCCACCGCCTCGCGGCCGTCGGCGGCCTCGCCCACGACCTCCATGTCGTCCTCGGCGTCGATGAGGACGCGGAAGGCACCGCGCAGCAGGGCCTGGTCGTCGGCGAGCAGTACGCGGATGGTCATGGGCGGTCCTTGTCGGGTCGGGCGGAGTCCCGTCGGACGGCGTCGCACCAGCCGGCGACGGGACGGGCGGCGTCGGAGCGGCCGGTCTCCGGGTGGGAGGCATCAGGGAGGGCCGCCTCCGGGCCCGGGTCGCGGGCGCCGGTGCGCAGCGGGAGTTCGGCCGTGACGAGGAACCCGCCGCCGGGGCGCGGGTCGGCGGCGAGGCGTCCGCCGACGGCGCCGGCGCGTTCGCGCATGCCGATGAGGCCGAAGCCGCCCTCGCCGGGGACCTGGCTGGGCAGCAGCACGGTCCGGCGGGCGGCGACGGGCGGCGGGCCGCCGTTGGCGACGGTCAGGGCGAGCCGGCTCTCGGTGTACCCGATGGTGACCTCGGCGCCGGCACCGCTCGCGTGCTTGGCCACGTTGGTCAGGGACTCCTGGAGGATCCGGTAGGCGGTGAGGTCGACGCCGGGCGACAGCGGCCTGGCCTCGCCCCGGACGCTGAGCCGCACCGGCAGGCCGGCCCGCTCGAAGGCGTTGATCAGGTCGGGGAGGCGGTCGAGGCCGGGGGTGGGTTCGAGCGGGGCCGGCTCCTCGGCACGGCGCAGCAGGCCCACGGTGGCGCGCAGTTCCTGGAGGGCGGAGCCGGTGGCGTCGGTGATGTGGCTGAGGACCTCGCGGGCCTGGGCGGGGTGGCGGTCCATGAGGTGGACGGCGATGCCGGCCTGGGCGTTGGCGAGGGCGATGTGGTGGGCGACGACGTCGTGGAGGTCGCGGGCGATCCGGATACGCTCGTCGGCGACGCGGCGGCGGGCCTCCTCCTCGCGGGTGCGCTCGGCGCGTTCGGCGCGCTCCTCGATGGCGGCGAGGTGGGCGCGGCGGTTGCGGATGGAGTCCCCGAGGGCCCCGGGCAGCAGGGCCCAGGCGAGGACGCCGAGCCGCTCGCCGAAGTGGCCGCCGGCGTCGACGGCCAGCGAGGTCGCGGTGAGCACGACGGCCGTGACGATGGAGGCGCGCAGCGCGGTGGTGCGGTCCGTGCGGACGGCGAGGAAGTACAGCGCGCAGAGCAGCGGGGTGGCGAGGGCGGGGGTGAGCTTGGGGGTGGTCGGCGTCAGCAGGACGGAGCAGACGAGCGTGACCGCGACGACCGCGAGCGGGTGGCGGCGGTGGGCGAAGACGGCGACGACGGAGACCAGCGACAGGACGCCGGTGAGCGGGTTGAGGCCGTGGAAGTGGCCGCTCTGGTCGAGCGTCGCCCCGAAGGCGGTGGAGGTGACGAGAGCGGCGCCCCCGACGACGTCCATCAGTCGGGGGTGGTTCTGGCGCAGGCGCTGCCAGGTGGTGGTCATGGGTGCTCTCCGGGTCGCGGGTCGGGGGCCGTCGGCCCGAGCGGCGGTGCGCTCGGCGGCGGCCCCCGACTGCAACGGTAATCGGTGGGCGTTCGAATCGGTGGCCGTGGAATCCGTGACCCTGGACCCGGCGGCCGTTCGAATCGGTGACTGCGCTAGACGCCGACGGACTCCCGGACCGGGACCGGCTCGGGGGCGGCGGTGTGCAGCTTGCTGCCCTCGACGTCGATGTCAGGTATGAGGCGGTCCAGCCACTTCGGCAGCCACCAGGCGCGGCGGCCGAGCAGGGCGAGGACGGCCGGGACGATCGTCATGCGGACCACGAAGGCGTCGAACGCGACGGCGGCGGCGAGGCCGAGGCCCATCATCTTGATCATCGGCTCGCTCATGCCGATGAAGCCCGCGAAGACGGCGATCATGATGAAGGCGGCGGCAGTGACCACCCGGGCGTTGTGGCGGAAGCCGGTGACGATGGCCTGGCCGGGCTGCTCGCCGTGCACGTAGCCCTCGCGGATGCGGGTGACCAGGAACACCTCGTAGTCCATGGCGAGGCCGAAGACCACCCCGATCATGAAGATCGGCATCATGCTCATCACCGGCCCGGTCTGCTGGACGCCGATCAGGTCGGCGAGCCAGCCCCACTGGAAGACCGCCACGACGGCGCCGAGCGCGGCGGCCACCGAGAGCAGGAAGCCGAGCGCGGCCTTGAGCGGGACGAGGACGGAGCGGAAGACGACCAGGAGCAGGAGCACGGCCAGGCCGACGACGATCGCGAGGTAGGGCACGAGCGCGTCGGTGAGCTTCTGCGACACGTCGATGTTCATCGCCGTGGTGCCGCTGACCAGGACGCTCGCCCCGGTCTCGGCCTTGAGGCCGGCCGCGTGGCCGCGGATGGCGTGGACGATGTCCTTGGTCTCGGCGGCGGCCGGGCCGGTGGCCGGGATCGCGTTGAGCAGGGCGGTGTCGCCGGCCTTGTTGAACATCGGCGGGGTGACGGTGATGACCCCCGGCAGCGCGGACAGCGTCTTGGCGACCTCGCTCGCGGCGGCCTTCGGGTCGGGCGCGCCCTTGGCGTCCACCAGGACGGTCAGCGGGCCGTTGAACCCGGGACCGAAGCCCTCGGAGAGCAGGTCGTAGGCGCGGCGCTGGGTGGTGGAGGTCGGCTTGGCCTCGTCTCCCGGCAGGCCGAGCCGCAGGTCGAGCGCGGGCGCGGCCAGCACGCCGAGGCCGATCACGCCGCCGAGCAGCACGGCGACCGGCCGGCGCAGGACGAACCGGGCCCAGCGGGCGCCGCCGTTCTCCTTCGCGGACGCGGGGGCCGGGGAGGCCCCGTCGGCGTTCCCGGCGCTCTTGCGGACCTTGCGCGGCAGCACCCGCTTGCCGATGAAGCCCAGCAGGGCGGGCACCAGCGTGAGCGCGACCAGGACGGCGATGACGACCGTGCCGGCCGCGGCCATGCCCATCTTGGCGAGGAGCGGGATGCCGACCACCGAGAGCCCGGCGAGGGCGATCACCACCGTGAGGCCCGCGAACACCACCGCGGAGCCGGCCGTGCCGGCGGCCCGGCCGGCCGCCTCCTGCGGGGTGCGGCCCTCGGCGAGCTCGGCGCGGTACCGGGAGACGATGAACACGGCGTAGTCGATGCCGACCGCGAGGCCGAGCATCATCGCGAGCGTGCCGGTGGTGCTGGACAGGCCGAGTACGCTGCCGAGCCCGGTGATCAGCGCCATGCCGAGGCCGACGCCGACGACGGCGGTGAGCAGCGGCAGCCCGGCGGCGACGAGCGAGCCGAAGGTGATCGTCAGGACGACCGCGGACAGCGCCATGCCGATGGCCTCGCTGCTGCCGCCCGCCTCGGGCTTGGCCGCCAGGGCGGTGCCGCCGATCTCGACCTTGAGCCCGGCGTCCCGGCCGTGCTGGGCGGCCTGCTCCAGGGCGCTGGTGGCGCCGGTGGACAGCTTGCCCGCCTTGACGGAGTAGTTCACCGTCGCGTACGCGGTGGTGCCGTCCTTGGAGATCGTGCCGGCCTTGAACGGGCTGACCGCGCCGGTGACCTCCTCGGCGTGCGCGAGCTCGTCGACCGTCTTCTCGACGACCTGCTGGTTCGGCCCGGCGGTGATCTTCTGCCCGGAGGGGGCGACGAACACCATGCGGGCGGAGGCGCCGTCGGCGTGGCCGCCGGGGAAGCGCTCGTTCATCAGGTCGAAGGCCTTCTGGGCCTCCGTGCCGGGCATCGCGAAGCCGTCGTCGGGCGCGGCGGGCGCCTTGGCCGCGAGGACCCCGCCGACGGCCAGCAGGGCGACCCACAGGAGGGTCACCAGCCGGCGCCGGACGAAGGCCCATCGGCCCAGGCGGTAGAGCAACGTGGCCACGGGAGAGCGGCCTCCTTCGGATCGCGGTCTTCGACCTGGTGCGGAACACGCCGCGGAGGGCCGGGCGCCGGTCGGCGCGGTCCTTCCGCAGCGTGACCAATCCTTCGTCGCCGGCCCCTGCTCCGTCGTCATCCCTGCGCAGACACTTCCCGTACTGCGTACGCAGTAGGTCACCTCCCCGGACGGCGGAGCGCACGCCCTCCCCTCGAAGCAGTCCCGGGTGCTTCCGACGGCGTACCCGACGTGCCCCCAGTGGCGGGCGCCACCCGTGCGGGGGCGTCACCCGTGCGGGGGCGACAACGGGCCGGTCACGGGCGGCCGAAGTAGCGTGATGTGCCTGGCCCGGCCGTTTTCGGACGCCCGGACCGACCCCACCCGATCGGTGCTGACCCCAGCCCGCCGCCGGAGGTGCCCCATGGGCGTACCCGCCGCCCGCATCGTGTTCGACGAGAGCGACCGCACGGCCGTCGCCGAGGCGGTGGCGGAGATCCTCGCCACCGGTGCGATGACGCTCGGCCCCTGGACCGAGCGCTTCGAGCAGGCCTTCGCGGCCGAGCACGGCGCCTCGCACGCCGTCGCGGTGTCCAGCGGCACGTCGGCGCTGGAGATCGTCCTGCGCACCGTCGGCGTGCGGGACCGCGACGTGGTCGTGCCCGCCGTCACCTTCTACGCCACGGCCGGAGCCGTGCTGCACGCGGGCGGCCGTCCGGTGATCGCCGACGTCGACCCGGCCACCCTCGCGCTGTCCCCCGAGACCCTCGCCGCGGCCCTCACCCCGGATACGGCAGCCGTCGTACTCGTCCACATCGGCGGGCTGATCACCCCGGCCGTCGACGACCTGCGCGCGCTGTGCAACCGGCACGGCGTCCCGCTGATCGAGGACGCCGCACACGCCCACGGCAGCAGCCTCAACGGACGCGCCGCCGGGTCGTTCGGACTCGCCGGGGCGTTCTCGTTCTACCCGACCAAGGTCACCACGAGCGGCGAGGGCGGCATGATCCTCACCGAGTCGCCGGAACTGCGCGACGAGGCCCGGATCTACCGCGACCAGGGCAAGGGCTCGTTCAGCACCAACCACCACGTCCTGCCCGGCTACTCCTGGCGGATGAGCGAGCTCAACGCCGCCGTCGGCGCCGTCCACCTGCGCCGGCTCAAGGAGTTCATCGAGACCCGCCGGGCCGTCGCCCGCCGCTACGACGAGGCGCTGGCCGGACTGGCCGGGCTGGAGCCGGTCGCCGAACCGGTCGGCTGCCGCAGCAACTACTACAAGTACGTGGCCCTGCTGCCGCGCGGCGTCGACCGGGCCGACTTCAAGCGGATCGCCGCCGAGGAGCACGGCGTGCGGCTCTCCGGCGAGGTGTACGACCTGCCCCTCCACCTCCAGCCGGTGCTCGCCCCCTACCGGCGCGGCCCGCTGCCCGCCGCCGAGGACGTCTGCGCGCGGCAGGTCTGCCTGCCGGTGCACTCCGACATGACCGAGGACGAGATCGAGCAGGTCGTCGAGGCCGTCTCGGCGGTCCTGCGGCGGCTGGCCTGACCGCGGCCGGCCGGCCACCCGCACCGATCCGTCGCCCGACCGACCGCCTCATCGACCGCCTCACAGACCGCTCGACAGACCGCTCAGACCGCTCGACAGATCAGCCGAAAGACCGCCCGACAAGGAGAGAGACCGTGCGGATAGCCGTCACCGGGGGATGCGGATTCATCGGCTCGCACGTCGTGGACCGGCTGGTCGCGGCCGGGCACGACGTCCTCGCGATCGACACCGCCGACAAGTACCTCAACCCCGAGGCCGAGCACGCCAGGATCGACGTCCTCGACCTGCCCGGCCTCACCGCCGCCCTGGCCGGGAGCGAGGTCGTCTACCACCTGGCCGCGATGGCCGACGTCGACCAGATCCGCACCGACCCCCTGCGCGCCGTCCGCGTCAACATCGACGGCACGGCGACCGTCCTGGAGGCCGCCCGGCGCAGCGGCCTCAGCCGCACCGTGCTCGCCAGCACCGTCTGGGTGTACGGCGCCGCGCTCGGCGCCGAGGACCAACTGGGCGGCGACGAGCAGGAGCTGGACGAGCACGTGCCGATCGAGCTGGAGCGCAGCGGGCACCTGTACGTGGCCACCAAGCTCGCCGCCGAGATGCTCGTGCACAGCTACCGCGAGCTGTACGGCCTGCACTTCACCATCCTGCGCTACGGCATCCCGTACGGGCCGCGGATGCGCGACGAACTGGTCGTCGCCCGCTTCGTGCAGGCGGCCCTCGCCGGGCGGCCGATCACCATCGCCGGCGACGGCCGGCAGAGCCGCAACTTCGTCTACGTGGAGGACCTGGCCGACGGCCACGTCCGGGCCCTGTCCCCCACCGCCGAGGACCAGACCTTCGCCCTGGAAGGCTCGACCGCCGTCTCGGTGCGCGACATCGCCGACACCGTCGACGGGCTGCTCGGGCCGGTGTCGATCGAGCACATCGAGGCCCGCACCGCCGACTACGCGGGCCGGCGGATCTCCTCGGCGCAGGCCAAGCGGCTCCTCGGCTGGTCGCCGCGGACGAACTTCGCCGACGGCGTGCGGCGGTACGCGGACTGGTACCGGGCCTCCCTCGGCTCCTGAGGCGCCGCTCGTGCCGCACGCACTGCTGATCTCCGGCTCCCTCGGCCAGGGCCACGACGTGATGGCCCGGGCCTGCGCCGACACGCTCCGGGAGCGCGGCTGGACCACCGACACCGTCGACGCGATGGCGCTGCTCGGCGAGCGCTCCGGCGCGGCCGGGGAGGCGGTGTTCCGGCGGCTGCTCGACCTGCCGGGGGTCTACGACGCCTTCCACTTCTCCGCGCTGCGGCCCGGCGCCCGCATCGCGCTGCTCGCCGACGCGGCGGCCCGCTCCCGGCTGGTGCCCGCACTGCGGGAACTGACCGCCCGGCAGCGGCCGGACCTGGTCGTGTCGGTGTTCGCCACCGCGACCTCGGCCGTCAACCGGCTGCCGGGGCGGGACTTCAGGCACTTCGTGTTCTGCACCGACGTCACCCCGCACCGGCTGTGGGTGCAGGAGGGGACGGACCTCTTCCTCGTCACCTCCGAGGTCGCCGCCTGCGCGGTGCGGCGCTACCGCCCGGACGCGGAGATCGCCGTGCTGCCCGCCCCGCTGCGCGCGCCGTTCTACCGCCCGCCGGGGCGCGCCGCGGCACGGGCGGAGCTGGGCGTGCCGCCGGACGCCCGGTGCGTGCTCCTCATGTCCGGTGCCTGGGGACTCGGTCCGCTCGCCCGGACCGCCGGCTCCCTCGCGGCCGCCGGGCCGCACGTGCTCGCGGTGGCCGGGCGCAACGCGGAGCTCGAACGGCGGCTGCGGCGGGCCGCCGCCCGCGAACCGCGCCTGCACCCCTTCGGGTACACCGAGCGGATCCCGGCGCTCATGGCCGCGGCCGACCTCGTCGTCACCAGCTCCGGCGACACGTGCAGCGAGGCCCGGGCGCTGGGGCGGCGGATGCTGTTGCTCGACGTCGTCCAGGGGCACGGACGGGACAACCTGCAGCACGAGCTGGAGCTCGGCCACGCCGACGTGACGAACGCCCACCCGGCCGACGTGGTCCGCAACGCCCTGGCCGCGCTGACTCGCCCGGAGCCCGCGCCGTCCGTCGGCGCGACGCCGGACGCGTGGCGCGCCGGGTTCGGCGCGGCGCTGGAGAAGGCGGGGCTGGGGTGAGGGCGCGACTGGGATACGGGACGAGGCCGGGGTAAGGCGCCGCAGTGTCAAGGGAGTTCGCGACGCACCAGCGCCTTGTGGGCCGGCTCGCCCGTCCTGCGCGCATGGGCGAGCCGGGCCTTGACCTCGGGCAGGGTGCGCGGGCGGTAACCCGGGCCGCCGCAGCAGCTCTTGTGGAAGCCGATCCCCGCGTTCAGCAGCACGGACAGCGTCCGCCAGGCCGCGGTGTCGCGGCGGCGGGGCGCGGCGAAGGCGGAACCCGCGTGGAACATCGGTGCGGCGCAGCGCGGGCAGATCCGCTCCAGCGCGCCGTAGGGCTTCTTGTACGTGGCCCGGCAGGGCAGGCAGACGTACGAGGTCTTCGCGTGGGCCATGGGCCGAGGGTATCGAGCGCGCGGCCACCGGGCCGAGCGATTTACCGGCCGCTCAGGACGGCGGCCGGTCCGGGGGCACCGCGTGGTCGCGGAGGGGGCCGAGGGTGAGGGCGTGCGCGCGGCAGTGGGCGGCGATGAGGGGGAGGGCGGCGAGGGTGGCGCGCCAGGAGCCGGGGGCGGAGGTGCAGTCGGAGTCGTGGAGGAGGAGCGTCGCGCCGCCGGTGAGGCCGGGGCGGGCGGTGGCGTGGACGGACTCACCGGTGGCCTCGGCCGTCCAGTCGCGGCCCCACGCCGTCCACAGGACGCTGCGCAGGCCGAGGCGGCGGGCGGCCAGGGCGGGGCCTGCGGTCAGCACGCCGTACGGCGGCCGGTACCAGAGCGGGCGGGCACCGCACAGATCGGTCACCGCCTTGGTGGCGCGCCGGAGTTCACGCAGGTCGCGGGCCGGGGCCGGGTACCACTGCTGCCGGTGGTGCCAGCCGTGCACGGCCACCTCGTGGCCGCGGACGACGAGTTCGCGGCCGAGGTCGGGGGCGCGGTCGAGCATCGCGCCGAGGAGGAAGAACGTGGCGCGGGCGCCGAGTTCGTCGAGCGCGTCGAGGACGTACGGGGTGCTGCGCGGGTCCGGTCCGTCGTCGAAGGTCAGGGCGACGTGGCCGGGGGCCGTGCCGAACCCGGCCGTTCGGCGCGCCACCGTGCGGCGCAGCACCGGGAGGCGGACGGCGGCCGGGGCCAGGTGGAGGAGCTCGACGGCGGCCGCGGCCGCGAGGAGGTGGCGGGCCGTCACCCGAAGCGGGACGCCATGCGGCGGAACACGCCCGGCGCGGCGCCGTGGATGCGGGCCGGGACGCCCAGCCAGTGCGGCACGAACAGGCGGTCGCGCTCGGTGCGGATCGTCGCCACGACGGTGTCCGCGACCCGCTCCGCCGACACCGGGCGCGGGCGGTCGCGCTGGTACGGGGTGCCGCGGCGGTCGAAGAACGGGGTCTCCACCGCGCCGGGCAGCACCAGCCGCACGCCGACCCCGGTGCCGCGCAGCTCGTACCAGAGGCTCTCGGCGAACATCGCGAGGCCGCCCTTGGTCGCCGAGTAGCCGGACTCGTCGCGCACGCCGACCTGGCCGGCCATCGAGCCGAGCAGGACGATCCGCCCGTGCCGGCGTTCCAACATGCCCGGCAGGAGGAGGCGCACCAGGCGCAGGGGGGCGGCGAAGTTCACCTCGATCATCCGGTCGAGGGTGTCGGACGGGGTGTCCTGGAACGCGCCGCGCCAGCCCAGGCCCGCGCTCGCGACCAGCACGTCCACCCGGCCGGCCGTCTCCAGCGCGGCCTCGGCGAGGCGGGCCGGGCCGTCCGGCTTGCTCAGGTCCTCGGGCAGGGCGACGCCGCCGGTGCGGGCGGCGAGCTCGTCCAGCCGGGCGCGGTCGGTGCCGGAGAGCAACAGCCGCCAGCCGGCCTCGGCCAGGCGGGTCGCGGTGGCCAGGCCGATGCCGGAGGACGCGCCGGTGATCAGCACCACGGGGCGTTCGGGCGCCCCCGGGTGTCGGGACCCTCGGTGGGCTTCGTCCGCCATCGCGCACCTGCCGCTCTGCTGTCCTACGTGGACGCCGTCCGTTTTGTCCGGCAAGCCACCTTCGCACGGCGGCGCCGCGCGGGCTACCGGGAGGGCCCCGCGGGGCACACTGCCGTGGCACTGGCGGGGCGGGACTAGCGGGGCGGGACCGCCGGCTCCGCCCGCGTGCCGGCCTCGGGGGCGAGCGCCCCGGCCGACTCCCCCTCCAGCTCGCCGAACCGGGACAGCACGAACGTGCCGCCCACCGCCACCGCGAAGCCCGCCAGCGCACACCATTCGAGGCCCGGCCGGGCGGCGTCGCCGAGCGCCACCACCCCGACCAGGGCCGGGCCGAAGGTCTCGGCGACCGTCCCGGCGGCCGTCGCGGCGGTCACCGTGCCGCGCTGCAGCGCGAGGGCGTACGCGAGGTAGCCGCCGAGCCCGCCCAGCACGAGGGCGTACGCGGCGGGGTCGGCGAGCACGGACGTCAGCCGGTGCGCGTCGAGCACGCGGACGGCGAGGCTGGTCACGCCGAACCCGACGCCGGCGAGCAGGCCGAGGCCGGCCGCGGCGACCGTCCCGTTGCGCCGCACGAGGACGACGGTGAGCAGCACCATGACGACGGTCGTGCCGAGCAGCGCCCAGTGGAACGCGGCCGGCGCGTACTCGCGGCCCTCCTTGCCCGAGCCCAGGCCGAGCAGCGTCAGGCCGAGGACCACCGCCACGATCCCCGCCAGGTCGCCGCGGCGCAGCCGCGCGCCGAGCAGCCAGACGGCGGCGAGGGCGGTGACGGCGAGGCTCGCGTTGGTGACGGCCTGCACGAGGAAGAGGGGGAGGCTGCGCAGCGCCACGATGCTCAGCACGAAGCCGAGGATGTCCAGCAGCGTGCCGAGGACGAACTGCCACGAGCGGACGAGCGCCGCCAGCAGGCCCGCCCGCACCCGGTCCGCGCGCGGCGCCGACCTGGCCCCGCGCGCCTGGAACACCGCCCCGAAGCCGAAGCAGACGGTCGCGACCAGCGCCGTCGAGAGTCCGAGCAGCATGCTTCTCCCAGCCTCGGGGGCAGCATCGATCCACCACCAGTCTGTGACAGGAGGGGCGGGGCCGCACGGTCCACGGGGGCGGGGCATGACGGGACGGGGGCGTGGTCGAGAAGGGTGAGCGACGGAGGACCCGCCCGGCTCACCCGGACCGGCTCACGGTTTCAGGGCCACACCCGAGTAGCATGCGGCCTCGGTGTCGGTGACGGCCGGGTCGTCGGGGGCCGGCCGCCAGCGGGGGGTGGGGACGATCGTCGGGGCGATCAGGGTCCAGCCGTCGAAGAAACGGGTGAACTCGGCCCGGGTGCGGGGCTGGGTGGCGGTGCCGGCCGCCGCGTAGATGTGGATCAGCCGGGCGACCTCCTCCGGGGCGAACTCCGGGCTGACGTGCGTCATCACCAGCGCGCTGCCGGGGGCGAGCGCCGACTTGAGGTGCTCGACCACCTCGCGCGCGCCGTGCGCGTCCGGGACGAAGTGGAACAGCGCGTTGAGGGAGAGCGCGACCGGGCGCGCGAGGTCGAGGGTCTCGCGCAGGCCGGGCGCGGCGAGCAGGCCGGCCGGGTCGGTGACGTCGGCCTCGACGTAGGCGGTGCGGCCCTCGGGGGTGCTGGCGAGCAGGGCCTGGGCGTGGGAGAGCACGATCGGGTCGTTGTCCGCGTAGACGACCCGGGCGCGCGGGTTCACCCCCTGGGCGGTCTCGTGCAGGTTGGGCGAGGTGGGGATGCCGGTGCCGATGTCGAGGAACTGGTCGATGCCGGCCAGCGCGAGGGCGCGGGTCGAGCGGTGGACGAAGGCGCGGTTGGCGCGGGCGGCGGCGCGCAGCCACGGCGCGATCGCGAGCGCCTGGCCCGCGGCCTCGCGGTCGGCGGCGAAGTTGGTGAAGCCGCCGAGGTAGTAGTCGTACATCCGGGCCGAGTGCGGGACGTTCAGCCGAAGGTCCACCCCGTCGTACCGGTTCATCGCTCTCCTCTGTGCGGCGCCTGCTGCGCAACGTGATCGATTGCTGCCCAGGCCGGCCGGAGGTCAACCGCGGTCCCGTCCCGCTCAGCCTTGTACGCAACCAGACACTCATTCCCATGAGATGACAATCTGTATTCGCTTTGCAGCCTGGAGTGACAGGGCTGATGGAATGAGGATGGGCGCACACAGCCCGACCCTCGGGTGGCCCGGCGACCGGCCGGTGCCACGGAAAGCAGGCTCGATGACGATCGACAGGGGTGGCCGCGAGGCCCTCGCGGTGCCGGGCGAGTCCGTCAACGTCCGGATGGGGCTGGCCTATTCGGCGTTCTGCGAGACCCACGAACCCGCCTGGCACGCCCTCGCGCTCACCCGGATAGGCAACCGCGCCGACGTCACGCTCGTGGTGGAAGCGGTCAAGGAGGACCTCGCCCGGTGCTGGTCCCAGGTGCTGCGGTTCGAGGAGCCCGCCGCGTACGCCTGGCGGCTGGCGAACCGGCACATCGCCGACTGGGTCGCGGGCGAGGAGCCGGTGGCGGTCGAGGCGGTCACGTTCGCGGCCGTCATCGGGGCGTTCAAGCAGGTCGCGAACGGGCTGCTGCACAGCGAGGCGGACGAGGTGCGGCTGTACGCGGCGATCCTCGAACTGCCGGACCGCCAGCGGGACGTGATCGTCCTGCGCTACCTGCTCGGCCTGCACGTCAAGGTGATCGGGGCCTACCTGGACCGGCCGGTGGCCACCGTGCACTCCAACCTGCGGCACGCCCGGGAGCGGCTGGCGCGGCGGCTCGGGGTGGGCGAACTCCCGGACAGCGAGGGCGCGCAGTGACGCTCCGGCCACGACCCGAGTCCGAGCCGCACCCGCCGGTCGACGGCCCCGGTACTCCCCCGCCCGACGGGGCGCGGAGTGCCGGGCAGGGGCGCGCGCCGTTCCACGTGCCCCGACCCGAACGCGCCCACGCCGAGCGGATCGCCGCCCTGCGTCAGGCCCGACTCACCGCAGGACCGCCCCACCTGCCGACCGAGCACGAGCAGGCCGCCTTCGAACTGGGCCTCGTGGTGGCCCTGGTGCTGGGCGCGCCGGACGCCTCGCGCGGGCTCGACCTGCTGGTGAACGCACGCCGCATCCAGCCCGAGGGGGCCGAGGTGTTCGGCGCGCTGCTGTACGCGACCGGGCGGGAGGAAGGCGCCGAGTTCTGGTGGCGCTTCGCCGCCGGGTCCGGGAGCGGGACCGCCGCGTACTGCCTGCACCTGCACCACCTGATGCTCGGCGAGACCGACGACGCGGACTACTGGCGCGCCTGGTCGGACCAGCTCGCCGCGGCCGAACGCACGCGCGGGCCGCGGCCGTTGCGGGTGAGCCGGCCGCTGCTGCCGGACGACGTGCGGCGCGACATCCTGTCCCGCTGCCACCGTGGGCTGGCACCGCAACTGCCGCCCGCGCTGGTCGCGGTGATCGACCGGCTCCCCGTCCAGGACGGCGACGGGGAGCCGCACGAGGTGCCGAGCCCGTGGGAGCTCACCTCGGGGGCGACGGCGGAGTGCTCGTGGGAGTGGGAGGACACGCAGGGGTGAGGCGACGGGCGCTCGGTCTTCCTCCGTTCAGGTGAGCCGGGGCAAGTGCGGCGTCCGGGCGGGTACGGGGTTCAGGCGGGTGCCGCGTCCGGGCGGGTGCGGGCTTCAGGCGCGTGCCGCGTCCGGGCAGGCGCGGGGTCCAGGCGGGTGCGGCGTCCGGGCAGGCGCGGGGTCCAGGCAGGTGCGGGGTCCAGGCAGGTGCGGGTTCAGGCGAGTCCGACGAGGCGCGCGGTGATCGCGGGGTCGCGGCCGTCGCCCTCGGTCGTGCCCCCGGGCCCTTGGACGACGTAGTGGTGCGGCGCCATCACCGTGTCCCGGCCGGGCAGCACCGCGACCACGGCCCGGTGGGCGACGGCCGGGGTCAGCGCGGGGTCGCCGGTGGTGAGGCGGGCGACGAGCCGGCCGTCGACGCATTCGACGACCGCGGCGGCGCCGAGGACCTCGGCGAGGACCGTTCGGAGGGCGGCCAGGTCGATCCACGAGCCGTCGACCTGCCGCCACTCCCCCGCCCGCAGGGTCGCCGGCCGGGCGGCCAGCGGGACCGGGCCGTGGGCGGCGGCGGCCAGGAGGGCGAGCAGGCCGCGGGCGAAGTCCTCGGTCTCGGCGGCGTCGAGCACCTGCGGACAGGCGGACAGCACGAACTCCAGCACGCCCCCGTGCCGCAGGACCGTGAACATCAGGCGGACGCCGATCGGCTGGTCGGGCAGCCTGATCAGCTCGGGGTCGGCGGCCGGGGCCGGGCGCGTGTCGAGCACGGCGTCGGGGACGGCCTGGCTCACGTCGTTCACCACCAGCCGGCGGGGGTACCGGGCGCCGCGCAGGTGCGCGGTGTCCTCGACCAGCCGCCAGACCTGCTCGGCGTCGAGCGTGCTGTGCCAGTACGCCCGCAGCGCGGCCGACTTGGCACGGCCGACCAGCCGGTCGAAGTCGGCGACGCCGGTGTCCAGGAGCAGCAGCGCGTCCTGCGCGAGGGTGCCGACGTGGTCGGCCATCGCGGCGCGCTGCCGGTTCGACGAGAGCGCCGAGATCATCAGCTCGTGGCTGCCCGCCCGCTGGGCGGCCAGGGCCGCGAAGGCCGCGAGCACGACGACGGACGGCCCCGCGCCGGTGCGGCGGCAGACGGCGGCGAGGTCGCGGGCCCCGGCGGCGGACCGGACCAGCACGGCCCCGACGCGGTCCGGCGGGCCTGCGATCCGCGCGTCCGCGAAGGGCGTGAGCGGACCGGTGGCGAGCAGGCGCGCCCAGTGCCGCAGGGCGGCGTCGGTTCTTCGCAGGCCACGCGGGCTCCGCTCGACGGCGGCCACCCGGAGCGGGGTGGGGGCGGTGACGGGCGGGAGCTCCTTGCCGGCCGCGAGGTCGAGCCAATCCTCGATGAGCACGGCGGTGGCCGCTCCGTCGGCACCCGCGTGGCACACGACGGCGATCAGCCGCAGCACACGGTCACCGTCGGCGAGCAGGATGAAGCGCAGCCGGGGAGCGGCGGCGACGTCGAACGGCAGGGCCACGTCGGCGCGTCCCAGCGCCTCGGCGAGCGGATCGAGCCCGGCGGCCGGAACGTCGTCGGCGTCGACGACCGTAACGTCGAACTCGCCTTCCGCGTGCACCACTTGGCGGTCCGGGAAGCCGTCTTCCGCCAACCCCCGGGGGAAGGACGTGCGCAACGACTCATGCCGCTCGACGAGTTCACGCAGGGCGCGAAGGGCCTGTGACACGGTGACGCCGTCCGGCACCGGCCAGACGGACTCCCGATTGATCGCCGCGGGGGCGTCGTTGCGGATGCAGCGGAGCATGTTGTCCTGGCCGAGCGTGAGCGGGCCCGTGCCGCTGCTCGCGCCGTCGTACCGGACGGTGATCCGTCGGCTGGTCCGTGTCACGTCGCACGCGCCTCTCGGCCTGCCCGGATCGGACCGGGGGGCGGGAATGTGTCCCGGACGCTACCAGCGGCCTCAGCGACTGGTCCAGACCACATCGCACATCGGATTCCGCTCTCAATTCCCTTGCCATACTTCGTAGTTGACATGACAAGGCGACTCGCCGAGAACGGCGAGGGCGGCACGGAACGGCCCCGGAACCGGGACGTCGGACAGCCACACCGGCCCAGGCCCGAGCGCGCCCGCATCCGCGAGCAGCAGCGGCGACGGACCGTCGACGGGCAGGCCGAAGGACTGCACGAGCCGGCCACCGTACGCCTTCGCACAGGCCTCCCGCCGGCACCACAACTCCGTGAAGCGCTCGGCCGATTCCAGGACGGCCCGTGCCTCGGCGGCCGGGAAGAAGCGCGCCGCCACCCGCCCGGCCACTCGCCGGTCGTGGATCCGCTCGACGTCGACGCCGAGCGGCCGCCCGTCCGAAAGGGCCAGCGCGGCAAGGGAGTCGGAGGCGGAGTAGTTCACCTCCAGCCCGTCGGCCCGCTCGGGCAGCGGCTTTCCGTGCCGGCCGCGCCGCCACACGACATCGGCCGGACGCACGCCGAGCCGGGCGCCGACCAGTTGGCGGACGGCGCCGTGCACGACGGTGAAGCGTCGGCGCACCACCGGGTCCGCCCCGGCACACCGGGCGCGCTCGCTCTCGTCGAGGAGGTGCCACAACTCCTCTGCCACTGATGCCGGTTGGTCGGTCGGGATGAGCCAGACGTCGACGGTCACGGGAGCGCGAGCGTGTTCAGCACGCCCAGCCGGCGGTCGAAGCTCGCGACCAGGACGGGGGTGCGCTGCGGTAGCCCCTCGGCGAGCTCCGCCCACACGCCGGTGAAGGGCTGGGCGATCGGACCGCCCACGCCGGGGCCGCGCACGAGCGCCGTTCCCGGCTCCAGCGACTCGGCGAGCATGCGGACCTCCTTCTCCGGGTCGTCCGTGCACGGCATTTGGCGGATGTCCATCGACTCCCCCGGAGCCTCCTCGCACACCAGCACCACCGCACCATGCCGCTCGGGCAGTCGGACCGGTGCGCCGGGCGCGTAGTGCAGCGCCGTCTGCTCGGCAACGACCACCACCGCTCGGCGGCAGAATCCGGTGCGGTGGTGCTCGGCGGCCAGTCGCAGCGCGGTGAAGGCGGCGCCGAGCCCCTGGTCGCAGACCGCGAACGCGAGCGGCGACCCCGGACAGGAGCGGCTCAGCGCCAGCGAGGACGGCGCGCCCGGACGGACGTCCGGCGAGTCGAAGGCCAGGATCAGCAGGTCGACGGGCTCGTCGTCGGCCAGCTCCTCGCGCAGCAGGCCCGCCGCCATCTCCTCGTAGGAGTGGCCGACGCCCGCGCGCAACAGGTCCTCGCGCACCAGCAGGCCGTACGGGCGGGTGAGGTCGGTGACGAAGACGCGCAGGTCCGGGTCGAGCGACAGTTCCGACCGGCCGTCGAAGCGCCGGGCCCGGGCCCGGGTGATCCGCAGGTCGCGCGTGGCCACCCGGTCAGTCCTCGGGGATGACGTGCCCGGCGACGTAGTCGGCGAGGCTGGTGACCGAGCGCAGGTCCTCCTCGGTGATCTGCTCGACGTCGACCTGGATGTCGAGCGACTCCTCCAGTTCGAGGATCAGCTCGATGGTGCCGGCCGAGGTGAGGCCGAGGTCGTCGAAGAGGCAGGCGTTCTCGGGGATCTCCGGCAGCTCGCGCTTGAGGACGCGCGGCAGGAGCTCTCCGATGCCGTGCAGGATCCGCTCGCGCAGCTCGGGGTCAGTGGTCTGGACCACGGGTTCCGACATGGGTGAACCGTCCCGTCGTACGTGGGAAGTGGCTGAAGTGACTGATGACGACCAGGGGAAAAGGCTGACGGACTGTCAGCACTGGACCGTCATCGCGGAGAAGGTGGCTCCGATCCCGGCGGCGGCGATCAGGTAGCGGTCGCCGCGGCGGAGCAGCCCCCGCGTCGTGGCGGTGTGGAGGTTGATCAGGCTGTCCGCAGCGAAACTGTGCCCCACGGACGGCACGTTGTCCAGCACCACCTTCTCCACCGGGAGCCCGATCCGGCGCGCCAGCATCCGCCAGGAGGCCTGGTTGACGTTGTGCGGAAGCACCGCGGCCAGGTCCGAGAGGTCCAGACCTGCCTGGTCCAGGGCGGCCTCGATCGCCTCGGTCAGCACGACCGGGTACTCGCGCTGGTAGCGGGCGAGGAGGTCCGGGTCCTCGGCCAGCCGGCCGTCGAACTCGGGGCGCTGGCGCACCGCGAAGGACAGCACGCGGTGCCGCTCGCCGGTCGCGCGGACCAGGCAGGCGGCGGCACCCTCGGCGAAGACGCCCGTCTCGGGCACCACCTGGGCGTCCCTGGTGAAGGTCTTCTCGCCCGCGACGACGAGGGCCAGCGCCTCCGGGTCCGGGTCGCCGGCCAGCAGGCGGCCGGCCAGGTCGATCGCCAACAGGCCCACCGCGCAGGCGTGGTGGGTCACCGTGAAGGCGTTGGCGTGGGCGAGGCCGCGCCGGGCGATCAGGTCGTGCAGGGGGTTGAGCGGGTAGGGCACCGCCACCGGCATGCTGCGGGCGTGGATCACGAAACGGACGTGCCGTTCGCGTCCGCGCAGCTCCGTGAGGTTGTCGACGGCGGCGTCGAGCAGGTCGGGCAGCGTCCCGTCCGGGTCCAGTCGCAGCTGGTCCAGGCCGTGGAAGCGGCGGAAGAGTTTGAGTTGACGTGGGGTCAGGCCGATGCGCTCGCCCACCGCCTCGATGGGCACGGCGTGTGGGGGGAGGTGAACGGCCACTGCCTCCAGTGCGGTCACGCGGGCTAGTATTCCCACGCCCGGACCGGTCGCACAAGTGATCGCGGGCTCCTTCTCTTCGCATTCCCCTCGCGCTTCTCGCATTCCCTTCGCTTTTCCTCCGCACTGGCCACCGCCGCCGGTCGCGCCCGCCCTTTGCCGTCGAGCAGGTGGAGCCTTCCCGTGAACGATCCCGAACTTCCCGCATGCGCGGGGGCCGCATCCGTCCGCCCCGACCTCGTCGCACTGCTGGTCGAGGCCGCCGCCGCACCACCCGGGTGGGCGTCCCGCGTGACGCCGGACGCCCGGCTCGACGGCGACCTCCTGCTCGACGAGACCGAACTCGCGGCGCTGGCCGATGGTTTGCGCGAACGGTTCGGAGCGAGGGCCGATCTCGCCGCGCTGCGCGCCCGGTTGGACCTCGCCGCGCTGGAGGCGCTCACCGTGGGCGACGTGCAGCGACTGATCTCCGGGGAGGCGGGAGCATGAGCCGGTTCCTCTTCGTCATGCCGCCGCTGACCGGGCACGTGAACCCGGCCGCGGGCATCGCCGCCGAGCTCGCGCAGCGCGGCCACGACGTCCTGTGGACCGGCACCGAGACCGTCCTGCGTCCACTCCTCGGGCCCGGCGCACACGTCCTCGGCACCGGCACCCGGGCGTTCCGCGCGCAGGGCGGGCACGGGCTCGCCGCGCTGCGCTCGCTCTGGGAGGGCTTCATCGTGCCCTACGCGCGGTTCACCGCGAAGCCGCTGGACGCGATCGTGCGCGAGCACCGGCCGGACGTCGTGCTGGTCGACCAGCACACCCCGGCGGGCGCGATCGTCGCACACCGGCACGGGCTGCCCTGGGCGAGCTTCGCACCGGGCGCGATGGAACTCGGCCGACCGTACCGGGCGTTGCCGCAGGTCGAGGCCTGGATGACCGGGCTCCTCCAGGGTCTGTGGGAGCGGGCCGGGCTTCCCGTGGAGGAGTTCACCGACCCGCGCTTCTCCCCCGCGCTGGTGCTCGCGACCACCGGGCCGGCCCTCACCGGCGCCGGCGCACACCCACCGGAGTACGCGCTGGTCGGGCCGGTGCACGGCGAGCGGCCGGCCGACCCGTCGTTCCCGTGGGAGCGGCTGCTGCCCGGGCGCCGGCGCGTCCTGGTCACCATGGGCACGCTGGCCGGCGAGCTCGGTGCGGACTTCCACGCCCGGGCCGTCCGGGCGCTGGAGCTGTGCGGGCAGGACGTGCAGCCGGTGTTCGCGGCGCCACGCGAGCTCCTGCCCGAACTCCCGCCGCACGCCGTCGCGGTGGACCGCGCACCGATCCTGGAGATGATGGCGCGCGGCACCCTGGACGCGGTGCTCTGCCACGGCGGGATGAACACCGTCGGCGAGGCGCTCGCGCACGGGATTCCGCTGGTCACCGCGCCGATCCGGCACGACCAGCCGTTCGTCGCGGCGCAGGTCGAGGCCGCGGGGGCGGGGCTGCGCGTGCCGTTCGCGCGGGTCTCGCCGGAGGGGCTCGCCCGGGCGGTGCGCGGCGTCCTCGACGACGAGCGGTACCGGGCGGCGGCCGGCCGGGTCGGCGCCGGGCTGCTGGCGGGCGGCGGAGCCCGTACGGCGGCCGACCGGCTGGAGGCGCTGCTCGACGGGCCCGCGGCCGGGTCCCTTTAGCAGACCGGAAGATCGCACGTCCATTGGTCTAGGCCATTGTCTCCGCCCGGCCGACGCCCTAGGGTGGCGCCCGACAGCGGCCCGGCCGCACCTGGACCGGTGTGCCGGCCGCCCATCCCCGCACGGGAGTTCCGGTTGATCGAGACCACGGGACTGCGCAAGTCCTACCGCAAGAAGACCTCCCGCAGGAGCGGTGAGGACACCACCGTCGACGCCGTCCGCGGCATCGACCTCGCCGTCGACGCGGGCGAGATCCACGGCTTCCTCGGCCCCAACGGCGCCGGGAAGACCACCACCCTGCGCATGCTCGCCACCCTGATCCGCCCCGACGGCGGCCGGGCGACCGTGGCCGGCGCCGACCTCTTCGCCGACCCGGCGGAAGTGCGGCGCCGGATCGGCTACGTCGCCCAGGGCGGCGGCACCACCGACGGCGTCAGCGCGCGCGAGGAGCTCGTCCTCCAGGCCCGGATGCACGGCGCCCCCAAGGCGCGTGCCGTCCGGGCCGCCGAGGACGCGCTCAAGGCCTTCGACCTGGGCGAGTTCGGCGACCGCCCGTGCGCGACGTACTCCGGCGGCCAGCGCCGGCGGGTGGACATCGCACTCGGAGTGATCCACGAACCGCGCGTGCTCTTCCTCGACGAACCCACCGTCGGCCTCGACCCGGCCAGCCGGGCGCACGTGTGGGCGGAGATCAAGCGGCTGCGCTCCGAAGGCATGACCGTCGTCGTCACCACCCACTACCTCGACGAGGCCGACGCGCTGTGCGACCGGGTGGCGATCGTCGACCACGGCCGGGTCGTGGCCGAGGGCACCCCCGAGGCGCTCAAGCGCGAGATCTCCGGGGACGTCGTGCTGGTCGGCCTGGCCGACACCACCGAGGGCGCCGCCGAACGCGCCGCCGAGGTCCTGAGGACCCAACCGTACCTGCACCGACTGGAGTTGCGGGGGGAGGACGGGCTGCGGCTCTACCTCGACGACGGCGCGGCCGCGATTCCGCGACTGCTGCGCGCACTGGACGGCGCCGGCGTCACACCCGGCACCGTCCAGCTCCAACGGCCCAGCCTGGACGACGTGTTCCTGGCCCGCACCGGCCGCTCGCTGGAGCAGACCGCCTGAGCCGCCACCTGGAAGGAGTTCGCGTGAAGCTCGCCCGTGACACCTGGCTGGTCTTCCAGCGGCAGTTGCTGCTGATGATCCGCACCCCGGTCTGGATCGCCGTCGGGATCATCCAGCCCCTGTTCTACCTGCTGCTGTTCGCGCCCCTGCTCAAGAAGGTGCTCGCCCCCGAGGGCGCGAGCAGCTACGCCGACGCCTACCAGGTCTACGTGCCGGGCCTGTTGGCGGTGCTGTGCATCTTCGGCGGCCTGTTCACCGGCTTCAGCCTGCTCGGCGAGCTCAAGGCCGGCATCATCGAACGCTCCCGGGTGACGCCGGTGAGCCGGCTGGCGCTGCTGCTCGGGCGCGCGCTGCGGGAGATGGTGGCGCTGCTGGTGCAGGCCGTCCTCATCACGCTGATCGCGCTGCCGTTCGGGCTGCGGGTGAGCCCGCTCAACCTCCTGCTCGCCTACCTGCTGCTCGGCCTGCTGGCGCTGATGACCTCGGCGATCTCCTTCGGCATCGCGCTCATGGTGCCGACGGACGCGGCGATGGCACCGGTCGTGAACACCATCGCGCAGCCGATCGCGCTCCTGTCGGGCGTGCTGCTGCCGCTCACCCTCGCGCCCGACTGGCTGCGCTCCGCCGCTCACTGGAACCCCTTCTACTGGGCCGTGGAGGGCATGCGGGCGCTGTTCTCGGGGCACGCCGGCGACGCCGTGGTCTGGCAGGGGCTGCTGGTCGTCGTCGTGATGACCGTCCTGTCGGTGTACTGGTCGGCGCGGCTGTTCTCGACCCGCGTGCGCTGACGAGCGGGACGACGAGAAGGGCCCGGCCGTCACAGGCCGGACCCTTCTCTTCGTTCCGCTCAGCAGGACGTGATGAAGGCGGCCAACTTTGCCACCCCCTCGATGATCTGACGCTGCGTCACCCCACTGATCGAGAGCCGCAACAGGTGCTCTCCGCCGCCCGCCGGGTAGAACGGCGCCATCGGCGTCCAGAGCACGCCGTACTCCCGTGCGCACCGCTCCATCGCCGCGTCGTCCGCCGTGAACGGCACGGTGAGGACGGCGAAGAAGCCGCCCTCGGGCCGGTTCCAGGACACCCCCAGGCGGCGGCGCGCGGACGCCGGGAAGTGCCGTTCCAGCTCGCGCAGCAGCGTGTCCATCCCGGCCGCGTAGTGGGCCGTGGCGGCGGCGTTGGCGGCGCGCAGGCGGCAGTCGTGGCGCAGCAGCATGCCGCCGATGACGGCCTGGCTGAGGGCGGGGGTGTTGACCGTCGTCATGCTCTTGAGCCGGGCCAGCTCGTCCGCCAGCAGGGTGCGCCGGCCTCCCGGGCCGGTCACCTCCTGGTCGGCGACGACGTAGCCGAGGCGGGCCCCGGGGAAGCAGGTCTTGGCGAAGGAGCCGAGGTAGACGACCCGGCGGTGGCGGTCCAGCGCCTTGAGGGTCGGCCGTTCGCCGCACGCGCGGACGAAGAAGCCGTACGGGTTGTCCTCGATGACGAGCAGGTCCTCGTCCGCCGCGACGGCCAGCAGCCGGGTGCGGGCGTCGACGGGCATGCTGGTGCCGGACGGGTTGGCGAAGTCGGGGACGACGTAGAGCGCGCGCGGGCGCCGGCCCCCGGCGCGGACGGCCCGGGCCGCGGCGCGGACGGCCTCCGGGTCGGGCCCGCCGGCCGGCCCCTCGGGGACGGGGCGGGTGGTGAGGTCGAGCAGCCGGGCGGCGCCGGTGACGCCCACGTAGCAGGGCGAACTGACCAGCAGGACGTCGTCCGGCGTGGCGCACAGCGCGCGCAGGGCGAGCAGCATGCCCTCCTGGGCGCCGACGGTCAGCACCAGGGCCTCGGGGTCGACGGTGAGGCCCTCGTCGTTGGCGAGGGTGCGGGCGACGAGGTCGGCGATGATGCCCTTGGTGGGGCCGTACTGGAACAGCGCGGTGCGGACGGCGTCCCGGTCCAGGCCGCGGGCGGCCAGGTGCGCGAGGTAGGCGTCCAGGTGGGCCGGGACGTCCTCGGGCTCGAAGAAGCCCTCGTAGGGGCGGCCGGGGGCGAAGGAGACGGCGTCGGGGTAGCGGGTGGTCACCTCGTTGAGGAAGGTCATCGCGTCGAGCAGCGGGTCGGAGAGGGAGGCGTGCAGGTCCGCCAGGTCGAGGGTCATCGCAGGGCCTCGCGCAGGCGCTCGGCGGCGTACCGCTGGGCCTCGGCGGCGGCGTCCAGGACGCCCGTCATGGCGAAGAAGCCGTGCGGCACGCCCTCGTACCGCCGTGCGCCGACCGGGACGCCCGCGGCGCGCAGGGCCTCGGCGTACTGCTCGCCCTCGTCGCGCAGCGGGTCGTACTCGGCGGTGATGACGGTCGCGGGCGGCAGGCCGGCCAGGCTCGGGGCGCGCAGCGGGGAGGCGTACGGGTCGGCGCCGTCGGCCGGGTCGGCGAGGTAGTGGCCCCAGTACCAGGCGGCCGAGCGGCGGTTGAAGAGCAGCGGGTCGTCGTGCTCGCGCAACGAGGGGGTGTCGGCGCCGTGGTCGGTGTTGGGGTAGACGAGCAGCTGGTGGCGCACGGCCGGGCCGCCCTCGTCGCGCAACAGGAGGGTGAGCGCGGCGGTGAGGTTGCCGCCCGCGCTGTCGCCGCCCACGGCGAGGCGGGCGGGGTCCAGGCCGAGGCTCTTGGCATGGGCGGCCAGCCAGTGGACGGCGGCGCGGCAGTCGTGGAGGGCGGCGGGGAAGGGGTGTTCGGGGGCGAGCCGGTAGCCGACGGAGACGGTGGCGCAGCCGACGGCGTTGGTCAGGCGGCGGCAGATCGCGTCGCCGGTGTCGAGCGAGCCGAGGGTCCAGCCGCCGCCGAACAGGTAGAGCAGGACGGGAGGTTCGCCGTCGGCGGCCGGCCGGTGGAGGCGGAGGGCGAGGTCGCCGCCGGGGCCGGGGACGGTGAACTCCTCGACGGAGGCGACCGGTTCGGGTGTGCCCGCCGCCGCGCGGATGTCCGCGAGGTCGGCGGCGCGGGCCTCGGCGAGGGTGAGGGTGTAGAGGGGCGGGGCGCCGGAGCTCGCGCGGCGGGCGCGCAGGGCCTCGGCTTGGGGGTGGAGGGGCATGGGGGGGACTCCTGTGGTCAGCGGTCGGCCTCGACGTAGATGGTCTCGTCGGTGCGGAAGGCGGTGTCGAGGTCGGCGACGTCGGCGCGGGCGCCCTCGCGGTAGGCGCAGTGGCGGATCCGCCCGGCCTCGAAGCCGGCCAGGCCGAGCACGTGCCGGAGCTCGTCGAGGTCGTAGATCCACTGGTGGCCGTAGTGCCGGAAGATCTGGTTGACCAGGAAGGCGGGGCGCGCGGGCATCGGCGGGCCGAAGCCGAGGGTGGTCAGGCGGCGGCGGTGCTTGGCGAGGAAGCCGTCACCGGTGGCGTAGCCGACCAGGTAGCGGGCGAGGTCGGGGGTGGTGATCCGCAGGACGCCGCCGGGGCGCAGGACGCGGCGGGCCTCGCGCAGCCAGCCGGCCGCGACGGGCAGGGTGACGTGCTCGATCAGGTGCTCGGCGTAGACCCAGTCGACGCTGGCGTCGGCGAAGGGCAGCGGCCGGGAGACGTCCAGCTGGGTGAACCAGCGGTCGCCGTCGACGCGGTAGAGCGTGCCGGGCTCGGTGGCGGCGTCGGGACTGCGCAGGGTGGCGAGGTCGGTGCCGAGGCCGTGCGGGTGTGCCGTCCGGAATGCGGCGAACTCGATCCCGGTCAGGCCGAGTTCGCGGAAGCCGGCGTGGTCGCGGGGCAGGCCGCCGGGTGCGGCCTCCAGCTTCGCGCAGGTGGCGACGTCCGCGCTGAAGTCGTCGAGGCGGGCGGTGAGGCCCTCGGGGTCGTCCCAGTCCCAGCCGGGGAAGCGGTCCGCGTTCTTCGTCATGAGGGAGTTCTCCCAGTCGGGGTCGAACGGTCTCGGGGTTGAACCCGGTTCCGATTCGGCATTGTCGATATTCGGACGCCCGGTAATGAACCCCCGCGGGACTCTTGACCGTTGAACATTCACCGGTGCGGCGGCCACGGGGTGACGGCCGAGCGGTCCAGGTCGGCGAGCCGGGGGCGGCCCAGCAGGGCCAGGGTGTGCTCCAGCTCCTCGTGCAGGAGGTCGAGGACGCGGCGCACGCCCGCCTCGCCGCCGGTCGCGAGGCCCCAGAACGCAGGGCGGCCGATGAGCACGGCAGCGGCGCCGAGGGCGAGGGCGAGGGCGATGTCCGCGCCGGTGCGGACGCCGCCGTCGAGGAGGACGGGCAGCGTGCCCGGCACGGCGTCGGCGACCTCCGGGAGGGCGGCCAACGCGGGCACGGCACCGTCCAGTTGCCGTCCGCCGTGGTTGGACACCACGACGGCGTCGGCGCCGTGCTCGACGGCGAGCCGGGCGTCCTCGGCGGTGAGGACGCCCTTGAGGACCAGCGGCAGCCGGATGCGCTCGCGCAGCCAGCCGAGGTCGGCCCAGGTCAGCGAGGGGTCGAACTGCTCGCGCGCGTGGTCGGAGATGCCCGAACTCCCGCTCGCGGCACGGTGGCTGGCCGCCATCAGGGCCGGGTCGAGGTTGACGGCGCGGACGGCGGGCGGGATCGCGAAGCCGTTGCGCAGGTCGCGCAGGCGGCGGCCGATCCTGGGGGCGTCCACGGTGAGCACGAGGGCCGATATTCCTGCCGCCTCGGCCCGTTCGACCAGGGCCGCGAGGGCCGCGCGCTCGCGCAGCCAGTACAGCTGGAGCCAGACCGGGCCGGTGGCGGCGGCCGTGATGTCCTCCAGGGTGCGGCTCGCGAACATGCCGGCGACGAGCAGGGCTCCGGCCGCGCCGGCCGCCCGCGCGGTGGCCGTCTCGCCCTCGGGGTCGACCAGCCGGTGGTAGGCCATCGGGGCGATGCCGACCGGGAGCGCGAGCGGGCTGCCGAGCAGGGTGGTCGCGGGCGAGCAGGCCGAGACGTCGACGAGCGTGCGGGGCCGGAACGCGTAGCGGGAGAACGCCTCCCGGTTCGCCGCCAGGGTGCGTTCCGCGCCGCTGCCGCCTTCGATGAAGTCCCAGATCTCGCGGGGGAGATGTGCGCGCGCGGCGCGCTCGATCCCGGCCAGCGTGGTCACTCCCACGGGCAGCTCCAATTCCCGGACGGCCACGCGCGGACCGCTCCCGGTTCGGCAGCGTAGGAGCAACAACCACATTGGTATAGACCTTGATTTGACCAATCGTCTGTGCCAAGGTCTGGCCACGGAATTGACCGTTTTGGTTGTTCACGGCGTCCATGTCAAATCCCCTCACTATGTGGAGTGGTGTTGACCGCCTTTTCAAGCTCTTCACTTCCGCTCGCGGATCGGATGCTCCCCGCGCAGCCGCACGCCGATGCCCCGCCCGACTGGATCGACCGGCTCCTGCTGGCCGGCGACGGGGGCGAGGAGTGCCTGCACTTCGGCGGCCCGATCGACCGGGCCGCCCTGCGCGCCCTCGTCGACGAGCAGACCGCTCGGCTCGCCGCCACCGGTCTCGGCGCGGGCGGCACGGCCGCCCTGCGGCTGCCGCCCTCGGTGGCGTTCGTCGCCGTACTGCTGGCAGCATGGCGGCTCGGCGCCCAAGTGGCGCTGCTCGACCACCGGTTGACCGACCACGAGGTCGACGCGGCGGTGGCCCGACTGGCCCCGCAGGTGCTGGTGGGCTCCGCCCACCGGTCCGCGGCGGCACTGCGCGGGTTCTCCGACGTGGAGCCGGTGGCCGTGCGGCTGCCGGACGGACGGCCGGCCCGGACCGGGCACGCGCTGGTCCAGCTGAGCTCCGGGTCCACCGGCCCGGCCAAGGTGATCGCCCGCACCGCCGCCGACCTGCTGCGCGAACTCGACTGCTACCGCAGGCTGGTGGACTTCCCCGGCGAGGGCGAGCGGGTCGTCCTGCTCTCCTCGGTGGTGCACGTGCTCGGCCTGGTCGGCGGACTGCTGAACGCCCTGTTCGCCCGCGCCGCGCTGACCGTGCCGGAGCGGATGACGGCCGCGGGCATCCTCTCGGCCGCCGCCCGCGGCGACCGGCCGGTCACCGTCATCGGCGTCCCGTTCCACGCCGAACTGCTGGCCGGCGCGGTCGCGCCGCCGCCGCTGCCCCGGCTGCGGCGGATGGTGGTGGCCGGCGAGCTGGTCCGTCCGGGCCTGGCCGCGCTGTTCACGGACCGGTACGGCGTCCCGCTCGGCACGATGTACGGGATGACCGAGACCGGGGTGATCGCCACCGACCTCTCGGGCGGGCTGCACCCGGCCAAGCGGCCCGTCCACGGCATGCGGCTGCGGCTCGTCGGGGGCGAGCTGCGGATCGCGGCGGGCACCTCGCCCTACCCGGGGCTGGACGACCCGACCCGCTGGTCGGACGGCTGGCTGCACACCCGGGACGCCGCCCTGCTCGACCCGGACACCGGCGAGGTCACCGTCCTCGGCCGGCTGGACTCCCAAGTGTCCATCGGCGGCCTCAAGGTGGACCTCACCGAGGTCGAGCAGACGCTCACCGCTCTGCCCGCCGTCCGCGAGGCCGTCGTGGTCTTCGAGGACGGCGCCATCGAGGCGTACCTCGCCCTCGAAGCCGGCGCCGACCCGGCCGCCGTCCAGGACGGGCTCAACCGCCGCCTGGCCGCCTACAAGCGGCCCCGCCGGCTCGCCCTCCTCCCCCGACTCCCGCGCACCGCGACCGGAAAGCTGCTGCGCGACCCGACCGCCCTGCGCGACGCCGCCACGGCCACCACCGCCCGCTGACCAGCGCGCCTTCCTCTCCTAGGAGCCCTCCATGCAGGACCGCATCCGCGACTTCGTCCTCTCCGCCCTCGCCCAGATGCAGTACGACGTCTCCGGGGTCACCGGCGACACCGACCTCGGCCCGGCCGGGCTGGACCTCGAATCGCTCGCGCTGGCCGACCTGTCGGTCCAGGTCGAGGACGAGTTCGGGGTCAAGTTCGACCTCGACGAGATGGAGACCACCGCGATGATGACGCTCGACGAATTCACCGCCGACGTCGTCCGGCGCATCGCGGCCGCCGGGGCCCAGGACCCGGCCGGCGCGGCCGCCGGCAGCGCCGCGTGACGCGCGCCGGCCTGCCGGACCGCGCCGAGGTCGTGGACATGCTGGCGGCGTTCGGGCAGCGCGCCGCCGACACCGTGCCCGACGAGCTCGGATCGCTGGAACTCACCTGGCTGATCGCCGAGTTCGAGCAGCGCTACGGCATCGAGGTCGACCTCGACGACGAGCGCTTCGCCGCCGTGCGGACCGTCGACGACGCCACCGGACTGCTGCGCGAGGCCCTCCTGGCGAGCACCTCCCCCGGAGCCGCGCAGCCATGACCGCCGTCCTCCCGGCCGCCGCCCGTCCGGTGGTCAGCGGCGTCGGCGTGCTCAGCGCGGCCGGGCGCGGCCTCGGCGAACTCACCGAGGCCACCGCCCACGGCAAGGCCGCCTTCGGTACCGTCACCCGCTTCGACGTGAGCGCGTGCCGCACCACCCGGGCCGCCCTGCTGCCCGCGCCGGTGCCGCTCGCCGACGCGGTGCTGGACGCGGTCGGCCAGGCCTGCCGCCAGGCCGGGCTCGGCGCCGCCGACGGCGCGGCGACGCCCGTCCTGCTCGCACTGCACGGAGACCTGCGCACCCGTGCGACGGCCGACGCCGTCGCGGCCGGACTCGCCAGCGCCTGGGGACTCCACGGCGTCACCCGCGTCTACACGGGTGCCTGCGTGGCGGCGGCGACCGCCGTCGCCGACGCAGCCTCGCTGGTCGCCGCCGGGCGGCACGAGCGGGTGCTGGTGGCCGCCGGGCACCTCGTCGAACCGGGCGTGTTCGCGGTCTTCGACGCGGGCCGCGCCCTCGCCCGCGACGGCGAGCTGCGCCCGTTCAGCACCGGCCGGACCGGCACGCTGCTGGGCGACGCGGCGGCCGCCGTCCTGGTCGAGGCCGCCCCGGCCGCCGAGCGGCGCGGCGCCACCGCGCTCGCCCGGCTGGCCGGCTGGGGCCGCACCGGGGACGCCCACCACGTGTGCCGCCCGGAGCCCGACGGCGCCGGCGTGGCCCGCGCCATCGGGGCCGCGCTCGCCCGCGCGGGCGCCGGGCCGGCCGACGTCGGCTACGTCAACGCCAACGGCACCGGCTCCACGCTGGCCGACCGGGCCGAGGCCCTGGCGCTGCACCGCGTGTTCGGCGCGCACACCGCCCGCCTGCCGGTCAGCTCCAGCAAGTCCGTCCACGGCCACGCCCTGGAGGCGTCCGCGCTGCTCGAACTCGCCGTCACCATCGGCGCGTTGCGCAGCGGACGGCTCCCGGTGAACGCCGGCTGGCTCGGCCCGGACCCGGACGTCGGCCTCGACCTCGTCCTGGACGGACCGCGCGCCGCCGCACCGCGCTACGCCCTCAGCCTCAACTCCGCCTTCGGGGGCGCCAACACCGCCCTCCTCGTGGCCCGCGCATGAGCGGCGACCGTCAACCGGTCGGTGCGCAGGCAGGCTTCGGGCCGACCCCTCCGAACACCCGGCCGGGTCCGGAGCGCCGGGCACCCCGCCCCGGCTCCACCCGCGACGCGCCCGTCGCACAGCCCCGCCCGACAAACTCCCGCCCACCCCGGCGCCGCCCGGCTCCACACCGCCGGCCGTCCCCGGTTCCCTCCGCCCACACCAGGACCGCCCCGCCCATGCTCCTGCCGCCGCCCCTGCGCATCCTCGCCGAGGCCCACTGGCCCGATCCCGACCGGGCGGACGACCCCTTGCCGCCCCTGCCCGGCTTCGCCGCCTCCACCTTCAACCCGCTCGTCGCCCACACCGCCGAACGCTGCCTGCGCGCCCACCACGGAGACGCACCCGCGCCCGGGCGCACGGCGCTGCTGCTCGCCAGCGCGAGCGGCGACCGCGCCACCGCGCGGGCCATCGACGAGGGCGCCGCACCCGGCCGCCGGACGGCCCCGCTGCTGTTCTTCCAGTCCAACCCCAACGCCGTCCTCGGGCACATCGCCGCCCGCTGGGGCCTGACCGGCCCCGTAGTCGCGATCAGCCCGGCCGAGCCCGCCGCACCCGGCACCGTCCCCGCGGACGCGCTCGACCTGGCCGCCCTGCTCCTCACCGACGGCGACGCCGACCGGGTCCTCGTCCTCGCCGCCGAACAGGAGGAGGACGGCGACCGGGCCGTCGCCCTCCTCGTCGCAAGCTGAACCGACCTGCCGCCGGCCGCCGTTGCCGGCCACGCCGGGCACACCTGCGCCCCCGCCTCCGTCGCCCGGGCCCACACACCCGGGCACAGCCGCCCGAACCCGCACACACACCCGGGTCAGGACACCCGGGACAGCCGCCGTCGCCGCGCGCGCTCGCGGCCTGAGCGCCCAGCCCCAAGCCCACCGCCGGGGCCAACCCCGGCACCGAGGGAGGGATCCGCCCCCGTGACCACCCCCCGCACGACCGCACGCACCACGCCTGCCACGACGAGCCGCGTCCGCGGCCTCCTCGCCGACGACCCGGACGTCGGCGCCGGCTCCGTACTGACCAGCCGCCTCGCGCTCGGCCTCGGCCTGGACGACCCGCTCCTCACCTTCGACACGCGGGTCGACGAGCACCCCGCCTGGCACGCCCTCAGCCTGCGCGAGCTCGACCGCGCCGTCCGCGCCCGCGCCGCCGCCCTGCACGGCCTCGGCATCGGGCGGCGCGACCCCGTCGTCGTCTACGCGAGCGACGCCGCCGACCACGTGCTCGCCTTCCTCGCGCTGGCCCGCCTCGGCGCGATCCCCGCCCTGCTCAACCCGCACCTGGACGGCGAGCGGGCCGCCCGCTACACCGCCCGCCTCGGCGCCGCCGGCGTCCTCGCCGACCCGGCCCACCTGGCCGCGCTGGCCGGCCACGAGCCCGGCGCCCGGCTGCTCCCGGAGATCGCCACCCTCGGCGCCGGCGACCCGGACGCCGCACCGGAGCCCTACCGGCACTGGTCCGACGACCCGGTCGCGATCACCCACTCCTCGGGCACGACCGGGATGCCGAAGGCCGTCGTCCACTCGCACGCGAGCCTGTACGCGGCGATCCGCCACCGGCTGCGGCTGCCGCGCCCGCAGGGGCAGGACCGGATGCTCAGCGCGCTGCCCGCGCCGCACGCGGCGACCCTGATCGCGGTCAACCTCGCCCTCAGCTCGCATACTCAACTCGCGCTGCTGTCAGGCCAGTCCGGCGCTGGTGTGCTGGACGCGATCGAGCGCTGGCAGCCGTCCGGCGTGGTCGGCTTCGCCGCCACCTGGGCCGACCTCGCCCGCCACGACCTGGCGGCGCGCGACCTCGCGTCCGTCGCCCTGTGGTGGAACACCGGCGACTGCGCCCACGAGACGCACATCCGCCGTCTGATCGCCACCGGCAGCCGGGAGACCGTCACCCGCGCCGGCCGCACCCGCGAACCCGGCTCGCTGTTCGTCGACGGGCTCGGCTCCACCGAGATGGGCCACTCGCACTTCTTCATCACCCACGGGCCCGGCACCGACCGCTACGGGCGCTGCGTCGGGCGCCCGCACGCCTTCGTCGACTGCGCCGTCGTCGGCCCGGACGGCGAACCGCTCGGCCCCGGCGAGATCGGCGAACTCGCCACCGCCTCGCCGACCCTGGCACTCGGCTACTGGAACGACTCGGCGACCACCTTCCGCACCAGGATCCGCGGCCGCTTCCTCACCGGCGACCTCGTGTACCGGGACGAGGAGGGCTACTACTACCACGTCGACCGGGCCGTCGACTCCGTCGAACTCGGCGACGGCTCACGGCTGTTCACCGCGATGTCGGAGGAACGTGTGCTGGCCGCGTGCCCGGACGTGACGGACTGCACGGTCGTCGCCGTCCGGGACGGCGAGCGCGTCGTCACCGACGTGCTGCTCCTCCTCTCCGACGGCGCCGACCCGGCCGCCGACCGGACGAAGGACGTCGTCGCCGCCCTGGACGAGGCCGCCGCGGCGACCGTCCGCCGGGTGCTCGTGGTCCGCGCCGACGACCTCCCGCTCGGCCCGACCGGCAAGGTCCGCAAGGTCCTGCTGCGGGAGCGCCACCTGGCGGAGGTGCGGGCATGAGCGTTGTCGTCACCGGCCTCGGGCTCGTCTCGCCGCTCGGCCGCAAGCCCGCCGACGTCTTCGACGCCCTCGCGGCGGGCCGCTCGGGCCTGAGCGCCGTGCCCGAGGGACATCCCGCCCACGGCTGGCTGCCGGTCGCCGGGATCGCGCCGCCGGTGGACGGCCGCGAGGTGCTGCCGCCCACCGAGACCCGCTGCGTGGACAGATTCGTGCTGCTCGCCCTGGCCGCCGCGGACGACGCGCTCGCCGACGCGGGCCTGGTCGTCGGGCGGGACGTGGACCCGCACCGGACGGCCGTCGTGCTGGCCACCGGCGGGGGCGGACTCGAAACCTTCGAGCAGCAGTCGCACCGCCGCCTGGAGCGCGGGCGCCCGGGCGTCAGCCCGTACCTGCTGCCGGGCATGCTCTCCAACATGGCGACCGCCCGCATCGCCATCAAGCACGGGATCCGCGGCTACAGCTCGGCCGTCGTGACGGCCTGCGCGGCGGGTGCCCAGGCGGTCGCCGAGGGCCTGCGGCTGATCCGGGCCGGGGACGCGGACGTGGTGGTGTGCGGCGGGACGGAGTCCTCGCTGCACCCGACGATCGCCGCCGCCTTCACCAACGCCCGTGCACTGGCTAAGAGTTGGGACGATCCGGAGGAGGCGAGCCGGCCGTTCGACGCCCGCCGCAACGGCTTCGTGCTCGGCGAGGGCAGCGCCGTCCTCGTCCTGGAGCGCGCCGGGCACGCCGACGCTCGCGGCGCCGCCGGGTACGCGGACGTCCTCGGCTGGGGCGCCTCCACCGACGCCCACCACCCGACCATGCCCCGCCCCGACGGCGCGGGCGCCGCCGACGCGATGCGCGCCGCGCTGGCCAACGCGGGCCTCGCGCCCGGCGACATCGACTACGTGAACGCGCACGGCACCGGCACCAGGCTCGGCGACGCCGCCGAGACCGCCGCACTGCGCGCCGTGTTCGGGCCGCAGCCGCCGGCGGTCTCCTCCACCAAGGGAGCGACCGGGCATCTCCTGGGCGCCGCAGGCGCGTTGGAGGCCGCGGTGACCGCGCTCACGGTGGCACGGGGGACGCTGCCGCCGACCCGCAACCTGGCCGACCCCGACCCGGCCTGCGACCTCGACCACGTCCGGGGCGCGGCCCGGACCGCGCCGGTGCGCGCGGCGCTGAGCAACGCCTTCGCCTTCGGGGGCCACAACCTCAGCCTGATCCTCGGCCCGGCGTCCACCCGGCGCGCCAAGTAGCCCACGGCCACCGGCCGTTACCCGTTCTTCGTCGCTCCCGAGGGGGAGATCCCGTTGTCCATCCAGACCATCACCCATGTCGAGTTCGCCTGCGCGGACGCCGACAAGACGGCCGCCGGGCTGTGCGCCGACTACGACTTCGCCGCCGACGCCCCGCAGACCTCGCCCGACGGACTGCGCACCGTCCGCGTCCACCAGGGCGACATCCGCATGCACCTCGTTTCGGCGGCCCGACCGGGCCACCCCGTCGCCGAGTTCGTCACCCGCCACGGTGACGGCGTGGCCGTCCTGGCGCTCGGCTGCGAGGACCCGCAGGCCGCCATGGAGCGCGCCGAGCGGCACGGCGCCCGGGTGCTCGACCGCGGCGGCAAACTGGTCGCCGGCTTCGGCGACGTCGCGCTGCGGTTCGTGCCGCTCGGCGCCGGAGCACCCTCTCCCGGCCTGCTGGACGCCCTCGACCACGTCGCGATCTGCGTCCCCGGCGGCCAACTCGCGGACGCCGTAAGGTTCTGCGAGGCGACGCTCGGCCTCCACCGGATCTTCGGCGAGTACATCGAGGTCGGCGAGCAGGCCATGGACTCCAGCGTCGTGCAGAGCGCCTCCGGCGAGGTCACCTTCACGCTGATCGAGCCGGACACCGGCCGGCGCCCCGGCCAGATCGACGAGTTCCTCGCCGCCAACGAGGGCGCCGGCGTCCAGCACCTCGCCTTCCGCACCACCGACATCGCGACCGCCGTCCGCACGATCCGGGCCCGCGGCGTGGAGTTCCTGAGCACCCCGGACGCCTACTTCGACGCCCTCGCCGAGCGGTTCGGCGAGACCGCCATCCCGGTGGGGACGCTGCGCGAACTGCACGTCCTGGTCGACCAGGACCACGGCGGGCAGCTCTTCCAGATCTTCGCCCGCTCCACCCACCCCCGGCGGACGTACTTCCTGGAGCTCATCGAGCGCCAGGGCGCCGGCACCTTCGGCACCGCCAACATCAGGGCCCTGTACGAGGCCGTCGAGCGGCAGAGCTCGGCCGCCGCCCGGTGACCGACCGGCCTCGAAAGGCACGCCCGGCCCACCCTCGAAAGGCACATCAGTGACCACCGCAGAGTTCCACCTCACCGACGCCGAACGAGCGCTGCTGCCCACCCCCGACGACGTCGACCACTACCGGACGTACGGCTGGTACCTGTCCCACAGGCTGTTCAGCGACGCCGAGCTGGACTCCCTCCAGGCCGCCACCGAGCTCTACTACGCGGGCCACCGCGACCGCGAACTCCCCGTCCGTCCGGCCCGGTTGGCCTCCTGGACGCCGGCGGACGGCCCGGTCCAGCGGCACAACGACTACGTCCACTACGAGAGCGACGCGATCGGCGCGGTCCTGCGCAAGCCGCTGGTCGGCGCCGTCGCCGCGCTGCTCGCCGGGGCCGAGGAGATCCGGATCTTCCAGGCCACCCTGATCTACAAGCCGCCGGTGCCCGAGGAGCCCACCAACCGGGTGCCGTGGCACTTCGACAAGCACTACTGGCAGACCTGCACCTCGGAGGAGATGCTCACCGCGTTCATCCCGTTCCACGACTGCGGCGACGAGAACGGCACGATCACCATGATCGACGGCAGTCACCGCTGGCAGGAGCTCGCCTCCGGCGAGGACTCCACCCGGCACTTCGCCGACCGCGACGGCTCCGAGCTGGAGGCCATCCTCGCCGCGAACGCCGCCCACAACGGGCAGCAGGTGCGGAAGGTCCCGATGCCGATCCCGCGCGGCCACATGAGCTTCCACCACTGCCGCACCTACCACGGCAGCGGCCCCAACCTGGCGTCCTTCCCCCGCCGGGCCGTCTCCCTGCACCTCCAGGACGGCGCCAACGCCTACCGCCACCACGAGCGGCCGGACGGCGGCCCGGTGGTCTACAACCACGACGTGCTGGTCCGCCGCACCGCCGACGGCCGGCCCGACTACGCCGACCCGGACTTCTGCCCGGCGATCTGGCAAGGGGCGCTGTGACGGGCACGGCCGCCGCGACGGCGCCGCTCGACACGCCCGCCGAGCGGTACCGGATGCTGCGGCTGATCCGCGGCTTCGAGGAACTCGCGCTCGCCCTCGTGAAGGCCGGCGCGATCCCCGGCGGCATCCACCCGTACATCGGACAGGAGGCCGTCGCGGTCGGCGTCTGCTCCGCGCTCGGCCCCACCGACCGGCTCACCAGCACCCACCGCGGCCACGGCCACGTGCTCGCCCGGGGCGCCGCGCCGCACCGACTGCTCGCCGAACTCGCGGGCCGGGTGGACGGGTTGAACGGCGGCCGGGGCGGCTCGATGCACGCCGCCGACCTGTCGCTCGGCATCCTCGGCGCCAACGGCATCGTCGGCGCGGGCGCGCCGATCGCCGTCGGCGCCGCGTGGGCGGCCCGGCAGGCCGGCGGCGGCCGGGTCGCGGTCGCGTTCTTCGGCGACGGCGCGCTCAACCAGGGCGTGGTGCTGGAGTCGTTCAACCTCGCGGCGATGTGGCGGCTGCCGGTGGTCTTCGTGTGCGAGGACAACGGCTACGCGACCACCCTGCCCGCCGCCGCGGCGGTCGCGGGCAGCGCGACCGGCCGGGCGGCCGCCTTCGGCATCCCCGCCGAGGAGGTCGACGGGATGGACACCGAGGCCGTCCGCGCCGCCGCCCGCCGCGCCGTCGACCGGGCGCGAAGCGGCGGCGGCCCGGCCTTCCTGGAGTGCCGCACCTACCGCTTCGAGGGCCACCACACCATGGAACGCCGGATGAAACCGCGCTACCGCACCCCCGAGGAGGTCGACGCCTGGCGCACCCGCGACCCGCTGCCCCGGGCCGCCGCCCTGCTCGACCCCGCCGCGGTCGCCACGATCGACACGGAAGTCTCACAACTCCTCTCCAGTGCCGAGGATTTCGCGCTGGCATCCGCACACCCCGACCCGGCCGGCGCCGCCGACCACCTGTACGCCGACGGGCTGCGCCCCAGAGCAGGAGCGGTGGCATGACCCGCCTGTCGTACACCAAGGCGCTCAACCGGGCGCTCGCCGACGAGCTCGCCGCGGACCCTGCGGTCTGCGTGTTCGGCGAGGACATCGGCGCCGGCCTGGCCGGCCCCACGCTCGGGCTGCAGGACCGCTTCGGCCCGGAGCGGATCGTCGACACCCCGCTCTCCGAGCAGGCGTTCACCGCGATGGCGATCGGCGCCGCGCTCGAAGGGCGGCGGCCCGTGCTGGAGTTCCAGATCCCCTCGCTGCTGTTCCTGGTCTTCGAGCAACTCGTCAACCAGGCACACAAGTTCTCCCTGATGACCGGCGGCCAGGCGGGCGTGCCGCTGACCTGCGTCGTGCCCGGCTCCGGCTCCCGGGACGGCTGGGCGGGCCAGCACTCCGACCACCCGTACAGCCTCTTCGCGCACGCCGGGGTGAAGACGGTCGTGCCCGCCACCCCGACCGACGCCTACGGGCTGCTGCGCTCGGCCATCCGCGACCCGGACCCGGTCGTCCTGTTCGCACCCGCCGCCGCCCTGCCCGTCCGGGAGACGGTGACGTGGGAGCTCGCGCCGGTCCCGCTCGGCCGGGCCCGGATCCACCGCTCCGGCACCGACGTCACCGTCGTCGCCGTCGGCCACCTCGTCCACGACGCGCTCGCGGTGGCCGAGGAGGTCGCCGGGGAGATCTCCGTCGAGGTCCTCGACCCGCGCACGCTCCATCCGCTCGACTGGCCCGCGCTCGCCGACTCGCTCGAACGCACCGGCCGGCTGGTCGTGTTCGACGACTCCAACCGCAGCTGCGGCTTCGGCGCCGAGGTGCTCGCCACCGCCGCCGAGGAGCTGCGCCTCACCGCCCCGCCGCGCCGGGTCACCCGCCCGGACGGCGCCGTCCTGCCGTTCGCCCCCGCCCTCGACCGCGCCCTCCAGCCGAGCCGCGACCAGCTGCGCCGCGCGCTGTACGCGGTACTCAAGTAGCCCCTCCCCTCTCCCCCGAAAGGACTCCGCATGTCCACCAACCGCTACCACTGGGACCGTTCGCACCCCGGCCTGACCGGCCTCCAGCAGGCCGTCGACCCGCTGCGCCGCGAGGTGGTCGGCCACACCGTCTACGGCGGGCTGACCGGCCTCGGGAGGGTCCGCACGTTCCTGGAGAGCCACGTCTTCGCCGTCTGGGACTTCATGTCGCTGCTCAAGAGCCTCCAGCGCGACCTGACCTGCGTCGACGTCCCGTGGGTGCCGGCCGGCCCGACCGCGAGCCGGCGGCTGATCAACGAGATCGTGCTGGTCGAGGAGAGCGACGAGCTCGGCGAGGGCTACACCAGCCACTTCGAGCTGTACGTCGACGGGATGCGCCGGGCGGGCGCCGACACCGGCCCGGTCGAGGCCTTCCTGGAGCTGCTGGGCGCCGGCACGGCCGTCCCGGAGGCACTGAAGGCGGCCGGGGTGCCGCAGGCCGCCGCCGACTTCACCGGCACCACCTGGTCGATCGTCGAGAACGCGCCCGTGCACTGCCGGGCCGCCGCCTTCGCCTTCGGCCGGGAGGACCTGATCCCGGACATGTTCGCCCAGGTGGTGCGGATCGACGACCCGGACGGTGCGCTCACCGTCTTCAAGGACTACCTCGTGCGGCACATCGAGGTGGACGGCGAGCAGCACACCCCGATGGCCATGCAGATGCTGATCGACCTGTGCGGCGAGGACGACGCGAAGTGGGCGGCGTGCGCCGAGACCGTCCGGCTCGCCCTGCGGGCCAGGGCGCAGCTCTGGACGGCCATCGAGAAGGCTTTCTGACGAAGTTCCGACGGATCGTCAGATCACTCGGGGCACGGCCGCGGCCGGCGGGGGCAGTTCGTCGGCCGGGTCGCGGAAGCGGTGCAGCGCCGCCCGGCCCTCCGCCCCGCGCACGCGGGCGGCGAGCCGGGCGGGCAGCACGACGGTGGCCAGGAGGCCGGTGCCGCGGAAGCCCTCGACCGTCCAGCAGACCCACGGCAGCGGGTAGTTGGCGGCCGGGCTGAAGTACACCGGCCGCTCGCCCTGGAAGCGGACGTCGTACGCGCCGAAGCGGCTCCAGTTGGAGAAGCTGAAGCGGCGGGCCGCCGGGTCGAAGCCGACCGGGACGCAGTCGCCCAGCCGGTCGCGGCCGACGGCCGCCAGGAAGCGCAGGTTGGCCCGCAGGTTGAGGTGCTCGGCCGGGAAGTCGGCCACGGCCGTGCGCAGGGCGGCGGCGAGCGCCGCGGGCCCGTCCTTCGCGGAGTGCATGAGGTGCAGGTCGCTCAGCAGGTTGCCGACGTGGGCGGGCGAGAGGCCGAGCCAGCGGCGGGCGTTGACCGGGACGGTGAGCATTCGCTCGGCTTCGTCGCCGTCCAACTCCCGGACGGTGCACACGACATGGGCGCAGAGGACGTCCCCGGCGGAGAGCCGCCGTCCGGCCGCCGCGCCGAAGTCGGCGCGCATCCGCTCGATCTCGGCGTCCCCGAAGTAGATCTGGACGGTCCGGTTGGCGCGCGGCCCGGCCGCCACCTCGCGGGCCAGGAACGCGGCCTCGGCCGGGTCGGGCAGCCGGAAACCGGGCCGTCCGCAGTCCTCGGCGGGGAGCACCTCGTCGAGCAGCGCGTCCTGGTCGGCGACGAGTTCGGCCTCCGGCAGCGGCTCGCCCTCGACCGCCGCCGACCATGCGCGCATCAGCAGCATGAAGCTCTGCAGGTCCCCTACGGCGTGGTGCCAGGAGCAGCCGAGCACGGTGCCGCCGTCCGCGGTTCGGGTGACCCGGACGGTGAACAGCGGCCCGCCGCCGGTGCGCGCGGCCGGGGCGTCCACCGGGTCGACCAGTTCGGCGCCGGCGGCGGCGACGCGGCCCATCGCCCCGGCGAGCGTGCCGTCCACGGCGTGCACGTCGAAGGGCACGCCGGCGTCGTCGCAGACGGCCTCCAGGGCGCCGCCGGCGGTGGTGCGCAGCCGCCCGGCGAAGACCGGGACCCGGTCGAGGGCGCGGGCGAGGCCGGCGGCGAGCCGCTCGTCGTCGAGCGGCCGGTCGAAGAAGAGCACGACCGAGACGGCGAGGTCGGCCAGCATGGTGTCCATCAGTCCGCAGCGCAGGACGGTGCCGGGCGCGCGGCCCGCTCGCACGATCCGGGAACGGCGCAACTCCGGCCAGGCGTTCATGCGTTCCGTCCCCGGGTGGTCGGCGGATGGCGTGCGGGCACGCCGAACGATAGTGGCGCGCGGATCCAGTGGTCCAGTCCAATCACCGGGCGAGAACGCGCCCCCCGACACCCCCGGCGATACAATGCCGACCATGGGAGAGCGCCTGGCCGCACCCGTGGCACCGCCCCTGATGGTGGTCACCGACACCGACTCGCAGCTGATCGATCCGGGCCGGTCCTACCACGTCGGCCGCGACCCGACGAGCGAGATCGTCCTGGACGACCCCCGCGTCTCGTGGCACCACGCCGTCCTGCACGCCATCGGCGACCACTGGGAGCTGGAGGACGTCGGCAGCACCAACGGCACCTACGACGACGGGCGCCGGATCAGCGCCGAGGACGTCGGTCCCGGCACCCGGGTGCGCTTCGGCAACCCCTCCGACGGCCCGTCCGCGACCTTCGCCGGCCTCCCCCGGCCCGCGCCCGGCGAACGCCCGTCCCTGGTCGCCCCGCAGTCCTCCGGCACCTTCCGCAGCCCCAGCGCCGTGCTGCCGCTGCCCGCCCGGGCCGTGCGGATCGGCCGCTCGCCGGACAACGACCTCGTCCTGGACGACCTCGTGGTCTCCCGCCACCACGCCGAACTGCGCGAACTGCCCAGCGGCGGACACGAGATCGTCGACCTCGACAGCCACAACGGCACCTACCTCAACGGCAGCCCGGTCCGGCGCGCGCCCGTCGGCCCGGCCGACATCATCGGCATCGGCCACTCCGCGCTGTGCCTGTCCGACGGCCACCTCGTCGAGTACACCGACACCGGCGAGATCTCCCTCGACGTGCAGGACCTCGTCGTCCGCGTCGGCCCCGACCACCGGGTGCTGCTCGACCGCGTCGGCTTCCCGCTCCCCGAGAAGGCGCTGCTCGCGGTGGCCGGCCCGAGCGGCGCGGGCAAGTCCACGCTGCTCAACGCCCTCACCGGGCTGCGCCCCGCCGACGAGGGCACCGTCCTGTACGACGGGCGCGACCTCTACCGCGACTACGCCGAACTGCGCCGCCGGATCGGCCTCGTGCCGCAGGACGACATCCTGCACACCCAGCTCACCGTGCGCCGCGCCCTGTCCTACGCCGCCGAGCTGCGCTTCCCCGGCGACACCGACCCGCACGAGCGCGAGGCGCGGGTCACCGAGGTGATCCACGAGCTCGGCCTGGACGAGCGGGCCGACCAGGTCATCGCGAGCCTCTCCGGCGGCCAGCGCAAGCGGGTCAGCGTGGCCCTGGAGCTGCTGACCAAGCCCTCACTGCTCTTCCTCGACGAGCCGACCTCCGGCCTGGACCCGGGGATGGAACGCTCGGTGATGCACATGCTGCGCGGGCTGGCCGACGACGGCCGCACGGTGGTCGTGGTGACGCACAGCGTGCTGAGCCTGAGCGTGTGCGACCGCCTGCTGGTGCTCGCCCCCGGCGGCCGGACGGCCTACTACGGGCCGCCGCAGGAGGCGCTGGCGTTCTTCGGCTTCGACGAGTGGCCGGAGGCGTTCGAGGCGTTCGAGAGCGACGACCGGGGCGTCTGGCAGCAGCGCTTCCGCGCCTCGCCGCAGTACCACCGGTACATCGCCGCCGAGGCCGCCGCGGCCGTCCCCAGGGGACCCGCCGGCCCGGGCTCTCCCGCCATCGGCCGGGAGAAACCCCAGGGCTGGTTCGCCCAGCTCGGCACCCTCGTGCGCCGCTACACGGCGGTGCTCGCCGCCGACCGGCTCTTCCTCACCATCATGGTCGTGCTGCCCTTCGTCATCGGCGGCATGTGCCGGGCGATCGCGGGCACCCGGATCTCCCAGGAGAACGCGATCAACTGCCTGATCACGCTCTGCCTCGGCGCCCTGCTGACCGGGTCCGCGAACTCGGTGCGCGAGCTGGTCAAGGAGCGCGCGATCTACCGGAGGGAACGCGTGGTCGGACTGTCCCGGTCGGCGTACGTTGTCTCGAAGGTCGTGGTCCTCGGCGCGGTCACGGTCGGTCAGGCCGCGCTGCTGACCGTGGTCGGCATCGCCGGGGTGAGGATCGAGCCCAAGCTGCCGCCGGGCGCACCGCCCGCGGTGACCACCGGCGTCGTGATGCCGCAACTGCCCGAACTGATCGTCGCGGTGGCCGTGCTCGCGTTCTCCGCGATGATGCTCGGGCTGCTGGTCTCGGCGCTGGTGGCCCAGGAGGAGGCCACCATGCCGCTGCTCGTGCTCGTCTCGGTGGTCCAGATCGTCTTCACCGGCCTGATGCTCAAGCTGCACGGCGTGCCCGGCCTGGAACAGGCGTCCTGGCTCGTGCCGTCCCGGTGGGGCCTGTCCGCCATGGCCCGCACCGTCGACCTGCGCAACCTGTCCTTCCCGACCGTCCTCACCGCCGACCCGCTCTTCCGCCACGAGCGCCGCGGCTGGCTCCTCGGCATGGCCGCGCTGGCCGCGCTCTCGGTGGCGTACGGCCTGCTCGTCCTGGCCCTGCTGCGCCGCCACGAGCCCGCCGTCATGCGGAAGTAGCCGGCGCCGCCGCGCCGGGAAGCCCCGGCCCGCCGCCGGTAGAGTGGGAACCGACCTGTGGTGCGAGTGCCGCACGCAGCCCCCGCCCCGGGGCCCGATCCCCGGGCGCCGGCCCGCGCGGCGGAGGAAATGTGCCGCGCATGGACGAGTTCGCGTTCCGCCCCACCCACATCGCCCCGCCCGGCGGGATGGCCACCTGGGCGGCCCCCGACCCGGCCCGGCCGTCGGCCCGGCTGGACGAGCTGCTCCCCGTGCGGCTCGTCGCCCGGCAGGGCGACTGGGCCCGCGTGCTGTGCTCCAACGGCTGGACCGCCTGGGTCGACGCCCGCCTGCTGATCACCCTCCCGGACGCCCCGCCGGTCGCCGGCGGTCCGCCCGCCCGCACCGCCGACCCGCGCCCGGCCCTCGCCGACGCGGCGGCCGCCCTGGAGCGCCACCGGGCGCTGCTGGAGCGGCTGGCGGCCGGCGCCCTGGACCTGGAGTCCTTCCGGGAGCAGACGCGCGGCCTGCGCGTCGGCCTGGTCGTCGACGGCGAGGCGCTGTGGGTGTTCGACCCGGTGCACGACCGCTGGTGCTACTGCGACGGGCTCCAGCTCCAGACGTACGCGGCCACCGACCGGGTCGAGCCGGAGCCCGCCTCCCCCGCCCCCGCAGAACCCGCCTCCCCCGCCCCCGCGGAGCCCGACGACTACGCCCGCACCCGGGCGGCCGAACCGTGATCCCGTCCGGACCGGGCACCGGCCCGCCGCCCGAGAGCCCGATGGGACCCGCCGAGGCCGCCGGCCTGCCCGCCGGGATGGTCGGGCGCGAGGTCGCCGGCTACCGCCTGGAGGGCGAGGTCGGGCGCGGCGGCATGGCCGTCGTCTACCGCGCGAAGGACCTGCGGCTCGGCCGGACCGTCGCCGTCAAGCTCCTGGCCCCCGAACTGGCCCGCAACGAGGTGTTCCGGCAGCGGTTCATGCACGAGTCCGAGGCCGCCGCCGCGATCGACCACCCGCACATCGTGCCGATCTTCGAGGCCGGGGAGCACGAGGGCATCCTGTTCATCGCGATGCGCTACGTCGACGGCGGCGACCTGCGCGCCCTGATGGGCCGCAGCGGGCCCTTCCCGGTCGACCGGGCCGCCCGGCTGGCCCTGCAGATCGCCTCCGCCCTGGACGCCGCGCACGACCACGACCTGGTCCACCGTGACGTCAAGCCCGGCAACGTGCTGGTCGCCGCCGGCACCGACAGCGAGCACCCCGAGCACCTGTACCTCGCCGACTTCGGGCTCACCAAGAAGTCCCTGTCGCTCAGCGGGCTGACCAGCGTCGGCCAGATCGTCGGGACGCTCGACTACGCGGCGCCCGAGCAGATCTCCGGCCGCCCGCTGGACGGGCGCTGCGACCAGTACGGCCTCGGCTGCGTGGTGTTCGAGATGCTGGCCGGCGCGCCGCCGTTCCGCCGCGAGAGCGACCTCGCGCTGCTCTGGGCGCACCTCAACGACCCGCCGCCCCGCGTGCGCGAGCACCGCCCCGACCTGCCCGAGGCCGTCGACGCCGTGGTCGCCCGGGCGCTCGCCAAGGCGCCCGAGGACCGGTACGCGACCTGCCTGCAGTTCGTCGCCGAGCTGCGCGCGGCGGTGGCCTCCGTCGCCGCGCCCGCCGCCTGGACGGGCGGCGGACCGCCGACCCGGGTGGTCCCGGCGGTCGCCGCGGTCTCCTCCGTGCCCGAGCCGCCCGCGTGGGCCGCGCCGGTCGTCCACCCGCCGCCGCGCGGCGGAGAGGAGCGGTACGCCCCATGAACGCCGTCAGCCAGGTCTTCGCCATGCTCGCCGCCGCCGTCCACATCATCGCGTGGCCGCTGGAGAGCTTCCTGTACGGGCACCCGCGCGTGCGCTTCCTGCTCACCGGCAGCACGGCGGACGCCCCGGAGGTGCGGGTGTGGCGCTTCAACGTCGGCTTCTACAACCTGTTCCTCGCGCTGGGCCTGGTCGTGGGGCTGGTCCTGCTGCACACCCGGCACGACACCGCCGGTCGGGCGATGATCACCTACGTCAGCACCTTCATGATCGCCGGCGGGGTCATCCTGTTCGTCTCGGAACCCAAGGTCTGGCGCGGCGCCCTCGCCCAGGCGCTGCCGCCGGTGGTGGTCCTGCTGGCCGAGGCGTTCTGAGGCCCCGATCTGAGGCCCCGACCGGTCACACGCTTCAGCCCTCTTCCGGCACCTCGCCCCGGCGTCCGACGCGCGCCGCGAGCAGCGCGCCGAAAGCACCGGCCAGCAGTCCCCAGCCGGCCGCCAGGGGCACGGCCGTCCACAGGTACGGGTGGAGCGTGAGGCTGCCGTTGCCGAGCCCGGCCAGGGGGCCGCCCGCACTGCCGAGGACGGAGCCCAGGAGGCCGCCGAGCCCGCTGTCGCCCACGCCGACGCCGAGCACGGACAGCCCGTAGTCGGCGTCCACCCGGGTCCACGCCCCGATCAGGGCGACCGCCACGGCCGTGGCCAGCGCCAGCCGGACGGCGTGCTGCCACAGCGGGACGGTCCTCGGCGAGCGGTAGGCCGCGAGGAAGCCGGCCGCGAGCAGCAGGACGGCGGCGATCGGCAGCAGCCACCAGCTGCGCGCGTCCTGGTCGGCGAGGGTGCCGAGGCTCACCGTCGCCTCGTGGCCCTCCGGTGCGCGCAGCACGTCGGCGAGCGGCTTGGGCACCGGCAGGCCGAGGGCCCCGGAGAGCCGGCCGTGCCACTCGGCGCCGAGCCCGACGCCGAACGCCAGCCACCCGAGGTTCGGCAGGGCGAGCAGCACGACGGCCATCGTCTGCCGCCCGTTGCCGTGCGCGAGCGCCGTCACCACGCCCGCCACCACGCCGATCGCGACGTACCCGAGCAGCACCGTCCAGAGCGCGAACGCGGCCGGGCGCACGGCCTGTTGGTAGGGCAGCAGCGCGCGCGGCAGCGGCGCCCGCCGGGACACCGCGAACGTGCCCGCGAGCACCACGAGCAGCCACGCCAGCCCGATCCCGACGGTGGTCGGCCCGTCCGCGTGGAAGCCCACCTCGGGGGTCAGGCCGAGCGCGTTGCCGATGGCCTGCTCGATGCCGCCGCCGAGCGGGACGGTGAAGGTGTGCGAGGCGCCGAGGGTGAGCAGGACCAGGGCGAGCAGCCAGAGCACCACCGTCCGCACGATCCGGCCGAGCAACTCGGTGCCGCCGGTCACCGCGCGGAAGCGCAGTTGACGCAGGAACACCTCGGCCATCACCACCGCGCCGGCCAGCCCGACGGACAGCGGCATCGCGCTGATCCCGGCGTCCACGGCGGCGAACTGACCGGCCCCGCCGTCCAGTTGGACGGACCCGCCGACGGCCAGCGCCACCGTGGCGGCGAGCACCGACGGGAACCCGCCGTCCGGGAGGTCGCTCGCGCCGGCCAGCCAGAGGCCGAGCGCGGCCACCGCCGCCATCGCGGCGAGCCCGGCCACGACGACGGCGAGCGCGTCCAGCCACCCGCGCACGGCGCCGGGCGCTCCGGCGGGGGCGGTCGCGGCCTGCTGCATGTCGCCTCCTGCTGTTCCTGCGGGTGCCGGACGGCTTCCGGTGTGCCGGACGGCTTCCGGCCTGTCGGACGGTCCGGGTGTGCCGGACGACTTCCGGTGCGCCGGACAGTCCCGGCTCTGCCGGACGGCTTCCAGCCTGGCCGAAGCGGCGTCGGCACGCGCGGCGACGGTGCGCGTGCCCGCTGTTGCGACATCCGGGGCACGGGGGGAGAAATGGAACCCAGCGGCAGAAGCGTTCCCCGCCGGCCCTCTGCGCCGGCCGCCTACGAAACGGAGCCGCCATGAGTTCCCAACCCCCTCCCTCCGGCCCGCCCGTCGGCCCCCCGTCCGGCCCGCTCTCGGGCGGCGGCGCGGCCGGCCCGCCCTCCGTCCCGCCACCGCCCTCCGGGCCGCCGGGACAGTCCGGACCGCCCACCGGCGGCCCAGGGCGCGGGCCTCGCCGTCCGTGGTGGCGCTCCGGACGCGGCATCGCGGTGGGCGCGGGGGTGCTGGCGGCGGCCGTGGTGGCCACCGTGCTGGTCGTGAACAACCAGAGCGGCGGCAGCAAGAACGAGATGGTGCCGACCGCCAACGAGGTCGCGCTGCAGGCGCCGGCCGACTCGGGCCCCGACCCGTTCACCCAATCGGTCGAAACCACCCCGGTGAGCGCCCCGGCCCCCGCCCCGGTGACCTCCCCCGCGCAGCAGCCCGGCCACAGCGCCTCGCCGGCCGCCCTCCACAGCGTGCAGGGGACGTCGAGCGGGGTCTACGGCGGGACGATGTCCAAGCCGAGCTGCGACACCGAGCGGCTGATCGCGATGGTCTCGACCGGCGACGTCGGCCGGGCCTGGGCGTCGGCCGCGGGCATCGACCAGGGCGCGATCCCGTCCTACCTGCGCTCGCTCACCTCGGCGTACCTCCGCGTGGACACCCGCGTGACCAACCACAACTACAAGAGCGGCGTGGTGACGGAGTACCAGTCCGCGCTCCAGGCCGGCACCGCCGTCCTGGTGGACGCGCAGGGCGTGCCCCGGGTGCGCTGCTCGTGCGGCAACCCGCTGAAGGCGCCGGTGCTGGTGGCCAACGCCAAGTACATCGGCAGGCCCTGGCAGGGCTTCGAGCCGACCACGCTGATCATCGTCGTGCCGGCGCCGCAGCCGGTGACCGAGATCATCCTGGTCAACATCCAGACGGGCGGCTGGTTCTCCCGTGTGACCGGACGGCTCGAAGTGATCGACCGGCCCGTGGGGCCGCCGAAGGAACCGCTCGTGCCGTGGATCCCGCCGCCCACTCCGTGGAAGCCGGGCACGCCGTCGGGGACGGCCTCGACATCGGCCTCGGGGACCGCGACATCGGGTTCGACGACGTCCGGCTCCACCACCTCCGGGTCCACGACCTCGGGTTCGACGACGTCCGGCTCCACGACGTCCGGCTCGACCACCTCCGGGTCCACGACGTCCGGCTCCACGACGTCCGGCTCGACCACGTCGGGCTCCACGACCTCCGGGTCCACGACCTCCGGCTCGACCACGTCGGGCTCCACGACCTCCGGGTCCACGACCTCCGGCTCGACCACCTCGTCGGGCGGGCCGTCGTCCTCCTCGGGCAGCCCGTCCGAAACGAAGGCGACGGCGACCACCACCTCCCCCGGCACGCCGACGTCGACGGCCACGTGCCGGCCGGCCGGCACACCCGGCACGCTGCCGACGTGCCCGCCCACGGCGACCGCGTCCCTCAAGACGACGTCCGCGGGCACGACATCCGCCGGCACCACGACGTCGACGACTCCCACGCACACACCGACGGTCCACACGCCGACGGCGACGTGCGCGACCACCGCCCCGGCCACGCTGCCGGCCTGCGCAACGACCTCGGCCCCGACCCCCTGATCGCGTGACTCCCCTGCTGCCACCGGCCGTTCGGCCCGCCGGTGGCAGCGGCACGCGTCAGGGCAGCAGCACCCGGGTGTCGTCCGGCCCGAGCACCCGCCCGTCCGCCGCCCGCACCTCCACCGGCGCGACCGGCGCGCCGGACGCCCGCTCGACCAGGCGCGCGCGGGGCTCGTCGGCCCCGAAGAACCACTGGTCGCCCCACTGCCGCAGCGCCGTGACCACCGGGAACAGCGCGCGGCCCTTCTCGGTGAGCAGGTACTCCTGGTACGGGCCGCCGCCGACGGCGGGCGCGAGCTCGAAGACGCCGTTCGCGACGAGGTTGGCGAGGCGCGCCGACAGGACGTTCTTCGCGAGGCCGAGGTTCTTCTGGAACTGCCCGAAGCGCCCCAGCCCGTCGAAGGCGTCGCGGACGATCAGCAGCGTCCAGCCGTCGCCGACGACGTCGAGCGGGCGGGCGACCGGGCAGACCGACTCCTCGTGCGTGGTGCGCTTCGGCACGTCCGCCGCCTCTCCCTCCTCGGTCGTTCCGGTCACTCAGGGTATCGGTTGCCATCGAACCCGGGCGGGCGTTCCGGGGCAGGCCGCGGGACGGCGGTCATGGAATCCGGCCACCGCCCCGCGAACCCGCCGGCCTTCGGAACCCGTGGGCACTCATGACCCGTGGGCACTCATGACCCGTGGGCCCTCAGTCGACGCAGGGGATCCCGCCCGCCTTGACCGCCGGTCCCTGCATCGGGAGGCCGGCCGCCGGGTCGCCCTGATCGCCGGAGGGAGCGGCGGACGGCGCGGCGCTCGGCGTGGCGGCACGGGCGCTGCCCAGCGTGACCACGACGTGCCCCGCGGGCACGCCCGAGGCCGCCGTCGCGGTGACGCCGTAGCGGGCCGCGATCGCCTGGGCGTCGGCCTTGGCGCCGGTGCCGTAGGTGACCGTGGTGGTCTTCGTCTTGACCGCCGCGTCGCCCACCTTGCCCGCCGGGTAGCCGAGTTCGGTGAGCGCCTTGGACTCGTTGGCCGCCGCGCCGGGCCCGGCGGCCGTCACCGCGAGCACGTCCACGGTCGCCTTGTCCTTGGCGGGCGTCGCCGCGGCCGTCGTCGGCGCGGCGCTCGCGGCGGCGGCGTCCCCGGGATCGGGCGCGGCCTGGACGGGCGCCGGGTCGCGGCTGAAGAGCTGCCGGGTGATCTTCTTGATCAGGTCCGGGTTGACGGTGTTGACCTCCTGGCCGCCGACCGTCTTGAACCCGGTGATCGGCAGGGTGTTGAACTCGACGTTGCCGCCGGTGAGGTTGGGCGCCTGCTGGGCGAAGTCGAGGATGTTCCACTCGTTGTCGATGACGACGTCCTTCTTCACCACCCCGAACAGCTTCTGCATCTGGCCGAAGTCGTTGAGGATGCCCTGCTGCTTGAGCTTGTACTCGACCGAGGAGATGAACGCCTGCTGGCGGTGGGTGCGGTCGAGGTCGCCGTTGGTGAGGTGGTGGCGCTGGCGGACGAAGGAGAGCGCCTGGGCGGCGTCCAGCGAGCTGATGCCGGCGGGCAGCTTGAGCCCGGTGCCGCCGCCCTCGTGGCTCGCGGTGCGGGCGATGATCGGGTCGTCGACCGGGTGGTTGAGGCAGACCTGGATCGGCTCGACCGCCTTGGCGATGTCGTAGAAGCCGATCAGGTTGACCTCGGCGAAGTGGTCGATCGGGACGTCCAGGAAGCTCTGCACCGTCTGGATGGTGGCCGAGCGCCCCGCCTCGCGGCTCTGCCGCTCCAGCTCCGCCTTGGAGAGCCCCTTGTTGGCGAGCTTCGCCTCGGCGGCCTCCTTGGCGATCCCGTACGCCTCCTTGATCTTGTGCATCTTGCCGTCCGCGCCGACCGTCTGCACGTAGTCGTCGCGCGGGACGGACAGCGCGGTGACCTTGCCGCCGTTGGCCGGGATGTGCAGGACGATCAGCGCGTTGGTGTTGTACCCGCCGATCTCGCTCGACCCGGCGTGCAGCTCGTCCTCGACGAACTGCTTCGGCAGGTCGTTGCCGTCCATGTCCTTGCGGCTGTCGAGGCCGATCAGCAGCAGGTTCACCGACTTGTCGAGGTGCGGCGGGGCGTTCTTCTTGGCCTCGCCGAGCGCGCCGGACTTGGTCATGCCGTCGTCGAGGCTGCGGTACTCGTACCACGTGAAGCCGCTCGCCCCGAGCACGGCCACCGAGACGGCGCAGGCGATGGTGCGGGCCGCGACCGCCAGCGGCGCCGGTCCGCTGCGCGCGGCCCGCCCGCGCGGGGTCCTGCGGTCAGCCACGTCGACTCCTCCGGTTGCCGTCGGATGTCCCGCCGCCACCGGCCCTGGCCTCCGGCTGCCGGCCCTCCGGCCGCCGCCGGTCGACGACGGCCTTGGCCACGATCACCACGAGCGCCGCCACCACCGCCGCCGCCATCACCGGGAACGCCCCGACGACCCAGCGCAGCGCGCCCGTGCCGAGCTGCTTGGTGTTCTGGTACTGGTCACCGTTGAACACGTACTCCGTGGCGGAGGCCGTGACCAGCACCACGAGCGGCGCGCCGGTCACCACCCACCAGCGGCCCGCCGGGCTGCACAGCAGCGCGGCGAGCCCGGTGCCGAGGACGGCGGCGACGGCGAAGAGGACGCCGACGCCCGGGCCGCCCAGCTCGTCCGCCACGGCGCCCGCCAGCGGCAGGCCGATCGCCAGTACGACCGCCACGAGGCTCCCGCGCTTCTGCGCCTGCTGCTTGCGCCGCGCGGCGGCGTTCGCGCGCTGGCCCCGCGAGCCGGCCGCCGGGGCCGGCTCGCCGGCGCCCGCCGAACGCGACCGCTGCGCGGGGACTGCGGCGTCGTCGGGGCGCGGCCCGGCCTCCTGGTACGGCGTTCTCGCCCGCTGCCCGGCCATGCGCACTTCCCTCGATCGTTTCGGCTGCCGCGGCGCGAGCGCGCCGCTCTGCGTGCCGGGACGCGGAGCGTCCAGGCAGCGGTTCCCGCTTCTACAGCGCTGTAGAAGCGGGACTGGAGCATACAAACCCATTTCAGCAAAGTCACCCGCCGTGCTCCGCACCGGCGGACCACCGGGTGGCCGTCGCTAGGATGGTCATGATCCGAACGATCATGCCCCCCGCCACGTCGGCACATCAACAGGAACGCATCAGAGGAGCAGAGCGTCACCATGTTTGAGAGTCTGAAGAACCTCGCGGACAAGGCCACCGACCTCGCCCGCGAGCACAGCGACGTGATCGGGCAGGGTCTGGACAAGGTCGGCGACGCCATCGACGACCGGACGGACGGCAAGTACAGCGGCCACATCGACACCGGCGTCGAGAAGGCCAAGGACTTCCTCCGCAACCTCGACGGCGAGCGGAAGCCGGGCGAGTAGCACCTGCCGGACGCACGTCCACCAGTACGGACATCGAACGGAATTCCGGACGGACGGGGAGGGGCCGGCAACGGTGAGCGAAGAACAGGGCGGACCGCGCTGGGGACGCTGGATCGCCGTCGGACTCGTGGTCGCCGTCGGCTGGGGCATGATCCGCGGCGGCGACCACCCCGGTGCACCGTCCGCCTCACCCTCCGCCCCCTCGGTCTCCTCCTCGTCCGCCGAGTCCTCGTCGTCCGCCCCTTCCTCGCCCCCCGCGCCGTCCTCCTTGCGGGACTACGACCCCGCCGACTACGCGAAGCCCGTCCGCGAGTACGCGGCCCAGGCGGGCGTGAACCCGCAGCTCGTGATGGCGATCCTCTACAACGAGTCCTACAAGCCGCACGACCCCGACCTCGAACGCGCCTGGCAGCGCAGCAAGCCCGACGCCTCCTTCGGCATCGCCAACATGCACCGCGCCGCGTTCGACGACACCAAGAAGGGCCGCGACTTCGCCTCCCGCCGCTGGGAGGAGCTCCCCGACGACCGCAACCTGGCCGTCCAGGCCGAGTCCTGGCACCTGCGCGACCTCGCCGACCAGCTCCCCGCCAAACCCGCCGGCCCCTACACCCGCGACGAACTCCTCGCCCTCGGCTACAACACCGGCTCCTCCAACATGCTCGCCTTCGCCCGCGGCGCCAAACCGGGCTCGCAGGCGCAGTCCTACCTCGACCGCCTCCACGACAACTGGCAGAAGTCCGCGGACGCGGTGAAGTGACCCGGCGGGCCCGGGCGGCCGGACCCGGGCCGTCAGGTCCCGGCCGTCAGGGGGTCGTGGTGCTCAGCCGGGTGGTCCACTTGGAGCGCCAGGCCAGGGCGTCGGTGACGGCTTCGGTGATGGTGCGGCGCGGGGTCCAGCCGAGGAGGGATGCGGCCGTGTCGATGGCGGCGTAGCAGCCGATGACGTCGCCGGGGCGGGGGCCGGCCTCGCGGACGTCGAGGCGGGCGCCGACGGCGGTCTCGAAGGCGGCGACCAGTTCGCGGACGGTGGTGCCCTCGCCGGTGCCGACGTTGACGACGCGGTAGCGCTCGGCGGCGCCCGGGGCGATCACCTCGTCGAAGCGCAGGAGGGCCGCCACGTGGGCGTCGGCGACGTCCTGGACGTGGATGTAGTCGCGGATGCCGGAGCCGTCGCGGGTCGCCCAGTCGGTGCCGGTGACGGTGAACGGGGTGCCGGCGCCGTGGGCCTCGATCAGCTTGCCGAGGGCGTGCGAGGGGTGGAGGTCCTGGAGGCCGGTGCGCAGCTGCGGGTCGGCGCCGATCGGGTTGAAGTACCGCAGGGTGATGACGCGCTGGTCCTCGGCGTCCTCGCCGCGGGTCCAGTCCTGGAGGATGCGCTCCATCATCTGCTTGGTGCGCGCGTACGGGCTCTGGGCGTCGACGGCGCAGGTCTCGTCGACGCGGCCGTCCGGGGTGGGCGCGTAGATGGAGGCCGAGCTGCTGAAGACGACGCGGGTGCAGTGGTGGCGCTGGAGGGAGTCGAGGAGTTCGACGGTCTTGGCGACGTTCTCGCGGTAGTAGTAGAGCGGCTTGGCCACCGATTCCGGGACGACGATCCGGGCCGCGCAGTGCAGGGTGGCGTCGATGTCGGGGTGTTCGGCGAAGACCCGGTCGAGGAGCTCGGAGTCGGCGATGTCGCCCTGGTAGAAGATCCTGTCCTCGACGAATTCGGCCCGGCCCCTGGAGAGGTCGTCCAGCACGACCGGCGTCACTCCCCGGTCGAGCAGCGTGGACGCGACCGTGCTGCCGATGTAACCCGCCCCGCCGGTGATGAGGACCTTCTTCATAGGCCGCGCTCGCTTTCGTCCGTCCGGCCGCCGGGTGGCGGCCGGTCCTGAGACCAGGGACGGCGGCGCGGAGCGGACGGTTCCACCACGTACCGTGGCGGCAAGGGTCAGCGGCGGGCGGCGCGGGCGCGGAGCCAGTAGCCGACGGCGACGAGGACGACGGCCGCGGTGGCGGTGGCGATGGCGGCCCAGGTGGTCGTGTCCGACGTGGTCTCGTGGGCCGGCGGCGCGGCGGCGTTGGCGGCCTCGGGGGCGGCGGCGGACGTGGGGCCGGCGCTGCTGACGACCGGTGAGACGGACGGCGGGACGACCGGTGCGACGGACGGCGGGAGGGACGGCCCGGCCGGGGCGGGGCCGGTCATCGCCGGGGCCGGGTCGGTGATCGCGGCCGCTTCGACGTCGAGTTCGCGCTCGCCGTGCCCGAGCGACGGGAAGGCGCAGTCGACGGTGACCTTCCAGTGCCCGGCGGGCAGCGTCTCGCGCGTGGTGTACGTCCCGGGGCGGCCCGGGACGGGGACGAGCACCCAGGGGCCGGCCGAGCGGCCGTCGCCGGAGGTCGCGGCGAGCGTGCCGGCGAACTCGTCGACGACCGGGTCGCGGTCGTTCTCGAAGGTGGCGACGGTGGTCACGTGGCCGTTCTGCTGGCCGGGGATCTCCAGGTGGACGGTGTCGCCGTGGGCGGAGGCGGGGAGGGCGGCGAGGCCGAGGGCGGTCACGGCGAGCGCGGGGGCGGCGAGGAGCGTTCGGGTGCGCATGGCGGGGGTTCCTCGTGGGGGTGGGGGCGTGCGGGCGGAAACGGGTGCGGGTGCGGCCGCCACCACCGGTGAGGTGGTGACGGC
>NZ_JBHYWI010000026.1:0-116201 GCF_042751525.1 Kitasatospora sp. NPDC059408
GCGCCGATGGTACTGCAGGGGGGACCCTGTGGGAGAGTAGGACGCCGCCGAACAATCATTCAAGAGAAGCCCCATCCGGTCACCGGATGGGGCTTCTCTGTTTTTGTGCTCCGGTGCCCGCCGTTCCGGTGCCCGCCGCGGCGACCGGATGTTCCACTGACGGTCCCTCGCTGACCTGCGGCACCGGAGCCGGGGACCGTACGCCCTCCCCTTCCCGGGGAGCGGGTACGGTCCCCGGTCGTTCGCGATCGGCGTCCCGCCGTGACCGCGGAGGGCGCGGGGATTACGCGCAGGCCTCCCACCTGGGAGATCATTCGTCCATGGACACCGAGATCGACACCGAGACCCTCGTACGCACCCGCCGCTCCCTGCACGCCGTCGCCGAACTGGTCCTGGCCGGGCCGCAGTACCGCACCGACGGCACGATCCGGCTGAAGGCGAGTGCGGGCGGCTTCGCCACGTCCGTCGGGGCGGAGCTGCGCGTGGTCGGGGCGGAGCTGGTGGCGCCGGGGCAGGTGCTGTCCCTCGAATGGACCACGTGTGCCGCGCTCGGGGCGGCCCTCGGGCTGTCGGCCGGCGCACCCGCCGGGCTGTACGGGGACGGGGCGGGCCGGGCGGCCGACGACTCGATCGAGGTGGACCCGGCCGCCGCCCACCGGCTGCTGGACGGCTTCGCGGTCGGCGACGCCGCGCTGCGCGGGCTGTTCCCGGGGACGGAACCGGTCATCTGGCCCGAGCACTTCGACATCGGCGTGACCGTCGGCGACGTGAACTACGGCGTCTCGCTCGGCGACTCCTACCTCCCGTTGCCGTACGCGTACGTCGGCCCGCACACCGCGCGGGAGGGCGGCTTCTGGAACGCGCCGTTCGGTGCCGCCCGGCCGCTGGGTGCACTCGCGGGCGTCATGGGTGTGATGGCGTTCCTGGAGGAGGGGCGCCGCCTGGCCACCGGCGCCTGACGGGTCGGAGGGCTGGTGACCGAGGGCCGGTGACCCGCGGAGAGGGCTGTGATACCGCTCACGGCTACTTTCCCCGGCGGTGATTTCACGCGCCCTGATTGCCCGAAATATCAGTTTCATGGCCCTGCCGATGGCGGATTGACACCGGATTGACGGACGGTCGGGCCGACCGTCCGTCAGTTCCCGCCACCGGCCGGGATTCGGCCCGTTTGACGTACGCGAAATGCGCCCAGTAGCTTTCGGAAAGTTTGATTGAACTTTGCCAGCTCGGGGGCGTTGGCGATTCCCCGGGCATGTCGATTTACGGGGAGTTGTTTTGCGAATAAGCCGGAGACTGATAAGGCCGCTGGCGGCGGCACTGGCCGTTCCCGCCCTGGCCACGTTCTCGTCCTCGCCGGCGGCGACGGCGGCGGAGCCGGCCAAGCCGTCCGCGGCGGAGGACTTCTCCTACCCGGGCGCCGCGAAGGTCCTGGCGGACCGGAACATCACGCTCAAGGCGGGCGACGGGCACATCGTGCTCGCCGACTGCGCGTCGGGTCCGGGCCTGGTGGAGCTGTACAGCCGGGCGGCCACTCCGAGCCAGGTCTGTTTCAGGATCACCGGGCCGACGGGGTACCTGTCGCTGGAGATCCCGCAGATCTACAACATCAAGGGCGACGACCACACGATCAAGGCCACGCTGAACACCGCGGGCACGGTCAGCAGCGTCGACGTCAACAAGAACGCCTGGACCCCGGTCGGCGAGGGCGGCACCAGCGGCTCGACCACGCTGCTGGAGCTCAACGCCACCGACGGCCCCGCCGCGACGCCCGCGGCCGGGTCCAACCCGGCGATCGGCACCGTCACGGTCGGGCAGCCCGGCCACCCGGGCTCGCGCTCCTGCACCGCCACGCTGATCGCCCCGCAGTGGGTGCTGTCGGCGGCCGGCTGCTTCACCGACAAGCCGGACGACCCGAGCACCGTTCCGGCGGGCATCCCGAAGGCCCGGACCACGGTCACCATCGCCGGTCACGGGTACGACGTCTCCACGCTCGTGCCGCGGAGCGACCGCGACGTCATGATGATCCGTCTGGTCGAGCCCGCCAACGGCGTCACCCCGGTGGCCGTCGCGACGGCCGCGCCGGCCGCCGGCGAGGACCTGCAGGTGCTCGGCTTCGGCCGCACCAAGACCGACTGGCTGCCGGCCCAGTCCCACAGCGCGACGCTGACGACCGGCGCCGTGGCCTCCTCCAGCGTGGACCTCACCGCCAAGACCGCGGCCGACACCGTCTGCAAGGGCGACGCCGGTGCCCCGGTGGTGCGTGCCAGGAACGGAGGCGTCGAGCTCGCCGCCGTCGTCAGCCGTGCCTGGCAGGGCGGTTGCCTCGGTGAGACGGAGACCCGCCAGGGTGCCACCGAGACCCGGGTCGACGACATCGCCGGGTGGATCGCGGACACCCGCGACCACCGCTCGGCGACCGCGAACGAGGTCGGGGGCAGCGGTCGGCTGCGCTGGGCCGACTTCGACGGCGACGGCAAGCCCGACTACGTCACCATCGAGGACGACGGTTCGGTCAACGTGTGGCTCAACCGCGGCGGTGACGGGGCCGGCGGCTGGCAGTCGATCGGCAAGGTCGCCGGGGGCGTCACCACCGACCGCAGCCGGGTCCGTCTCGCGGACTTCGACGGGGACGGCAAGGCCGACTACTGGGTGATCAACCCCGACGGTTCGGTCAACGTGTGGCTCAACCGCGGCGGTGACGCGGCCGGTAGCGCCGGCTGGCTGCCCCTCGGCCGGGTCGCCACCGGTCTGACCACCGACCAGGACCAGGTGCGCTTCGCCGACTTCGACGGCGACGGCAAGGCCGACTACTGGCTGATCAAGCCCGACGGCTCGGTCACCGTCTTCCTCAACCGCGGCGGCGACCCGGTCGGTTCCGGTGGCTGGCAGTCCGCCGGCCAGGTTGCCGGGGGTGTCACGACCGACCGCAGCCGGGTCCGGCTGGCCGACTTCGACGGGGACGGCAAGGCCGACTACTGGGTGATCAACCCCGACGGTTCGGTCAACGTGTGGCTCAACCACGGGGGCGACACGGGCGGTGGCTGGCAGCCCCTCGGCCGCGTCGCGACCGGCCTGACCACGAACCAGAACTCCGTCTACTTCACGGACTTCACGGGCGACGGCAAGGCCGACTACCTCTGGAACCCCGGTGACGGCAGCACCCGCGGGTTCGCCAACAAGGGCGGCGACCCGGCCGGTCCGAACGGCTGGGCGGACCTCGGCAAGATCGCCAGCGGCGCCTGACCCCGTCCCGCCCGGATCCCAGGCGCCTGACTGCGATGCGCCTGACCCCGGCAGGGGGTGACGGCCGGCCCGGCCCGGCCGTCACCCCGGTCGCCCCACGGCCGGCCGCTCCCCCCGCCGCACGGCGCGCGGAGCGGCCGGCCCACCTCGTGCACCACGTACCCCACGGCCGGCCAGCGCGCCGGCCCCTTTCGAAGGCCGTACTCCCTGCCATGAAACCTCGCGTTCCCCGGGCACTGGCGGCGCTCCTCGCCGTGACCGGCGTCGGCCTCGGCCTGGCCCCGACCACCGCCCAGGCCGCCACCCGGCCCTCACCTCCACTGATCAAGGTCATGCCGCTCGGCGACTCCATAACCTGGGGGGCCGGCAGCCGCAGCGGTGACGGCTACCGCGCGCCGCTGATGGACCTGACCGCGCACCAGTCCCCTTACACCATCGACATGGTGGGCTCGAACTCCTCCGGCACCCAGGTGGACCCGGACAACGAGGGCCACAGCGGCTACAAGATCCGGCAGATCCGCGCCGGAATCGACCAGTGGCTGACCGCGGCCGACCCGGACGTCGTCCTGCTGCACCTGGGGATCAACGACGTCAAGTTCGACAAGACCGACCCGGTCACGGCCGCCACCGCGCTGTCCGAGCTCGTCGACCGCATCTACACCGACAAGCCGCGGGTGACCGTCGTCATCCAGGGCCTGCTCACCGCCACGCCCGGGCTCGAACAGCAGACCGCCGAGTTCAACCGCACGATCGCCGCCCTGGAGGCCGACCGGCAGCGGGCCGGCCGGCACGTGCGCTACGTGGACCCGGCCGACCTCGACGCCGCCCACGACCTGCCCGACCAGCTGCACCCCAACGACGACGGCTACCGCAAGATGGCCCAGGTCTTCCACACCGCCCTCGACCGCGTCGTCGCCGACGGCTGGGCGCCGCGCCCCGCCGTCCCGCGCGCCGGCACCGAGGCCGGGGACAGCGGCCGGGTGCGCTGGGCCGACTTCGACGGCGACGGCAAGCCCGACTACGTCACCATCGAGGACGACGGTTCGGTCAACGTGTGGCTCAACCACGGCGGCGACCCGGCCGGCTCCGGCGGCTGGCAGTCCCTCGGCCGGGTCGCCACGGGTGTCACGACCGACCGCAGCCGGGTCCGGGTGGCCGACTTCGACGGCGACGGCAAGGCCGACTACTGGGTGATCAACCCCGACGGTTCGGTCAACGTGTGGCTCAACCGCGGCGGCGACGCGGCCGGTTCCGGCGGCTGGCAGCCGATCGGCAAGGTGGCCACCGGTCTGACCACCGACCAGGACCAGGTGCGCTTCGCCGACTTCGACGGCGACGGCAAGGCGGACTACTGGCTGATCAAGCCCGACGGCTCGGTCACCGTCTTCCTCAACCGCGGCGGCGACCCGGTCGGTTCCGGCGGCTGGTACGGCCTCGGCCAGGTGGCCACGGGTGTCACGACCGACCGCAGCCGGGTCCGGCTGGCCGACTTCGACGGGGACGGCAAGGCCGACTACCACGTCATCAACCCGGACGGCTCCGTCTCCACGTGGCTCAACCGGGGCGGTGACGGCCACGGCGGCTGGCAGTACATCGGTCGGACCGCCACCGGCGTGACCACCGATCACACCAGCGTCCAGCTGGTCGACTTCACCGGCGACACCCACGCCGACTACCTCAGGACCGACCCGGCGGGCCACGTCACCGCCTACGCCAACAACGGCGGCGACCCGAGCGGCCCGGACGGCTGGACCGGCCTCGGCCAGATCGCCGGCGGAGCTTGAGCGGCGGCGCCTGACCGACGGGGCCTGACCGACGGGGCGTGACCAGGGGGTGGTGGCAGATGCCGCCGCCCCCTTCCTCGTGGTCGGAGGCCGGCTCCCCGGCGCGGGAGGCGGCTGCGGACGGCCCGGGCGGCGTCCGTGCCGTCGAGGAGGGTGGGCAGCGGGGCGGTGAGGGTCTCGACGTCCTCTGCCGTCAGGCGGGTGCCCATCTCGCCGGTGAGGCGGGAGGCCGCCTCGCCCGGCTGGGCGGCCAGGGCGCGGCCGGCGTCCGTGAGGTGGATCAGGACGGCGCGCTCGTCCTGCTCGTGCGGGACGCGGCCGGCGCCGGCCGCGCCGGACCAGGGCGTCGACGAGTCGGCTGGGGCTGCCCTCCGCAGACCAGCAGACGGCCCGGGGCGGCCAGGGCGACCGGCCGGGGGATGGCGAGCGGGATCCGGTAGAAGGGCGGCCGGGCCGGTCGGGGCGTGCGGGACGGCGCAGGGCGGTGCCGGCCGGGGATCGGCAGTCGGGTCGTCGGCGGTGGTGGTCACGCCGTCCGGGGCGTCGGGGAGGCAGGGAGGCGGCGCCGCGGGCGGCGCCGGGCGGGATCCGGTAGCCGGGGTCCGCGGTGGTTCCCGGCGGCGACGGGACGTACGGCGCCCGGCCGGGCCACTATGGGAGGGGGCCGGTCGGCCGAATGGGGTAATCGTGATGGGCGTGGCACGGCAGGCGTCCCCCGAGGACGCGGGGACGGCGGCGGAGCCGGGCCTGGAGGCCGTCGGGCAGGTCCTGCGGTCGGCGCCGGAGCGGCTCGGCGCGCACCTCGGCGGGGTCTACCTGCTGTCGGAGGACCGGCAGGTGCTCGAACTGGCCATGACGCTGGGGGCCGTGCGGCAGTTCACCAGGCCGTGGCAGCACATCGGCATGACCGCGCCGATCCCGGTGGTCGACGCGGTGCGCGGCGGCCGGACGGTGTGGGTGGCCGGCGCGGAGGAGCTGGCGCGCCGGTACCCGAGGGTCGCGGTCGCGATGCCGTACGCGTTCTGCCTGGCCGCCGCGCCGCTCGTCGCGCGCGGGACGACGTACGGGGCCCTGTTCGTGCTGTGGCCCGCCGCGCACGCCCCCGAGCTGTCGCCCTGGGAGCGCGGCGCGCTCGACGCGCTCGCCGGACGCCTGGCCCAGGTAGTGGCGGACGCCGCCGACGCCGGGCGGCCGGTCCGTCCGGGCCCGCGCCCGGCGGTGGCGGAGCGGCGTCCGGTCGAGCCGGTCGCGGCGATGGCGGCGCGGCTCCCGGAGGGCCTCTGCGCGCTGGACCTGGACGGCCGGCTGGCCGCCGTCACCCCGGCCGCCGCCGAGCTGCTCGGGGAGCCGGCCGAGCGGCTGCTGGGCCTGCGGCCGTGGGCGGTGCTGCCGTGGCTGCGCGATCCGGTGTACGAGTACCACTGCCGGGCGGCGGTGATCAGCGGGCAGTCGGCGGCGTTCGTCGCCGTCCGGCCGCCGGACCGCCGGCTGTCGTTCGAGCTGTTCCCGGACCCGACCGGCCTCACCGTCCGGATCGCCCCGGTCGCCCCCGTCGCCCCGCTCACCGCCGTCGCCGGCACCCGCCGGGAGCGGCCCGCGGGCACGGCGGCCGACCGGGCGGTGCAGGCCCGGCCCGGCGCGCTGTACCACCTGCTCCACCTGGCCAGCGCGCTGACCGAGGCGATCAGCGTGCAGGACGTCGTGGCCATGGTCGCCGAGCAGATCGTGCCGGCCTTCGGCGGCCGGGCGGTGGCGGTGCTGCTGGCCGAGGGCGGCCGGCTGCGCATCGCGGGCCACCGCGGTTACCCGCCCGGCCTGGTCGACCAGTTCGACGGCACCCCGCTGACCGAGCCGACGCCCGGCGTCCGGGCCTCCACCCACGCCGTGCCGGCCTACTTCGAGAGCCGCGCGGAGCTGGAGCGGCTCTACCCGGGCCGGCACGAGACGCAGGACGGGATGGCCGCGTGGGCCTACCTGCCGCTGGTGACCTCGCGCCGACTGATCGGCACCTGCGTGCTGGCCTTCGCCGAGCCGCACCGCTTCGACCTGGAGGAGCGGGCCGTCCTCACCTCCCTCGGCGGGCTGATCGCCCAGGCGCTGGACCGCGCCCGGCTGTACGACACCAAGCTCGGCCTGGCCCACGGCCTCCAGGAGAGCCTGCTGCCCCGGGCGCTGCCCGCCGTGCCGGGCCTGGACGTCCGCGCCCGCTACCTGCCCGCCACCGAGGGCATGGACGTCGGCGGCGACTTCTACGACCTCCTGCGGGTCGGGCCCGACGACGTCGCCGTCGTCATCGGCGACGTCCAGGGCCACAACGTCAACGCCGCCGCGCTCATGGGCCAGGTCCGCACCGCCGTGCGCGCCTTCGCGTCCGCCGACGCCGACCCGGGCACCGTGCTGTGCCGCACCAACCGCCTGCTGGCCGACCTGGACACGGCGCTGCTGGCCAGCTGCGCCTACCTGCGCGTCGACCTCGCCCGGCGCGAGGCCCGGCTGGCCGACGCCGGGCACCCGGCGCCGCTGCTGTACGGGCCGGACGGCCGGGCGGAGGTGCTGGAGCCGGACGTCGGGATGGTGCTGAACGTCGACCCGGCCGCCGAGTACCCGCAGATCTCCGTCCCCCTGCCGGTCGGCACCACGCTGGTCCTGTACACCGACGGCCTGGTCGACACCCCCGGGGCCGATCCCGACCGGGCGCTGGCCGGCCTCGTCGCGACGCTGGCCCGGCGCGGCGCAGAGCCGCTCGACCGGCTGGCCGACGCACTGATCGACCGGGCCGGGCACGGAGAGCACCGCACCGACGACGTGGCGCTGCTGCTGGTCCGGTCCGTTCCGCGCTGAGCCCGTGCGCCGGCCCACACGACGTTCCCGTCCGACGTTTCCGCCCGCGCCCGGGGCGGGATCATGGGGGTATGGCCGCGGACCAGGGCCCCACGCCCCGGCTGCCCCCGGGCCGACCGGGTGGCCGCCGGGAGCGGCGACACCCGAATCCGGTACCGCGGGAACCTCCGGCGCGGCGCCCGCGGTCGGTGCTGGGGATCCGCAGCGTCGCCGGCCAGATGTTCGTCCTCCAGGTGCTGATCGTCCTGCTGCTCGTGGTGGTGGCCGTCGTGGCGCTGCTGGTGCAGTCCCGCAGCGACCGGTTCGACGCGGCCCGTGACCGCTCGCTCGCTGCCGCCGAGAGCTTCGCCCACGGTCCGGGCCTGGTGGCGACGATGGAGGGGCCGAATCCCAGCGCCGTCCTCCAGCCGCTGACCGAGGCGGCCCGCAAGGCGGCCATGGTCGACTTCATCGTGGTCACCGACCGCAACGGCATCCGCTACACCCACCCCGAGCCGCAGCTGATCGGCAAGAAGTTCGTCGGCACAATCGGTCCTTCGCTGGAGGGCAAGGTCACCGTCGAGCAGGTGCACGGGCCGCTCGGCCAGGAGTACCAGGTCGTCGTGCCGGTCGAGGACTCCGCCGGCGCCGTCGTCGGCATCGTGTCCTCCGGGATGAAGGTCGCCAACGTCAGCAGCGCGATCGACCGCCAGCTGCCGGTCGTCCTCGGGGCCGGCGCCGTCGCGCTCGGCGTCGCCACGGGCGGGACGGCGCTGGTGGGGCGGCGGCTCCTGCGCCAGACCCACGGCCTGGGGCCGGAGGAGATGACGCGGATGTACGAGCACCACGACGCCGTGCTGCACGCGGTGCGCGAGGGCGTGGTGATCGTCAGCGGGGACGGCCGGATCCTGCTCGCCAACGACGAGGCGCGGCGGCTGCTCGACCTGCCCGCCGACGCGGAGGGGCGCGCCGTCACGGACCTCGGCCTCGCCGCGCGCACCGCCGAACTGCTGGTGTCCGGCCGCGAGGTGAGCGACGAGGTGCTCCCCGTCGGCGAGCGCCTGCTGGCCGTCAACACCCGGCCCACCGACAGCGGGGACGGCCCGGCCGGCAGCGTCACCACGCTGCGCGACTCCACCGAGCTTCGCGCCCTCGCGGGGCGGGCCGAGACCGCCCGCGGCCGGCTGCGGATGCTCTACGACGCGAGCGTCGCCATCGGCACGACGCTGGACGTGCGGCGCACCGCGGACGAGCTCGCGGGGATGGCCGTCCGGGAGTTCTGCGACTTCGCGACCGTCGACCTCGCCGAGGCGGTCCTGAGCGGTGAGGAGCCGCGGACGCCGGCCGTCGGCGAGCCGGTCGAGCTGCGGCGGGTCTCGGTCGACGGGATCAGGGACGACTCGCCGCTGTACCCGCGGGGGGAGCTGGTCCGGTGGGCCGGGAGCACCCCGCAGGCGGAGGGCTTCGTCGGCGGGCGCTCCACGCTGGTGCCCGAGCTGGCGGCCGACGCGGGGTGGCGGCGGCAGGACACCGAACGCACCCAGGCGGTGCTGGAGTTCGGCCTGGGCTCGCTGATCGCGGTGCCGCTGACGGCGCGGGGCGTGCTGATGGGCGTCGCGTGCTTCTGGCGCGGCCGGGAGCGGGGTCCGTTCGAGGAGGACGACCTGTCGCTGGCCGAGGAGCTGACCGCGCGGGCCGCCGTGTCGGTCGACAACGCCCGCCGTTTCACGCGCGAGCACACGATGGCCGTCACGCTCCAGCACAGCCTGCTGCCGCGGGCCCTGCCCGAGCAGAGCGCCGTCGACGTCGCCCACCGCTACCTGCCGGCCCAGGCGGGGGTCGGCGGGGACTGGTTCGACGTGATCCCGCTGCCGGGCGCCCGGGTCGCGCTGGTCGTCGGCGACGTGGTCGGCCACGGCCTGCACGCCGCCGCGACCATGGGCCGGCTGCGCACCGCCGTCCAGAACTTCTCCACCCTCGACCTCCCGCCGGACGAACTCCTCGGGCACCTGGACGAGCTGGTCACCCACATCGACCAGGAGACGGCGGATTCCGACGGGGAGCACGCGATCACCGGCGCGACGTGCCTCTACTGCATCTACGACCCGACGACCGGGATCTGCGCCCTGGCCCGGGCCGGGCACCCGCCGCCCGCGCTCGTCCACCCGGACGGGACCGTGGAGCTGCCGGTGCTGCCGGCCGGTCCGCCGCTCGGTCTGGGCGGAATGCCGTTCGAGGCCGCGGAGTTGCGGCTGGCCGAGGGCAGCAGCCTGGTGCTCTACACCGACGGCCTCATCGAGGACCGCACCCGCGACGTCGGGGTCGGCCTGGACCTCCTCACCGAGACCCTCGGCCGTCCGGGCCGCTCGCCCCAGGAGGTCTGCACCGCCGTGCTCGACGTCCTGCTGCCCGCGCGGCAGAGCGACGACATCGCGCTCCTCGTCGCCCGCACCCGGGTGCTGGCGCCGGAGCGGATCGCCGGGTGGGAGGTCAGCGCCGAGTTCGAGGCGGTGGCGGAGGTCCGCGCCGAGGCCGTCCGGCGGCTCGGCGACTGGGGCCTGGACGAGGCCGGGTTCGTCACCGAGCTGGTGCTCAGCGAGCTGGTGACGAACGCCATCCGCTACGGGACCGGGCCGATCCGGGTGCGGCTGCTGTACGACCGCGCGCTGATCTGCGAGGTCTCCGACACCGGCAGCACCTCCCCGCACCTGCGCTACGCGGCCGACGAGGACGAGGGCGGGCGCGGCCTGTACCTGGTGGCCCGGCTCACGGACCGCTGGGGCGTGCGCTACACCGCCGAGGGCAAGATCATCTGGGCCGAGCAGTTCCTGCAATCCGATCGCCAAGACCAGGAAAAGCCCTGGTAAAGTTCGTGGCCGTGCCGCGGCGGAGGAGCCGTGGCGAGGCGCGAACGGGGGGATCGCAGCCCATGGCTGACGAGATGGTCCGGCTGGCTCAGAGGTTCGTCAACACGACCTACAACAACGGTGCCACGCTTGGGATTTCGAAGCTTGACGAGGACGGCCGCACCGGCTGGACGGTGATGTACGCGCTGACCCGCGCGCTCCAGTACGAGATGGGGATCACCTCCCTCTCGAACTCCTTCGGCCCGACCACGCTGTCGACGCTGCAGGCCAAGTACCCGAAGCTGGACGAGACGACCGTCCCGTCCGCGAACTTCTGCCGGATCCTGCAGGCCGCCCTGTACTGCAAGGGCTACGACGGCGGCGAGATCGACGGCACGTACAACGGCCGGGTCAGGGCGGCGGTCGCCAAGCTCAAGCTCCACATGGGCCTCGACGGGGTGTTCCCGGGCAGCTCGCTCGAACCCAAGGTCGTCAAGGGCCTGCTCACCATGGACGCGTACGTCACCGTCGGCGACGGGACGGACGGCATCCGGGCCATCCAGCGCTGGCTGAACGGCCGTTACGTCAACCGCAGGGACTTCTTCGTGATCCCCTGCGACGGGCACCACTCGCGGGACGTCGCCAAGTCGATGCTCCTCGCGATCCAGTACGAGATCGGCATGGCCGACGGCACCGCCAACGGCGCGTTCGGGCCCGGCACCCAGGCGGGGCTCAAGAGCCACAGCGTCTCGGCCGGCGCCACTGGCACCTGGCCCATGCTGTTCACGGCGGCGATGGTCCTCAACCGGCGGGACGTCGCGTTCGGCGACTTCACGGCCGCCGTGAAGAGCGGGGTCGAGGCGTTCCAGTCCTTCGTCAAGCTGCCGGTCACCGGCGTCGGAGACTTCCAGACCTGGGCCTCGCTGCTCGTCTCCTACGGCGACCAGAGCCGGCGCGGCAGCGCTTGCGACGGCGTCACCAAGATCACCCCGGCCCGCGCGCAGGCCCTCAAGGACGCCGGCTACCAGTACGTCGGCCGGTACCTGTCCAACCCGTCGACCACCAGCCTGCCGGAGAAGCAGATCCAGCCCGGCGAGCTGGACACCATCAGGCAGTACGGGCTGCGCTGCTTCCCGATCTACCAGACGTGGAGCCGGTCGGCCGACTACTTCAGCTACAACCAGGGCACCAGCGACGCGTTCCGCGCGATCGAGTGGGCGCGCTTCCACGGTTTCAAGGCCGGCACGACGATCTACTTCGCGGTCGACTACGACGCCATGGACGGCGAGGTCAGCACGTATGTCATCCCGCACTTCCGCGGCGTGCACCACACCGTGAGCGAGAACTCGTCCTACCAGGTCGGTGTCTACGGGCCGCGCAACGTGTGCCAGCGGGTGGCCGACGCGGGCTTCGCCCGGACCAGCTTCGTCTCCGACATGTCCAGCGGCTTCTCCGGCAACCTCGGCTACCCGATGCCGAGCAACTGGGCGTTCGACCAGATCGCCACCGTCACGGTGGGCAGCGGCGCGTCGGCCATCGAGATCGACACCGACATCGCCTCCGGCCGGGACACCGGCCAGGGCGACTTCGACCCCGGCGCCGGCACCGTCGCCGGGCTCGACACCGACCTCGACAAGACCGCCTACCGCGACGCCATGCTGCGCGACGTGCAGGGCTACCTCACCTCGATCGGCGTGCCGGAGACCGGCGGCGACGGCTGGACGGACAAGGACTGGGCCACCCTCGGCGGCGTCTCCACCACCAAGGCCTTCGACCTCGTGCTCAGCGCCGACTGGCTGTTCACCGCGCTCGCCCGCGAGTTCAAGCTGCGCAAGGCGCTGATCCAGGCCCCCGTGCTGTGGGAGCTGCGCAAGCTCAACGCGCTCGACGTGGCCGCCGACGCCGCCGTCCGCAACGGCCTCAAGGACGACTGCAGCACCGGCTGGGGCCAGATCTTCGCCCGGATCGCCATCGAGGCCCGCAACCACTGCCTGAGCGAGGGCCTGATCAACGGGACGAAGCTCACCGAGGCCAACCTGCGGGAGGTCTGGGACAACCTCCAGGACCCGGCCTACAACATCCGCTCGGTCACCTACCTGACGATCTACAACTCCCGCCAGCTCGGCATCGCCCGGCCCGGACTGACCACCGGCCAGGCCGACACCCAGGCACTGCTCGCCCGCTACAACGGCCTCGGCGACGCGGCGCAGCAGTACGGCCGCGAGCTGATCGGGCTGTACAACGTGCTGGAGAACTACAACCTGCTGTCGCGCAGCAAGTGAGCCCGGGGCACGAGCACATGCGCACGTACTCGCCGGCCGCCGCCGCCCTGAACCTGCTGCTGGGGCTGCCCGCCGTTGTGCCGGTCTGGCTGCTCTGGTACTTCGCCGCCAACTGGCCGCTCGCCGCCCTGGGTTGGACCACGCGGGAGCCGACCGAGAACGACGGCGTCCTGCCGATGCTGCTGGTCCTGGTCCCGGTGGTGGGGGTGTTCACGCTGCTGTGGTGGCTCGCCAACCGGGCCGTGCGGCGGCGGACGGCCCCGGGCTCGGGCCGGGCGTACTGGCCGGTGAGCGCGCTGCTGCTGCTCGTGCCCACGCTCGTGCTGATCGTCGTTCTGTAGCAGACGGCGTTCCCGGAAGACGGAAGACATAGGGGGACACAAGGAAATGGAAGACGTGCAGATCGGATTCACGCGGCGGGCCGCGGTCAAGGGTGCCGCCGTCGTCGGCGCTGCCACGGCCCTGGGCGCGCTGCTCCCCGGCACCGCCTCGGCGGCGCCGTCGAAGGGGACGGCCGAGCCGGGCGTCCCGGCGAAGAAGCTCCCGACCAGTGCCAACGGCTGGACGATCGAGAAGGAGGCGAACCACGTCTCCACGGTCTGGACCCGCCCGGTGGCCGGCACCGGCCTCACCGTCGACATCCGGATCGGTGACGCGGAGGAGATCCTCGTCCACGTGATCCGGCGCTTCCACTACGAGGTGGAGGAGCTCCCGAGCGGCGACCTGCTCGGCTGGCAGGCGATCGGCGGCCTGCGCGCGGGCGCCGCGGAGTCGAACCTCGCCTCCGGCACCGCCGTGCGCATCCGCCCCGGCGCCTCGGCGAAGGGCGGGCTCTTCGCCCACCAGGAGCTGGTGCTGCGGGACATCCTCGCCGAGTGCGAGGGCGTCGTGCGCTGGGGTGGGGACGACGCCGAGGTGGACGAGTCGCTGTTCTACCTCGTCCCCGGCCCGGAGGACCGCCGGGTGCGGCAGCTCGCCGACCGCCTGCGCGGCTGGGGCGCCCGTCCCGGCGAGGGTGCGGGCACCCCGGTGGACGTGCTCGCCCCGGCCCGCCGCAGCGAGGCCGACCGGCTCGCCCGGGCGCAGCGCGCGTCCTGACGGTCCGTCAGCGCGGCCCGGCCCGCCGTCGCGCAGGGGCGACGGCGGGCCGGGCGTCCGTGAGGGGTCACCAGAACTGCTGGTTGGTCCATCCGTTGCAGTCCCACAGCTGGACCTTCATCCCGTTGTGGTAGCCGCCGGATATGTCCGCGTCGAGGCACTTGTTGTTGTAGGCGCTCTTGATCGTGTAGCCGTCGATGATCCAGGTCTCGTTCGGGGCGGTCCAGGTGTGGCAGGGCTGGAGGAGCACCGGCATCCCGTTGTAGCTCCCGTGGCTGATGTCGGCGCTCATGCAGTAGTTGTTGCGGTCGTTGAAGATGTGGTCCTTCAGCGTGTACCAGAACTGGTTGCGCCAGCCGTTGCAGTCCCAGAGCTGGACCTTCATCCCCGGGACGTGGTCGCCGTTGGCGACGTCCCCGTCCATGCACTTGCCGTTGACGTAGAAGGGCGCGTGGTCGCGGTCCTCCTTCATCTGCTGGATCCAGTTGGAGAACGCGGCGACCCGGGTGTAGGTGCCGGGGTAGCCGGCCTGGTCGCAGCCGTTGTTGCCGCCGCCGGAGATGATCCCGATGACCCAGCCGTTGCGGATCAGCGGACCGCCGCTGTCGCCGTTGCAGGCGTCGTGCTTGGCGTCGCCGGCGCAGATCATCTGGCCGACCCGGTACATGCCGCCGTAGGGGCGGGTGCAGGCCGAGTCCGGCAGGATCGGGACCATCGACGAGCGGAGCCGCTCCCGGGGGTCGCCGTGGCTGTCGACGTTCTCCAGTGACCAGCCGAGGATCAGGCCCTGCCCGCTGAGGGTCTCGTCGGCCGGGATGTGCGCGAACGGGATCGTCGGCACGCCGACCATCGAGTTCTGCAGCGTCACCACGGCGACGTCGCCCTGGTGGATGTCGTACGTCTTCCAGGGACCGGTCTCCTGGTCGGGGTAGAACTGGGGGCTGATGTCGATCCGGGCGATGCGGTAGGCGGTGCCGCCCTGGAGGATGTTCGTCTGCCCCTGCACGACCGCGGAGTGGTCGATCTTGCTCTGGTACTCCCGGCCGCAGTGCCCGGCCGTCAGGACCTTGTCCGGCGCGATCAGGACGCCGCCGCAGCTGTAGCTGAAGAGCGGGTACTTGCTGGTGTCCTGGAAGTGGACCATCCACGGGTACTGCCCCGTCGTGGCCGGTCCGCCGCCGGTGACCGCCGTCGCGGGGGTCGCGATCCCGGCGAAGGCCAGCGTCAGCAGCATCGAGACGGCGACCACTGCTGCCCGGAGTGCCCTCCGTGCGAGGGAGTTCGATGCTTTCGTCCTGGTGATCACCGGCAGTACCCCCCGGAGTACTCGGACGCCGGGAAGACCGGCGCCAGGGACTTGACCTTCACGCACTTGTGGTCGCTGTCGGCGTTCCACGCCACCCGGGAGATGTTCCCGGCGACCATGGCGCCGATCAGGTTGAACGGCGGCGGGGCGAACGCGAACATGGCCGCGGTGAAGCCCGCGTCGGAGGCCATGTGCGAGGTCTCGTTGCGGTTGAAGTACACCGTGCCGGTGATCCAGCCCCAGGTGTAGTGCGGGTCGGCCACGACCGGGAACGCGGCGCCGCGGGTGTCGACGTGCTGGGTGACGGTGCCATCGTCGACCGAGTAACTGGTCGGCAGTGCACGGCCGTTGGCGTCGTACGCCCACGGCGCGCTGATCCGGCTGTCGGCCCGGCCGGTCGTCCGGTCGACCAGCAGGACGCCGCCGAGCGGATCGGCGACCAGCCGGCCGTCGAAGCCGTCGACGGTGAAGCTCACGTCGGTCGCGGCGCGCGCGGTGCGGAGCACGAAGACGTGCGAGACGGCGGTGGTGTCGGTGATGACGGCGCTGTCGGTGTCCGGCAGCGCGTCGGGCGACACCGCCACCCGCGAACGGACCTGCGAGGCCGCGGCCTTGGCGCCCTTCAGCGCGATCCGGGCGGGCGCCTGCGACTGCCCGGCTGCCCGTGACTGCTCGGCCGCCGCCTCGGCCCTGGCCGAAGCGTGCCCGGTGGCGGGCAACAGGCCCTGGACGCGCCCGAGTTCGGCGAGCACCCGCTGCGTGGCCGGCGTCGCCGCGCCGGCCGGCTGGGCCAGCGCGAGGCCCGCGAGCCCGACCACGCCGGCGACACCCGCCGCCAGCGCGGACTTGATGCGTTTCACGATTCCCCCTGGTCTTCCTGGATCTCCTGGACTTCCTGGTCTTCCTGGTCCTCGGTGTGCGGTGCTGCCCCGGACGCCACGGGCACGGCGGGTGCCGCAGGTCTTGCGGGCCCGAGGGGTCCTTGGGATCCTTCGCGTACCGCCGGGTACCGGCATCCGGGCGGACACGAGTCTTGGCCCGGCGGGGTCGGCGGTCCATGGCGCAACCCCTGCGTTCGGCCTGCGTTCCCCGCGCCACGCCCTGGCATGGAACATGCCATAGTTGGCGGCGGCATCTCGGCGGGGGCGATGGGGGTTGTCGTGCGTTTCGGGGACATGGTGCGCGAATACCGGCTGCGCCTCGGGTGGACCCAGGAGGGCCTCGCCGAACGGTCGGGCGTCTCCACGCACGCGATCGGCATGCTGGAGGCGGGCCGGCGCAACCCCCGGCTGAAGTCGGTCGCCGCGCTCGCCGACGCGCTGGGGCTGGCCGACGGCGACCGGGCCGAGCTGATCGCCGCGGCCCGGGCGGAGCCGGCCCGGGCGGAGCCGGCCGGGCCCCGGACGGACGCCGGCGCCAACATCGGTGCCAACGCCGGTGCCGACGCCGAGACCGGCGCGCCACGCCCGGAAGCCGTCCGGGCTCCCGCTCAACTCCCGGCGGACCTACCGGACTTCACCAGCCGCACGGCAGCACTGGAAGCCGTCCGGCACGCGCTCGGCCGCGACGGCACCGCCGGGCGGACCCCGGTGCTCGTGGTCACCGGCCCCGGCGGGATCGGCAAGACCAGCCTCGCCGTGCACGCCGCACACGCGCACCGGGACCGCTACCCCGACGGCCAGCTGTTCGCCAACCTGCGCGGCGCCGACCAGGCGCCCGTACCCGCCGCCGAGGTCGCCGCGCGCCTCCTGCGGGCGCTCGGCGTGAGCCCCACCGACGTCCCCCCGGCACTCGACGAACGCGCCGCCCTCTACCGGAGCCTGCTGACCGGCCGACGCGTGCTGATCGTGCTCGACGACGTGCTCGACGGCGCCCAGATCCGGCCCGTGCTCCCGGCCAGCAGCGGCTGCGCGGTGCTGCTCACCAGCCGCAGCCGGCTGCCCGAACTCGACTGCGTGGAGCGGATCGAACTCGCCGCGTTCACCGACACCGAGGCCAGGGACCTGCTCGGCCGCATCGCCGACCCCGCCGTGCTGTCCTCGGAACCGGACGCGACCACCGAACTGCTCGCCCACTGCGCCGGCCTGCCGCTCGCGCTGCGCATCACGGGCAGCCGGCTCGTCACCGAACCCGGCCGCACGGTGCGGATGCTGGCCGAGCGGCTCGCCGACGCGCGCGGACGGCTGGACGAACTCCGGGTCGGCGACCGCGCGGTGCGGGTCAGCTTCGAGGCCAGCTACGCCCACCTCGCCCCCGACCAGGCCGCCGCGTTCCGGCTGCTGGCCCTGGTGCCCGGCCGGTCGGTCGGGGTGCCGGCCGCCGCCGCGCTGCTGGACCGCGACCCGGCGCCCAGCGAACGGCTCCTCGCCGAACTGACCGCCCACCACCTGCTCCAGGCGCCCGAGCCCGGCCGCTACGGCTTCCACGACCTCATCCGGCTCTACGCCCAGGAGCGCGCCCGCACCGAGGACGCCCCGGCCGGGCGCCTCGCCGCCGAACGGCGCCTCGCGCTCTGGTACCTGCACGCCTCCCGTCGGGCCGGGATGCTCCTCGTGCCGCACGCCCGCCTCGCCCCCGCCGCGCCGCCCCCGCCCGGCCTGCCGCAGCCGGACTTCGACGGCGCCGAGGCGGCCATGGCCTGGTACGAGACCGAACGCGCCAACCTCGTCGACCTCGTGCGGCACGCCGCCGGCCGGGACGACGACCCGCTGTGCTGGCAACTCGCCCACAGCCTCTGGCCGTTCTTCACCCTGCGCAAGTACTGGGGGGACTGGAACAACGCCACCGGGCTCGCCCTCGACCACGCCCGCCGCTCGGCGGACCGCACCGGCGAGGCCCTCATGCTCGTCCAGGCCGGCACCCTCGCCCACGCCCAGGGCGACTACCGCGAGGCCATCACCCGCTACCGGCACGCCGACGGCCTCCTCGGCGACGGCGACCCGGAGGCCACCGCCATGATCGAGGCCAACCTGGGCGTCAGCCACCGCCAGCTCCAGGACTACGAGACGGCCATCGGCCACCTCACCCGCGCCGCCGACGCCTTCCGCACCGCCGGCGACCGCTACGGCGAGGCCGTCTGCCTCCTCAACCTGATCCCCGCCTACCGCGTCCTCGGCCGGTACGACCCCGCACTCGTCAACTGCCGCCTCGCGCTGGCCGCCTTCCAGGCGCTCGGCTCCCGCTACGGCGAGGGCCACGCCCTGCACGTCACCGCCCAAGTCCTCCAGGACACCGGCGACTTCGCGAGGGCCCTGGACCTGGCCGGGCAGGCCGTGGCGATCCGCGAGGACATCGGCGACCGCGACGGCACCGCGTCCGCGCTGGAACAGCTCGGCATCATCCGCCGGCACCTCGGCCAGGCCGCGGCCGCCGCCGAGGCGTGGCGCCGCAGCCTCGCCCTCTACGAGGAACTCGGCTCCCCGAAGGCCGAGAACGTCCGGCGGCTGCTGGCGAAGGGCTGAGCGGGCGGTTCGTGCGGTGGGCCGGCGGGCGGGCGGGCCGGTGGGCGGACCGTCCGGGCCCGGTGCCCGGGCGGTCCGTCGCGTCCGTCGCGTCCGTCGACCGGCCGCGTCCGTCGACCCGCCGTTCGCTAACCCGCCGCCGTCGTCTGGCGGACGGCGGCGGCCGGACCGCCGCGGCCCTCGGGCAGGGCCCGGAGGATCGCCTCCACGCTCTGCCGGGCGTCGCCGAACAGCATGCCGGTGTTCTCCCGGAAGAACAGCGGGTTCTGCACGCCGGCGTAGCCGGAGGCCATCGACCGCTTGAAGACGATCACCTGCTCCGCCTCCCACACCCGCAGCACGGGCATGCCGGCGATCGGGCTGGACGGATCGTCGGTGGCGGCCGGGTTGACGGTGTCGTTGGCGCCGATGACGAGGACGACCGAGGTCGCGGCGAGGTCGTCGTTGATCTCGTCCATCTCCAGGACGATGTCGTACGGCACCTTCGCCTCGGCCAGCAGGACGTTCATGTGCCCGGGCAGACGGCCCGCCACCGGGTGCACGCCGAACCGCACCCCGATCCCGCGCTCGCGCAGCCGCCGGGTCAGCTCCGCCACCGGGTGCTGCGCCTGGGCCACCGCCATGCCGTAGCCGGGCGTGATGACCACGGACCGGGCCGCGGCGAGCAGCCCGGCGGCCTCATCCGCGCGGATCTCGCGGTGCTCGCCCTGCTCCTGCGCGGAGCCCGAGGGAGCCTCGATGCCGAACCCGCCCGCGATGACCGACATGAACGAGCGGTTCATGGCCTTGCACATGATGTACGACAGGTAGGCGCCGGAGGACCCGACCAGGGCCCCGGTGACGATCAGCAGGTCGTTGTCGAGCAGGAACCCGGCCGCCGCCGCTGCCCAGCCCGAGTAGCTGTTCAGCATGGAGACGACGACGGGCATGTCGCCGCCGCCGATCGAGGCGACCAGGTGCCAGCCCAGGGCGAGCGCCAGGACGGTGACCGCGATCATGAGGCCGAGGCCCGGGCTGGCCGTGAACCAGGCCGTCAGCACCGCGAACGCGGCCAGCGCGCCCACGTTGAGCGCGTTCTTGCCCGGCAGCACCAGCGGGCGCGAGGCGATCCTGGCGGACAGCTTCAGGAAGGCCACGATCGAGCCGGTGAACGTGACCGCGCCGATGAACACGCCGATGAAGACCTCGGCGTGGTGGATGCCCAGCAGGTCCCCGGCCACCCGGGTCTGGGCGGACCCGTGGGACTCGACCTCCAGGTAGCCGTTCCAGCCGACCAGGACGGCGGCGAGGCCGACGAAGCTGTGCAGCACGGCGATGAGCTCGGGCATCTGCGTCATCTCGACCCGCCGCGCCCGCCACAGGCCCGCCGCCCCGCCGAGCACCATCGCGAGGACGATCAGCGCGACCGCGCCGGCGGAGACGTCCCGCGCCGCCAGCACGACGGTGGCGACCAGGGCGAGGGCCATGCCGGCGATGCCGTAGACGACGCCGGCCCGGGAGGTCCGGTGCTGGGACAGCCCGGCCAGGCTGAGGACGAACAGCAGCGCGGCGACCAGGTCCGCGGCGTGGGAGGCCGTCGTGGAAGTCATCGGACTCAACGCCTTTCGGAGGACGGCTGGGACGACGGGGACGACTGGGACGACGGGGAGGTGGGGGAGATCGAGAACATCGACAGCATGCGGCGGGTGACGGCGAAGCCGCCGAAGACGTTCACGCTCGTCAGCAGGACCGCCACGAAGGACAGCGCCGTCACGAGCCGGCTCTCGTGCCCGATCTGGAGCAGGGCGCCGATCACCACGATCCCGGAGATCGCGTTCGTCACCGACATCAGCGGAGTGTGCAGGGCGTGGTGGACCTTGCCGATGACGTAGTAGCCGATGACCACGGCAAGTGCGAACACCGTGAAGTTCCGGGCCAGTTGGGCCGGCGCGAAGGCGATCAGGAGGAAGGTCGCCAGCATCCCGAGGCCGATCAGCCCGAAGCGCAGCGGCGGGGTGAGCCGGGACGGCTTCGGGCCGATCGGCGCGGCAGCCGCTTGGCCGGTGGCAGCGGCGGTGGTGGTGGCCGTGCCGGCGGTGGCGGCCGACACGGCCACGGGCGGCGGCGGCCAGGTGACCTCGCCCGCCCGGACGACCGTCACCGCCCGCTGCACCACGTCGTCGAAGTCGACGGCCAGCCGCCCGTCCCGGCCCGGCGTCAGCAGCTTCAGCAGGTTCACCAGGTTGGTGCCGAACAGCTGCGAGGCCTGGGCGGGCAGCCGGGCCGTCAGGTCGGTGTAGCCGATGATGGTGACCCCGTTGTCGGTGACCACGGCGCGTCCGGGCACGGTGCCCTCGACGTTGCCGCCCTGCGCCGCGGCCATGTCGACGATGACGCTGCCCGGCCGCATCGCCGCCACGTCCTCGGCCGCGAGCAGCCGGGGCGCGGGCCTGCCGGGGATCAGCGCGGTCGTGACGACGATGTCCACGTCCCGCGCCTGCTCGTGGTAGAGCGCGGCGGCGGCCCGGTCGTACTCGGCCGACGTCGCCCTGGCGTAGCCGTCCGAGCCCGCCTCCTGGGCCACCTCAACGGCCAGGTACTCGCCGCCCAACGACCGGACCTGGTCGGCGACTTCGGGCCGCGGATCGGTCGCCCGGACGATCGCGCCGAGGCTGGACGCCGCACCGATCGCGGCCAGCCCGGCCACACCGGCGCCCGCCACCAGGACCTTGGCCGGCGGCACCTTGCCCGCGGCGGTGACCTGCCCGGTGAAGAACCGTCCGAACACGTGGGCCGCCTCGATCACCGCCCGGTACCCGGCGATGTTGGCCATCGAGCTGAGCACGTCCATCGACTGCGCCCGGGAGATCCGCGGGACCGCGTCCAGCGCCAGAGCGGTGACGCCGCGTGCCGACAGCGCCTTCAGCAGTTCGGGGCGCTGCGCCGGTGCGAGCAGGGCGACGAGGGTCGCGTCCTCACCCAACCGGGCGATCTCGTCGCCCGACGGCGGGTTGACCTTCAGGACGACCTCGGCCGCCCAGGCGTCGCCGATGCGCGCGCCGGCCTCGGCGTACGCCGCGTCGGTGAAGCCGGAGGCCGTCCCGGCCCCCGACTCGACGACGACCTCGTAGCCCAGCCCGAGCAACTGCCGCACCGTCGGTGGCGTCGCCGCGACGCGGGTCTCCCCGACGCTCGACTCGGCGACCACACCGACGCGCTGGGGTGGATCGTGGTGGACCGGCACCTGTGCAGACATGTCTGGTACCTCTCTTCGCCGGAGGCGCTGCGGACCGGATTAACTGCGATCGAGGGGGAGTCGGGATCCCCGCCCGGTGGTCGCTGGAACGTACACCTACCCACCCCGCGGGCCCATGGAGCGAACCAGTGACGATCCTCACCCTCCGGAGCCGCGTGGCTCCGCGCAGTGGCGGTGGTGACAGGACGGTCGGCAGTGGACACGATGGGTGCCAGCCGGAGACGGCGGGGGCTTCAGGATGGGAGGGGTACCGGTGTTCACGACTCGACCGACCTTGCAGGGGATGTTCGGGATGGTCTCGTCGACGCACTGGCTGGCGTCGGCGGCCGGCCAGGCGGTGCTGGAGGACGGCGGGAACGCGTTCGACGCGGCCGTGGCCGCCGCGTTCACGCTGCACGTCGTCGAACCGCACCTGAACGGGCCCGCGGGCGAGGTGCCGATCATCCTCGCGCCCGCGGACGGGCCGGTGCGGGTGCTGTGCGGGCAGGGGCCCGCGCCCGCCGGGGCGAGCATCGGGCACTACCGCTCGCTCGGCCTGTCCCTCGTCCCGGGGACGGGACCGCTGGCGGCCGCCGTGCCCGGGGCGTTCGACGCCTGGCTGCTCCTGCTGCGCGACCACGGCACCAAGCGGCTGGCGGAGGTCCTGCGGTTCGCCATCGGGTACGCCGAGCACGGGCACCCGGCGGTCGAGCGGATCGGGGCGACCGTCGAGACCGTCCGGGAGCTCTTCGAACGGGAGTGGACGAGCTCGGCGGAGCTCTACCTGCCCGGCGGGCACGCGCCGCGCCCCGGCGCGCTGCTCACCAACCCGCCGCTCGCCGCGACCTGGCGGCGGCTGGTCGCCGAGGCCGAGGCCGCCGGGAGCGGGCGCGAGGCGCAGATCGACGCGGCGCGCCGGGTCTGGCGGGAGGGCTTCATCGCCGAGGCACTGGCCGGCTTCGCGGCCCGTCCCGCGCTGGACACCTCCGGAGAGCGCCACACGGGCACCCTGACCGGCGACGACCTCGCGGCCTTCGAAGCGCACTACGAGGAGCCGGTCACGCACACCTGGAACGGGTGGACGGTCGCCAAGCCGGGACCGTGGAGCCAGGGCCCGGTGTTCCTCCAGCAACTCGCCCTGCTGCCGGACGACTTCGGGACGCTGGACGGGGCCGATTATGTCCACACACTCGTGGAGGGCACCAAGCTCGCCATGGCCGACCGCGAGGCCTGGTACGGCGACGCGTTCGGCGACGCCGCCGAGGTGCCGCTCAAGGCGCTCCTGTCGCCCGGGTACAACGACGACCGCCGTGCCCTGATCGGCGGCCGGGCGTCCTACGACCTGCGGCCCGGCAGCCCCGAGGGCCGCGCGCCCGGGCTCGCCGAGTACGCCCCCGCCGAGGCGGCGCCCGGCTCCGGCGAGCCCACCGTCGCCAGGGACGGCGGCACCCGCGGCGACACCTGCCACGTGGACGTCGTGGACCGCTGGGGCAACCTCGTCTCCGCCACCCCGAGCGGCGGCTGGCTCCAGTCCAACCCCGTCGTCCCGGGCCTCGGCTTCCCGCTCGGCACCCGCCTCCAGATGGCCGCCCTCACCCCCGGACTGCCCAACTCCCTCACCCCCGGCCGCCGTCCGCGCACCACCCTCTCGCCGTCCCTCGCCCTGCGCGGCGACCGGCCCGTCCTCGCCTTCGGTACCCCGGGCGGCGACCAGCAGGACCAGTGGAGCCTGCACTTCCTCCTCGCCCTCGCCCTGCGCCCGCCGGTCCGCGGCGGGCTCGACCTCCAGGGCGCGATCGACGAGCCGAACTGGCACACCGAGAGCTTCCCGAGCTCCTTCTACCCGCGCGCCGGCCGGCCCGGCAGCCTCTTCGTCGAGTCCCGCCTCGGCCCGGACGTCATCGAGGGCCTGCGCCGCCGCGGCCACGACGTCACCGTCGGGGGCCCGTGGTCGGAGGGCCGCCTGTGCGCCGTCGCCCGCGACCCCGAGACCGGCGTCCTGTCGGCGGCCGCCAACCCGCGCGGCATGCAGGGCTACGCCGTGGGCAGGTGACACCCACCCGAGGGACGTTCCAGGGGCGACATCGGGGTGCTCACCGCTGTTACGCGCTGAACCCGACGGGGACCGGCGATGACCTGCCCTGCGTCCAGGCGCTCGTCAGCGCCGGGCTCGACGGCCGAGGACCGGGCCGTCCGCCGGAGCCGGGCAGGTCACGGGCCGGTCCCGGGGCGGGCGGGCAGGTCGGCGCCGGGCGTCAGGCGGAAGCGTTCCGGTCCGGTGACCGGGCGGCGGTCGGCCGGGGCCGTGCCGTCGCGGCGCTCCAGCCAGGCCCGCAGGCGGTCCCGGGCGCTGCGGTCGCGTGCGGCGTCGGCGGTGGCCGGGGGCGTGCTGGTGGTCTCGCGCAGCAGGACGCGGGCGGGGCGGGTCGTGCCGTCGCCGGGGACGGTGTCGAGGACGGTGAAGGTGGTGCCGGGGGAGAAGACGACCTGCGGCACCTCGCCGTCGGCGGCGAACACGGCCGTCCGGCGCCCGGTCGTCGACCACACGGCGAACTCCACCGGTGTGCCGAGGTCGGCCGCGGGTGAGGAGACGCCGGTGACCGGCGCCGGCTCGACGAGGACCAGGCCGGGAGGGTAGGCGTCGAGGATCTCGGGCGGGACGTCGGCGCCGAGCAGCACCGCGCCGTGGTGGCTCGGCAGGCGGCGCAGGCCCGACGCCAGGCAGGCGAGGTAGGGCGCGAGCGGGCCGGGCGCGCCGCTGCGGGCCCCGGCGACCAGCGCGGCCGGGCCGGCGGGCACGTCGGCGCCCTCGTGGTGCAGCAGCACGGCGACCAGGTCGGGCTTGAGGTCGTCCCGGCCGGTCGAGCGCAGGCCCGGCAGGCGGGTGACGGCCGGTTCGACCCGGCCGGCGCCGCGCTGGTAGTGGTCGCCGAGGAGCGAGCGGAAGGCGTCCCGGTCGGCGGCGCTGCTCACGGGGGCGAGTGGCGGGACGTCGGTGGGGGTGAAGTAGCGGGCCGTGAGGGCGATCGGCTGGGCGGGTGCTTCGGGCTGCTCCGGCACCTCTGCGGCCTCTGCCACCTCGGGCGTCCCTGCCACCTCGGGCGTCCCTGCCACCTCCGGCTCCTCGGGCTCCTCGGGCTCCTCCGGCTCCGGGGCCACGGGCGGCTCAGGCGTCGGGGCTGCGGCGGGCTCGGTGGGCTCGGTGGGCCGTTCGGCCGGGCGCTCGGTGGCGGGAGGCCCGGCCGGAGCGGTGGCGCTCGCCGTCGCCTCCGCCGTCAACGGGCTCGCGGCGGTGGCCGGCCGGCTCGCCGGCGCCGCGCCACTGCTCGTGGCGAGCCCGGCGGGCGGGGCGGCCGGGGGAGCGAGCTCCGGATCGGCGGGTGTGACCCGTCCCGTCACGAACCCCTCGTTCCGGTGCGCCGGCAGGGCGAAGCGTTCCGGAACGTTCGGCGCGCTCGGGGTACCCGGCCTGCTCGGCCCGCTCGGCGTTCCGAGGCCGCCGCCCACCGCGTACGTCGTGGGGAGGGCCGGAGCCGGAGCCGGGAGACCGTTCTGCGCGCGGGCGGGCGGGTTGAGCCACACCAGGCCGTGCATCCGTGCGAAGAACCGGGCGCTGCTCTCGGACGCCGTGTCGACCAGGCCGTGCAGCAGCAGCCCGAAACCCCGTGCGCCGTCACCGGGCAACTGGTCCAGCAGGGCGGACAGTTGCTCCCACACATCGTGCGGGATCAGCCGGGCCTGCTCTCCCACCACGAGCAGCGGGCGGGCCGGGTCCGGGCGCAGGAAGCGCGGCGCCCACGCGTACGGCGGCTCGGGGCGCAGCCAGAGCCCGGCCGGCACGGCCTCCAGGCACCAGAACGGGAAGGCGCGGAACAGTCCGGGGCCGACGGTGTCCCACCCGGCGCCGCCGTTGCGCCAGGCGGTGCTGACGGTGTCGTGACGGCTGCCGGAGGTCAGCCGGATCAGGTACGGCTCCCAGGTGGTGGCGCCGCGGTGGTCGAGCACCCGGGTGGTGAACGCGCCGTCGCCCGCGACCGGGAGGCCGACCGCGGCGTGCACGGGCCGGCCGAGCCGCTCGGCGAGCGTGCCGGACAGGGCGGCGAGCGCCCCCGGGTCCGCCCACGGCGCGCTCACGAGGAGCTGGTCGGAGCCGGTCGGCAGGGACAGCGCGGCGTCGGCGAACTCCTCGGGGGCCAGGACGGGTTGGGTGGGCGTGCCGACGAGCAGCGGCGTCGTGCCGGGCGGTGTCGCGAGCTGCTCCAGGAACGGCATCCCGGCCTCCGGGCGGGCCGTCGCGTGGCTGAGCCAGAAGCCGTTGGCGAGGCGCTGGACGACGACCGAGGCGGGCAGCGTGGTCGGGCGCGCCGCGGCGACCGTACGGGTGGGGACGGGGGCGGTGACGGGGACGGCGGGCGGCGGCCACGCGGCCGGCCCGGTGGCGCCCCACGCCGGACCGGCCGGCGCCGGCCACGCCGCGGGCTCGGGCTCGGGCGGCGCCTGACCGGGTTCGACGGCGGTCGCCGCCTCGACGGTCTCCCGCAGCCGCCGCGGACGGCCGCCCGGCGGGCAACTCCACCACGCGGCGGGCTCGGTGGCACCCTCGGGCGCGGTCACCTTGAGGGTGCCGTCGGGCTGGATGGACACCAGACCGTCCGGGGCCACGACCGGCAGTCCGGCCTTGTCGGCGACCACCTCGGCGGGGCGCCGCCCACCCGGGCCCAGCGCGGCGAGACCGGAGGCGGCGAGGATCAGCCGGGCAGCGCCCCGGGTCCGGGCGATCAGCCCGAGCTCGGCCATCTGCTCGCGCAGCACCGGCGCGGCGTCGGCCGCCGCCGCCACGACGACGAGGGCGTCCGGCACCGGCCGCAGGCTGCCCATCGCCGCCGCCAGCTCGTCGTCGCCCACCTCACGCGGGGCGATGACGTAGTGCGGCCCGAACGGCCGCAGGATCGACCGCGACGGCCCCCGCCGCCCGGCCGGTACGGGCGGCGGAGCGGACGGCGCCCCACGACGGCCGAACCGGCGGCGCAGAGCCGGTGCGGACGAGGCCCCGGACTGCGGCGCACTCATCGCGCCACCCGGCCGGCGTCCGTCCGCCAGTGGGGCGGGCGTTGGCACGTGATCGGCGTTCCGGCGGCGCGCCGGCCGGCGTCCGTCTGCGGGAAGGGCGCTCCGGCGACGGCGCGGACCACGTCCGTCGGCCGGTGCGTACGCCCGGCCCGGACGGATGTCCGGTGAGGTTCCACCTCGGCCATCGGCGTACGCCTCCCCTGATCGTTCGTCGGGACCCACCCGGTCGGTGCCCCGCCCAGCTATACGGCCCGCGCCCGCCCGGCGGTTCACCACCGGCCGGTCGCCGGCGCCCGGCCGGACCCGCGGACCGGTGCCGCGGACCGGTGCCGCCCCGGCCGGGTGCGGGCGCCCATTCGTCCGACGTGACGCAGATCACGTCTCGGTCTGCCGGATTCTTTGCCGTTGTGCCGTGCTCCCGTCCCCGGAAGTAGAGCCTGCTCGTACGAGTCGCAGAGGAGAGTCATCGCCGTGTGTATCGACGGTGTGTGCATCGAGTTCCGGCCGGGCCCGGGGCTGCCCCGGCAGTTCCTGACCGACGTGAACTACCGCGGGGCCGCCCGGCGCCGGCGGGAGCGCTGCCAGTCGGTGCTGGTCGTGCCCGGCGCGGACCGGGCGAACCCGCACCTGACCATCAAGCTGCTGTACATCACGAGGAACCGGCCCGCGCAGATGCTTCGGATCTTCGGGTTCGACGACGCGGCGGACGCCATGACGACGGCCGGCCTGGACACCGCACTCGCCGAGGTGCCGCCCGTTTCGGTCGCCGTCCTGCTGATCGGTCTGGCCAGGTCGATCAGGCACCTCGGCTCCCCGCCACCGCCGCCTGCCCGGGCGGCCCTCGTCGCGGCCCTGGCCGCCCGCTTCGCCGCCCTCGTGGGAGACCTCGAAGGCGTGGACGACTTCACCCGCAGGGTGCTCGGCAGGGCGCGGCCGGAGGAGTGGCGAGAGGGAGTGATCGACGCGCTCCTGGGCGATTGGGTGGACGGCCTCGGGGACTGCCGCAGCGATCCCGAGCTGGTGGCGCTCCTCGACCGTTGCGCGAAGGAGGAACGCAAACGGTGGCTGCCGTTGTGGAACCGGGGGACGAGGAACGGCCCCACCCGGCTGACCAGCGTCACGATCGGCGCGGGCGTGACCCTGGAGGACGCGCTCACCGACCACCGCAGCGCCGAGGACGTGGTCCTGCGGCACGAGTTCGACGACGAGCGGATCGGAGCGGTCCTGCGCGGCCTGACCGCCGACGAGGCCGCCGTCGCCGTCCGGCTCGCGCGGGACGGCGGGAGCTGGCTCCAGGCGGCCGTCGAAGCGGGCCTGCCGCCCTCGTACGGCGACCGGGTGCGCCGAAAGCTCCGGCGCCGGGGCGCCCTGCACGCCGAGCGCACCGCCGCGGCCGCGAGGACGGCCCGATGAGCGACCTGCTGCGAGCCGCGTTGCCCGAGTTCCTCGCGGGCCTCGCCACGGCTGCCGTCGTCGCGGTCTTCCGGTCGTTCCGGAACCGGTGGCGACGGCCGGCCCGTCGTCCCGGCGTCGGCCTCGGCGTCGATGCCGGGAGCGGACGCCGGACGCCGGCGGCGACGCCGGGTCCGGGCACGCGGCCGGGCGGGAGCGGCCGGTTACCGCAGCCGGAACAGGGCCACCGCTCCGTCGATCCGTCCGAGCTCCAGGAGTAGCCCCGCCAAGGTGTGGCGGTGCCGGGAGCGGGCGGGGTCCAGGAGTTCCACGGCTTCCTCCGGGCGCCCCGCCCCGGCGATCAGCTCTGCCAACTCCCCCGCCACGAACGGGGAATCGGCATCCAGTCCCGGTACCCGTCACGGGCCCGGCGGCCGAATCCGGCGGCGTTCACGATCACGCGCCCTACTGCCCGGCCGCCGAGGAGCCTCCGGCCGGCCACCGGAGCAGGAAGTCGGCCGGTCCGACTTCCTGCTCGGGCCGGGATCCGCGAGCCGCGAGCCGCGCAACGGCGGGGCGGACAGGTGCGCCGTCAGGTGGCCTTGGACGTGGCGGGCGTCGGGGCCCGGGTGCGCTCGACGGCGTCGACGCCCGGGACCGTGATCCACGGGTAGTACGGCGTGGCGAAGGCGGCGTCGTCGGAGTCGCGCGAGCCGAGCGTGTCGGCGAAGGCCGCCGCCTCGGCCGGGGGCAGGCCGGGCGGCGGGTCGAGGATCGCCGGCCGGTTGCGCTGCTCGGTGCAGTTGTGCCGGCGTACTGGCGGAGGAGGAATCGCCAAGACCTGTGACTGACGGGTGGTCTGCCGCCGGCAGGCGGGTGGGCTTGAGTCTCCTGTAGGGGGAGGTGGGAGGGTGAGGGCATGGACGGCGACACGCTCTACCCGATCGGTGATCTGGCCCGGCGGACCGGTCTGACGGTCAAGGCCATCCGGTTCTACTCCGACTGCGGGATCGTGCCGCCGACCGACCGTAGCCCGGCCGGCTACCGCCTCTACGGCATCGACGCCGTCGCACGTCTGGACCTCGTGCGGACGCTGCGCGACCTGGGACTGGACCTCCCTGCCATCCGGAAGGTCGTGGACCGGGAGATCTCCCTACCCGAGGTCGCCGCGGCGCACGCCGAAGCACTGGCGGTGCAGATCCGGACGCTGCGCCTGCGGCGCGCGGTGCTGACGGCGGTGGCCAGGCGCGGGTCCACCCCTGAGGAGATGGATCTCATGCACAAGCTGGCCAAGCTCTCCGAGGACGAACGCCGACGGCTGATCGGCGATTTCCTCGACACCGCCTTCAGCGGACTGCTGGACGCCAACCCCGGACTCGCGGGGATCGCGCGGTCGATGACGCCCGAGCTGCCCGACAACCCGGAGGCCGAGCAGGTCGAGGCGTGGGTGGAGCTGGCCGAGCTGTCCCAGGACCCGGACTTCCGCGCCGGCACGCGGCGCACGGTCGAGCACTACGTGGCCGATCACGCCCAGGTCGGCACCACGTGCCCGCGCCGTGACCCTGCCGCAGCGGTCCTCGACCAGGTCGGCCCGGCCCTGGCAGCCGGCATCGACCCGGGCTCGCCCCAGGCCGATCGGGTCGTTGCGGCGGTCATGGCCCAGTACGCGGACGCCGTGGGGCTCCCCGACGACGTCGACCTCCGGCGCCGGCTGTCGACCCGCCTGGAGACCGTGAACGACCCTCGCAGGGAGCGGTACCTTCAGCTGCTCGCCGTGATCAACGGCTGGTCGGCCCCGGAAAGCCTGGCGCCGGCCTTCGACTGGCTCATCCGGGCACTGGGCGCCCGGATACCGGGGTAGCAGGCCGGTCGCGACATGGCACGGCCGGACCGGCGAGCCGGCGGTGCGGGCGCCGGCGCCCTTGGTGACCTTCGTGCTCGTCGACGACGGCCCGGCCGGCCCGCCGCCCAAAAGCGGTCGACAACCCCGGCCGGCCGCCCGATAGGGTGCCGACGTGGACATGGAACAAGCCTGGCAGGCCGCCGAGTTGCGGTGGAGGTGCGGGACGCTCGCCGGATTCGTGGCGGCCTGCACCGACGTCGAGGGGCGTGCCCGGGAGGCGGCCAGGCTGGCCGGGGAGGTGTTCGCCACCGACCCCGGGGACGTGGCGGCGTTGCAGGCGATCCACGGCGTTCTCGCCACCTGGGCCGACGAGCTGGGGGACCATCCGCACCGGCCCGCCGTCCGCCGGCCCGAGGAAGCGGATCGCCGCATCCGCGACCACCTCAAGGACGTGCTTCGCACCCGGTTGCCCGTCACGGCCCGCGACCGCCTGGCGGCCGTCCAACTCTCCCTGGACGTCGACTTCGACGTGCTGCGCCGGCTGCGGACGCTGTCCGCCGAGGAGCGCGAGGACGTCTTCTACGTCTACGGCCGCGCCACGGCGGCCCTGGACCTCGGTCACCTGGACGAGGCCGAGCGCGGGGCGAAGCGCCTCGACGCCCTGCGGCGGCAGTACGCCGGCTAGTGCGCAACTCGGCGGCGCAGTACCGCGCCCGGGAGAGGAGAGCCGGCATGACGACGAGTCCGCTGCCGTTGGACCTGCACGAGGACATGCAGGTCTGGTCGTACCGCGTTTCGCACCGGACGCTGGTGTTCCGCAGCTTCTGGAAGCAGGGGAGGGACACGGCCACGGAGGTCGAGTTCGTCAGTGTCCTGGCCATGAGGACGCGGTCGGGCTACCAGGACCTGGAGATCCGGGAGGCGGATTCCGACCCGGAGATCGAGGCGCTGGTCGACGTGCCGGGCCCGGCGTCGGCTCGCTACCTGCGGCTCCACCTGCTCAGCGGTGGTGTGCCCGCGGGTTTCGTCGTCTGCGGGGACGTCCGGGTCCGTCAGGTGCCGGTGGACGAGTGACCCCTGGCCGGTCGAATCCGGCGGAGCCCGGTCGAGCCCGGTCGAACCCCGGAGGGCCCGCCGCCCGTGGTATCTGCTGAGGCCGGTCGGCGACCGGCGCGAGGACGGACGCGGGAGGACGACCATGGCCTGGTACCAGGGGCCGAGCCGGATCACGGTGACGGCGGTGGAGGGCCCGTGGCAGCAGCGGGCGGTGGTGACCGTGCGGGGCGCCGCGCCGGTCCTGGTCCCGGCGGCGGTCGGCGCCGTCCACGTGGTCGACGCCGCGAGCTGGCAGCTGGACCTGGAGCACTGCCACGAGGGCGAGTGGGGCCCCAACATCCGTGCGGTCCAGGGCCGTTGGCAGGACGTCCGGGGCGTGCAGACGCAGCAGGTGCACAGCCGCAATCGTGACCGGGCCGGCGACCGCCAGGACCGCAACCTCGTGCTGCGGATCGAGCGGATCGAACCGGGCGGCCGCACTCCGGCCGCCACGCCCGGCCTGCCCGCCGCGCGCCGTACCGCGACCGCCGCCCCGACCGCCGCCCCGACGGCCGCCCCGGCGGGCGCCGCACGGCCCACCACGGCGGGCGGACCGGCCGCCACCACGCCGGGCACGGGCGCCCGCACGACCACCTCGACGGCCGGCTCGGACTTCCTCCGGCCCGCGGCCCCGTCGCGCCCGACCACCGCGACCGGCTCGACGGGCGGACGGACCACGACCTCCTGGGGCGCCTGAAGCAGGCCTGACGGCGGTCCTGACCGGTCCACCTGCTTGGTCGTCCGCCCCTGCCCGGCGGCCGGTTGGAGCGCCCGCTCCCGGGGGACGGCAGGCCTCGTCGAGGAACCGTGCGGGCCGGCGGGCGTCGACCGGTCCGGCGCAGCGAGCCGGACGTGGCCGGGGGCGCGGGTGGCCGGCCGGAGGCCGTCGGTGAGGAGAGTGATCAGCCGGGCGACGTGCCCCCGCAACGCGGCGCGAGCGGTGGACGGCGCGCGTGGTCCCCTGCGGGGCCGAATAGCCGAACAGCCGATCGACCGGGACGAGCCGGGATGAGCCGGGATGAGCGAGGCGCTGCGGTAGCGCGGCCGAGCCGGTTCAGAAGACGCCGGGGGACTCGTCCGGCCCGGTGCCGAGCCGGCGCTGGGCGCCGGTGAGGTAGCCCGCCTGGAAGCGGCTCTCGGCGCCCAACTGCGCGAAGATGTCCGCGATGTACTTGCGGCAGGTGCGCAGCGAGACGCCGAGCCGCCGGGCGATCGTCTCGTCCCGCAGGCCCTCGCTGAGCATGCCGAGGATGGTGCCCTTGAGGTCGTCCCGCAGGCCGCCGTCCAGCGGGGCCGGATGGTACGGGGTCGCCATCTGCCAGTTGCGGTCGAAGGCGTCGCACAGGAAGCCGACGGTGGAGGGGTCCCGGATGACCACCGCGCCGCCGCTGGTCCGGTGGTGGGAGATGAAGGCCACCCGGCGGTCGAAGGCGATCATCCGCCCCAGGAGCTCGGGCAGGGTGCGGACCTGGGCGCCCGCCGCCGTGACCCGTTCGACGTAGGCCTGGGTGGGGGCGTTGTGGCGCGCGGGGTGCTGGTAGAGGGTGCGCATGCGGACGCCGCGCCCGATCATGGCGAGGTCGCGGGCGATCGAGCGCTCCAGCTCTCCGGGCGGGCGACCGCCGCCCGGCTGGGCGGTCATCACCTCGGACTCGCAGGTGGCGCCGGCCTCGTCGAGCATCGCGATCACCTCGCCGAGCGCCTCGACGGGCTGCAGCGGAGCGCCCCGGTCGACGTCGTCGACGCCCGCGTCGTACATGGCGTTCACCGAGTCCACCACGTCCCAGACGGAGAGGACGCCGGACAGCCCGCGGCGGAAGCGGGACTCGGCCGCGGCCACCTCCGCGCTGGCCTGCTGCGGGTCGACGGCCTTCCAGGCTCGCTCCATCGCCGGTCTGTCCGCCGGTCTGCCGTCCGGTCTGTCCTCCGATCCGTCCTCGGGTCCGTCCGCCGGCCCGCCCGGTGGTCGGAGCGGCCCCGCGGGATCGAGCGGATCGAGCGGCCGGACCAGGGGGACGGCCGCCAGCGACTCGACCGCCCGGGCGACGCGTTCCTGGGGCAGTCCGAGCCCCACCGCCGCGTCCGGGATCCGCAGCACGCCCCGGTCCACCGCCCACCCGTAGACCTGGATCTCCTCGGCCTGCAGCGCCTGGAACCTGGTCACGATGTCCGTTTTTGACACCTTGTCCACTCTTTCTCCCACGTGCAGCTTGATGTAAAGCATCATCATGCGGGCTCGGTGACTGGACTGCCAAGCTCCGAATTCCCGATGCTGATGTCAACGGCGTTCGACGGGCGATCCCCGGCGGCGCAGGCATCCATCCCACGGGGGCACATCGTGCAGTTCTCCAAGAAAATCCGCGGAATCCTCCGGACCGGCGCGGCGGTGGTCGCGGCAGCCCTCGTCGCGACCCTCGCGGCGGCCGCCGGGACCGGTCATCTGTCGGGCCGGGAGCCGTCGACTTCCGTTGTAGCGCAGGCTGGTGGCAACGGCGACACCGGCTGGGGATAGGCCCGGGCGGCCTGATCCGACGGATACGGACGGGCCCCGTCCAGCGGGCTCTACGCGGGTTTCGTCCCCCCTCTCCCGGGGCACCGCGCGGAATTGACTCACATCACTCCACTATTTCGCAGCAATAACCGTTCCCCAATTCCCGGGAAAGGGCTTGCTGTCATGTCCACAAGTGGTAATCGGAATTTTCTGGAGGCAGGTTCAGATGTCCCAGCCGAACATTTCGGCCGACCGTGTCGACGCGGCTGCGGTCCGGGCGATGGTGGCGGAGGCGCTCGGGGTCGACGTCCCGGGCGACGGGTCGTTCATCGGCCACGGCGGCGACTCCTTCCACGCCGTGACGCTGATCGCCCGGATCGAGGAGGAGTGGGGCGTCGAGCTGGACTTCCTCGCCGTGCTGGACTCCACGCCGGACTCGCTGGCCGACGCGGTGAACGCCGCCCGCGCCGCCCGCGCGGAGAGCTGACCGGTCGTGGAACCGTCGCTGACGTTCGGTCCGGCCGCGGCCGTCCCGCCGCACGGCACCGCGCACGACGCGGTGCTGGCCTGGGCGGACCGGACGCCGGACGCCCCCGCGCTGCGGGCCGGCGGCCGGACCACCACCTACCGGGGCCTGGTCGGCCGGGCCCGGGAGGTCGCCTCCCGCCTGGTCGAACTCGGCCTGCGGCCCGGCGAGTTCGTGCCGGTGTCGGCCCGGCCGGGGGAGGCCTTCGCGGTCGCGGCGCTCGGCGTGCTGCTGGCGGGCGCGGCGTTCGCCGCCGTCGATCCCCGGTGGCCCGCCGGACGGCTCGCGGACGTGGCCGAGGACCTGGGTGCCCGCTTCGTGCTCGACGCCACCGGGGAGGGAAGCACCCTCGCGCTGCCGGTCGTGAAGCTGTCGGACGGCGAACCGCGGTGCACACGGCGGGACTTCGCGGCGCCCCGGGTCGGCGCGGAGGACCCCGCGTGCGTCTTCTTCACCTCGGGTTCCACCGGCCGCCCCAAGGGCGTGGTGATCCCGCACCGCGCGATGATCCGCACCTTCGTCGACGGCGGCTACGCCGACTTCGGCCCGGACACCGTGATGCCGCTGCTGGCCGCTCCGTACTGGGACGCGGGCGCGCTGGAGACGTTCGGGCCGCTGCTCAACGGCGGTTGCGCGGTCGAGGCCCGGGACGGCCTGCTCACCCCGGCCGAGCTGCGCCGGCTGGTGCGCGAGGACGGCGTCAACACGCTCTGGCTGACCAGCTCGCTGGCCAACCTGATCCTGGACGAGGAGCCCGGGGCGTTCGCCGGCGTCCGGCACCTGATGACCGGTGGCGAGCGCGTGTCGCCGCCGCACCTGGCCGCGTTCCTGGCCGCCTGCCCGCGGGCCCGGCTGACCAACGGGTACGGCCCGGTGGAGTCGATGGTCTTCGTCACCGCCCAGGACGTCACCGCGGCCGAACTGGCCGAGCCGGGCGGCGTTCCGGTCGGCCGTGCGGTGCGCAACACCCTGCTGGCCGTGGTGGGGGACGACGGCGCGCCGCTGCCGCGCGGCCGGGTCGGTGAACTGTGGGTCGGCGGCGACGGGCTGGCGCTGGGCTACCTCGACCGTCCGGAGGAGGAGGCCCGTCGGTTCGGCGTCCTCGACGTCCCCGGCCGGGGACCGGAGCGGGTGTACCGGACCGGGGACCTGGTGCGGATGGCACCGGACGGCCGGCTGTCCTACGTCGGGCGCGCCGACCGCCAGTTCAAGCTGCGCGGGTACCGGATCGAGCCGGGCGAGGTCGAGCGCGCGGTCGCCGCGGTGGCCGGGGTGCAGGAGTGCTTCCTGGTCCCCGTCCGGACGGCGGAGGGGACGGTCACGAGCACCGTCTGCGGCTACACCGTCGAGCCGGGCCGGACGCTCACCGACGAGCGGGTGCGCGGCGCGAGCGCGGCCGTGCTGGCGGCGCACCTGCGGCCCGACCGGTTCGTCCGACTGGCGTCGGTGCCGCTGGGCCCGACCGGCAAGGCCGACCTGCGGGCCCTGGAGCGGCTGCTCGTCGGAGAACCGCCCGGGGCGGCACCGGCACCGGCGGCGGACGGATCACCCGCGCTGAGCGAGGTGCGACGGATCCTCGGCGACCCCGCACTCGCCGGGGACGACGACCTCCTGGCCGACGGCGTCAACTCGCTCCAGGTGCTGAGGATCGCCGCCCGGCTGTCCCGCCTGCTGGACACCGAGCTCTCGGCGGGCGACGTCTACCGGCACGGCACGGTGGACGCCCTGGAGCGGGAAGCCCGCCGCCGTCCACCCGGACCCGTCGGGCCCACCGGACCGGCCGGCGACGGCGGGCCGGCCGAACTCTCCGCCGGGGAGCGCCGTTTCTGGATCGCCGAACGGCTGGCGCCGGGCGCACCCGGGCACGTCGCGGTGAGCCGGATCGAGATCACCGGGCCGGTCGACGGCGACCGGCTGGAACGGGCGCTGGCCGCCGTGGCCGCCGCCCACCCGGCGCTGCGCACCACCTTCCCGCAGCTGCGCGGCCGCCCGCACCGCGCGGTGGCCGCCGAACCCGCCCTGCCGCCGCTGCTGCGGCGCTCGGGCGACGAGACTTCCGCCCTGCCGGCCCTGACCGCCGAACTGGCGGCCCGGGTGCACGACCTGGTGAACGGCCCGCTGCTCGCCGCGGGTCTGCTGTCGCACGGCGCCGAGCGGCACACGCTGGTGCTGGCGGTGCACCACACGGTCTACGACGGGCACTCGGAGCAGGTGCTGCTCGCCGACCTGGCGGCGGCCTGGTCCGGCGTCCGGCCGCGGCCCGCCCCGGCCGCGCCGACCGGCCCGGTCGGCGACGCCGAGCGGCACCGGGCCTTCTGGCGGGCCGAGCTGGCGGGCCTGGAACCGCTGGACCTGCCGGGGGCCCGGCCGGTGACCATGAAGGGGCTGTGGACCGCTCCGGTGGTCGAGCGCCCGGTCGTGCTGCCGCCCGGTTCGGCCGCCCTGCTGCGCGCGGCGGCGGCCCGGCTGCGCCGTCCGGCCCTGGCGGTGCCGCTGGCCGCCTGGTGGCGGGCGCTGTCCGGCTGGAGCGGCCGGCTCGACTTCGCCGTCGGCGTCGTGGTGGCCGACCGCGCCGCCGCCCACGAGCGCACCATCGGCTTCCTGGCCAACAGTCTGCCGGTTCGGATCGCCGGGACGCCGGGCGCGTCCGGGCCCGAACTGACCGAACTGATCGGCGAACGGCTGCTGGAGGTGTTCGCGCACGCCGCGCTGCCCACCGACGAGATCGCCGCGCTGGTGCCCCGCCCGCCCGGCGGCCGCAGTCCGCTGTTCCAGACCATGCTGGTGTTCCAGCGGGTCAACCCGACCGTACGGCTCGGGGGTTCGACCCTCCGGCCGCGACCCGCCCCTCCGCTGGGCGCGCAGGGCGAACTGGTCTGCGAGCTGTGGGAGGACGGCGACGACCTCGTCGGCAGCCTCCAGGCCCCGGCCGGCCTGCTGCCGCCCGCCGTCCTCGGCCTGCTGACCGACCTCCTCGAATCCGAGCTGACCCTGCTGCTCGCCAAGGACCTCACCAAGGACCTCCCATGACCGACACCTTCCTCCCTCCGGCTCCCGCCGAGGCCGCCGGACCGCTGCCGCTCTCGTTCACCCAGGAGCGGATCTGGTTCGAGGAGCAGCTGCGGCCCGGCGGCTCCGCCTACCACATGCCGGTGATCTCGCGGGTGTCCGGCCCGCTCGACGTGGCCGCGCTGCAGCACGCCGTGGACGCCGTGGTGGCCCGGCACACGGCGCTGCGGACGGTGTTCGCCGAGCCGGACGGCACGCCCGTCCAGCGGGTGCTGCCCGAAGCGCCGGTCCCGGTCGCCACCGAGGACGTGCGCGCGCTGCCCGATCCGGCCGCGGCCGGGCTGCGGCTCGCCCAGCGGGAGGCCGAGCGGCCGTTCGACCTGGTCGCCGGTCCGCTGCTGCGGGCGCTCGCGGTGCGGACCGGCGAGCAGGAGCACCTGCTCGTCCTGACCTTCCACCACCTGGTCTTCGACGGCTGGTCGTTCGGGCCGTTCTTCGAGGAGCTGTCGGCGGCGTACGGCGCCGCGCGGGCGGGGGAGGCGCCGGCGCTGCCGCCGTTGCGCCGCCGGTTCGGCGACGCCGTCCGCGCCGAGCGCGAGCAGCTGACCCCGGAGACCGTGGACGGGCTGCTGGAGTGGTGGCGCGCGTACCTGGCGGAGACGCCGAGGGTGCTGGAGCTGCCCGCGGACCTGCCGCGGCCCGCCGTCCGCGGCCGCAGCGGGGCCCAGGCGCGGCTGCTGCTCGACGCCGGGCTGAGCGACGGGGTGCGCGAGCTGGGCCGGGCCCACGGCGCCACCCTCTACATGACGGTGCTGTCGGCCTTCGGCGTGGTGCTGGCCCGCCAGAGCGGCCAGGAGCGGCTGCTGGTCGGCTCCCCGGTCTCCACCCGCCGGGCCGGCGACCACAACGCGCTGGGCTGCTACCTGACCACCCTGCCGGTGCGGCTGGACCTGTCCGGCGGCCCGTCGTTCGGTGACCTGCTCGGCCGGGTCCGCGCCAGTGCGCTGGAGGCCCTGGCCCACCAGCGGGTGCCGTTCCAGCGGCTGGTGGGCGAACTGGCCCCCGAGCGGGACCTCGGCCGCACCCAACTGATCCAGGTGTTCTTCAACGTCCTCCCGCCGGCCGCCCCGCTCGCCCTGGCCGGGTGCGCGGTCGAGCAGCTGCCCTTCCCGGAGATCGACAACAAGTTCGACCTGACGCTGTACGTTTCCACCGAGGGCGGGCGGCTGGCCCTGGAGGCGGTGTACGACGCCGGGCTGTACCGGGCCGAGCGGATCGCCGACCTGCTGGAGCAGATCGCGCTGGTGCTGCGGCAGGCCACGGCCGACCCGGCCCGCCGCACCGGGGAGCTCGCGCTCGCCACCGGCCGGGCCGCGGCCCTCGCCCCCGACGCGACGGCCGAGCTGACGGCGACCCACCCCGGTCCGCTGCTGGAGCGGCTGGCCGGGCACGCCGAACGGAGCCCGGAGCGGACGGCCCTGGCCGGACCCTCCGGCGCGCTGACCTACCGGGAGCTGGCCGACCGGGTCGAGCGCCTGGCCGGGCGGCTGGACGGAGTCGGCGTCGGCGCCGGCGACGTGGTGGCCGTGCACGCCACGCGCGACCCGGCCACCGCGGTGGCGCTGCTCGCGGTCTGGCGGGCCGGAGCCGCCTTCGCGGTCCTGGACGCCGACTACCCGGCAGCCGAACTCGCCCTGCGGGCCGAGGAGTTGCGGCCCAAGGCCTGGCTGGCCACCGGCCCGGGCGAGCTGCCCGACCAGGCCCGCGCCGTTCCCGTGCTCGCCGTGGCGGACGACCCCGACGCGCCGCCCGCCGCCCGCCGCGCCGCCACCGCGGACGACCCCGCCTACGTCGCCTTCACCTCCGGTACCACCGGCCGCCCCCGCCGGATCGTCGGCGGCCACGGCCCGCTGGCCCACTTCCTGCACTGGTACGCCGACGCGTACGCGATCACCCCGGGCGACCGCTTCTCGGTGCTCTCCGGGCTCGGCCACGACCCGTTCCTGCGCGACGTGCTGGCGCCGCTGTGGGCCGGCGCGACCGCCGTGTTCCCGGCGGCGGACCTGCGGGACGCCCCGGCCCTGGCCGAGGAGCTGCACCGCGAGCGGATCACCGTCGCCCACCTGACCCCCGCACTGGCCGATGCGCTGGCCGCCGCGGCCGGACCGGGCTGGCCCGCGCTGCGGCTGGTCGGCTTCGGCGGCGACGCGCTGACCCGGCGCACCGTCCGGGAGTGGGCGGCCCTCGCCCCCGCCGCGGACCTGCTCAACCTGTACGGGGCGACCGAGACCCCGCAGGCCGTGTCGGTCCACGTGGCCCGGCGGGCCGGACAGGCCGCCCCGGAGGGGGAGGGCCGGATCCCGCTCGGTCCCGGGATCGACGAGGTGCAGCTGCTGGTGCTGGCCGGCGACCGCCCGGCCGGCCTCGGCGAGGTGGGCGAGCTGGTCGTGCGCACCCCGCACCTGGCGCGCTACGCCGACCCGCTGACCACGGACGGCTACGGCGACAACCCGCTGAGCGGGCACCGGCCCGACCCGGTCTACCGCACCGGCGACCTCGGCCGGCTGCGCCCGGACGGGCTGGTCGACCACCTCGGCCGGGCCGACCACCAGGTCAAGGTGCGCGGCTTCCGGGTCGAGCCGGCCGAGATCGAGGCGGCCCTCGCCGGGCAGGACGGCGTGCGCGGGGCCGTGGTGCTGGCCACGCCCGAGCAGCGCGGCGGCCACCGGCTGACCGCCTACCTCGCGACCGGCGGCACCCGCCCCGACCTGGGACGGCTGCGCGCGGCGCTCGCCGCCCGGCTGCCCGAGTACAAGGTGCCGTCCGGCTGGGTGGTGCTCGACGAGCTCCCGCTCACCGCGAACCGCAAGGCCGACCGGGCGGCGCTGCGCGCCCTCGGCCGCGAGGAGGCGGCGGTCGCCGCGTACGTGGCCCCGGCGGGCGAACGGGAGGAGCGGATCGCCGAAGTGTGGCGGGAGGTCCTGGGCCGGGAGCGGATCGGCAGCCGGGACGACTTCTTCGCGCTCGGCGGGCACTCGCTGCTCCTGAGCCGGGTGCTGGTGCGCCTGCGGCAGCGGTTCGGCGTGCGACTGTCGCTGCGCGAGCTCTTCGCCCACCCGACGGTCGCCGGGCTGGCCCGGCTGGTCGGGCGGCACACCGGGGCGGGGCCCGAGCGGCCGGTCCCCAGGAGCGGGGAGTCCGAGCCTGCGCCGCTGTCGTGGACCCAGGAGCGGCTGTGGCTGGAGGACCAGCTGCGCCCCGGCGACGCCGCCTACAACATGCCGCTGGTGCTGCGGGTGCGCGGCCCGCTGGACCGGACCGCGCTCCAGTCGGCGGTGGACGCCGTGCTGCGCCGGCACGCGGTGCTGCGGATGCGGGTCGCCGTCGTCGACGGGGAGCCCGTCCAGCAGGCGGTGGCCGACGCCTCGGTGACCGTCCGGTACCTGGAGCCCGCCCCCGGGGCGGCCCTCGCGGAGGCGATGCGGGAGACCAAGCGCCCGTTCGACCTGGCCGCCGGTCCGCTGCTGCGGGCCCTGGTGCTGCACACCGCCGAGGACGAGCACCTGCTGGTGCTGACGATCCATCACATCGCCTTCGACGGCTGGTCGTTCGGCGTCCTCCTCGACGGCCTGTCGCAGGCCTACCGGGCCGCGTGCGAGGGCCGGGAGGCCGGGTTCGGCGACGGGCTGCAGTTCGCCGACGTGGCCCGCTGGCAGCGCGCCGAGCTGGCCGGAGAGCCGCTGACGGAGCTCTTGGACTGGTGGACGGACCACCTGGCGGACGTCCCGACCGTGCTGGAGCTGCCCACCGACCGCCCCCGGCCCGCCGTCCAGGCGCACCGCGGCGCGCGCCACCGGCTGGCCGTCGACCCGGACACCGCCGACCGGCTGCGCCGGCTCGCCCGGGAGTCCGGCAGCACCCTGTACCTGACCCTGCTGACCGCCTTCGCCGTGGTGCTGTCCCGCCACAGCGGGCAGGAACGGCTGCTGGTCGGCACCCCGGTCGCCAACCGGGAGCGCGCCGAGTTCGAGGACCTGGTCGGCTGCTTCCTGAACACCGTCCCGGTCCGGCTCGACCTGCGCGGCGCGCCGTCCTTCGGCGAACTGCTGGGCCGGGTCACCGAGGACGCCCTGGCGGCGTTCGCCCACCAGGGCGTGCCCTTCGGCCGGCTGGTCGGCGAGCTGGCACCGGAGCGCGACCTCGCCCGCAGCCCGCTCGTGCAGGCGCTGTTCGCGCTGCAGAACGTGCGGCTCGGCTCGTTCGAGGCCCCGGGCGTGACCAGCGAGCTGGTGGAGGTCTCCGAGGCGAACGCCCAGTTCGACCTGAACCTGCGGATGCTGGACACCGGCGGCGAGATCCTCGGCTGGCTCGACTACGACACCGACCTGTTCGACGCCGCCACCGTCGAGCGGCTGGCCGGCCGCTTCACCGCGGCGCTGGCCGCCATGGCCGCCGACCCCGCCGCGTGCACGGCCACCGCCGACCTGCTCCCGCCCGCCGAGCGCCACCGGGTGCTGCACGAGTGGAACGCCACCGACGCCCACTGGCCGCTGGAGCGGACCCTCACCTCGCTGCTCGCCGAGCAGGCCGGACCGGGCACCGGCCCGGCCGCCGGGCGGATCGCGGTGCGCTGCGAGGGCCGGGAACTGAGCTACGCCGAACTGCACCGGCGGGCCAACCGCCTGGCCCGCCTGCTGCGCGGACACGGCGTCGGCCCGGACGTGGTGGTCGGCGTGCTGATGGAGCGCTCGGTCGAGCTCATGGTCGCCCTGCTCGCGGTGCACAAGGCCGGCGGCGCCTACCTGCCGCTGGACCCCGGATACCCGGCGGACCGGCTGGAGTTCATGCTCGCCGACGCGCAGGCGCCGGTGCTGCTGACCGACTCCGGCGCGCCCGCGATCGGTGCCGCGGGCCGCACCGTCGTCGCGGTCGGCCCGGACACCGCCGCCGACCTGCCCGACCACGCGCCCGAGCCGACGGCCGGCCCCGACCACCTGGCGTACGTCATCTACACCTCGGGCTCCACCGGCCGCCCCAAGGGCGTCCAGGTGCCGCACCGGGGCATCGTCAACCGGCTGCTGTGGATGCAGGACGCCTACCGGCTCGGCCCGGACGACACCGTGCTCCAGAAGACCCCGATCAGCTTCGACGTCTCCGTGTGGGAGCTGTTCTGGCCGCTGTTCACCGGCGCCCGGCTGGTGCTGGCCCGCCCCGGCGGCCACCGCGACCCGGACCACCTCGCGCGGCTGATCCAGGACGAGCGGGTGACGGTGTGCCACTTCGTGCCGCCGATGCTGGAGACCTTCCTGTCCGCCGCGCCCGCCGAGCGCTGCGGGTCGCTGCGGATGGTGGCGTGCAGCGGCGAGGCGCTGCCCGCCGGGACGGCCCGGCGCTTCCACCAGGCCCTGCCCGGGACGAGGCTGGAGAACCTGTACGGCCCCACCGAGGCCTCGGTCGACGTGACCCGCTGGTCCAGCCGGCCGGACTGGGACCGCCCGAGCCTGCCGATCGGTGCGCCGATCGCCAACACCCGGGTGTACGTGCTCGACCGCTGGCTGGCCCCGGCCCCGCTCGGGGTGCCCGGCGAGCTGTACCTCGGCGGCGTCCAGCTGGCCCGCGCCTACGGCGGCCGGCCGGACCTGACCGCCGACCGCTTCGTCCCCGACCCGTACGGCGCGCCCGGCGACCGGCTCTACCGCACCGGCGACCTGGCCCGCTGGCAGCCGGACGGCACCGTCGAGTACCTGGGCCGGATCGACCACCAGGTCAAGGTGCGCGGCTTCCGCATCGAACTCGGCGAGATCGAGGCGGCGCTGGCCGCGCAGCCGGGCGTCGGCCAGGTCGCGGTCATCGTCCGCGAGGACGAGCCGGGCGACCGGCGGATCGTCGCCTACCTCACGCCGGGCGACGGACCGGTACCCGACCGGAGTGCCCTGCGGGCCGGACTGGGCCGCACGCTGCCCGAGCACATGCTGCCGAGCGCCTTCGTCCCGCTGGACGCCCTGCCGCTCAGCCCGAACGGCAAGCTGGACCGCCGCGCCCTGCCCGCTCCGGACCGCGGCGCGGCCCCGGAGGCGTACGTCGCGCCCCGCACCCCGGTGGAGCGGCAGCTCGCCGAACTCTGGCAGCGGGTGCTGCGGCTGGCGCGGATCGGCGTCACGGACAACTTCTTCGAGCTCGGCGGCGACTCGATGCACGCCGTGCGGGTGGTCGGACAGGCCCGGGAACAGGGCCTGGACATCCCGCTGACCGAGCTGTTCACCCACCAGACCGTCGAGGCCGTGGCCGGCTGGCTGGACTCCCGCACGGAGACCGGCGGACCGCAGCGCCGGGCGACGGCCTTCGGGCTGCTCTCGCCGGAGGACCTGGCCCGCCTGCGCGCCAAGTGACAGGCCACTCACCGAACTACCGAAAGGATCGACATGCCGAACCCCGGCGAGATCGTCGACGCCTACCCGCTGACCAGGCTCCAGTCCGGAATGCTGTACCACAGCATGCGGGACCGGGACAGTCCCACCTACCACGACATCTCCGCGATCCGCCTGACCGGCCCGTTCGACGAGGACGCCCTGCGCGAGGTGCTGGCCGGAGTGATCGAGCGCTCCGACGTCCTGCGCAGCGCCATCGACCTGGCGAACTTCAGCCGGCCGATGCAGCTGGTGCACTCCGCCGTGCCGACCCCCCTCACCGTCGAGGACCTGCGCGGCCTGGCCGAGGAGGAGCAGCGGCGCCGGGTCGCGGAGTGGACCGCGCAGGAGAAGGCCACGCCCTTCGACCTGGCCGCCGCCCCGCTGCTGCGGCTGCACGTCCAGCTGTTCGCCGACCGGGACTTCCGGCTCAACCTGAGCTTCCACCACGCGATCCTGGACGGCTGGAGCCTGTCGCTGGTCACCTCGCAGCTGCTGACCGGGTACGACGCCAGGCTCGCCGGTGCCGGTGCCGGTGCCGCCCCGGCCGCGCCGGTCACCCGTTTCCGGGACTTCGTCCTGCTCGAACAGGAGGCGCTGGCCGACCCCGCCGCCCGCGACCACTGGACGCGGACCCTGGCCGGCACCGAGTTCACCGGCCTGCCCCGCTTCGACGAGTCGGGCCTGGCCGCCGGCCGGTCGGCCCGGGTGCACGAGGTGCCGCTGCCGGAGGGGCTCGCGGACGGGCTGCGCGCGGTCGCGGCCCGGGCCAGGGTGCCGGTCAAGGCGGTCATGTTCGCCGCGCACGCCCGCGTGCTGGCGCTGCTGTCCGGCCGGACCCGGGTGGTGACCGGCCGGGTCAGCAACGGCCGCCCCGAGACCGCCGACGGGGACCAGGTGGTGGGCCTGTTCCTCAACACCCTGCCGCTGGTCGCCGAGACGGCCGGCGTGAGCTGGCTCGACCTGGCCCGGCAGATCCACCGCCAGGAGAGCGAGTCGCTCGCGCACCGCCGCTACCCGATGGCCCAGCTGCTGCGGGACCTGGAACGGCCCGAGCTGTTCGAGACCGTCGTCGACCACCGCAACTTCCGCGGCTACGACCTCGCCCTCACCCGGATCGAGATCGCCGGGAGCGAGTTCTTCGAGCAGACGAACTTCCCGTTCACCGCGAACTTCGGCACCGACCCGGTCACCGAGGAGGTCCGGCTGCGGATCAACTTCGACGAAGCGCAGTTCTCCGGGCGCCGGATCGCCGAAATCGGCGGCTACTACGCGGCCGCGCTGGCCGCGCTGGTGGCGGACCCGGACGCCCCGGCCCAGTCCGCCGCGCTGCTCGGCCCGGAACAGACCGACCGGCTGGTCCGCGCCCTGAACGACACCGCGGCCGAGCGCTCCGTGCACACCCTGCCGGAGCTGCTGTCCGCCACCGCCGCCCGCCGCGCCGACGCAGTGGCGCTGCGCACCGACCGGGCCGAGCTGGCCTACGCCGAGCTGGAGGCCCGCGCCAACCGGCTCGCCTGGCGGCTGCGCGAACTCGGCGTCGGCCCGGACGTGCTGGTCGGCGTCCACCAGGCCCGGTCGGCCGAACTCGTCGTCAGCCTGCTCGCCGTGCTCAAGGCCGGCGGCGCGTACGTGCCGCTGGACCCGAACTACCCGCAGGACCGCCTGGAGTACATGCTCGACGACGCCGGTGCGGCCGTGCTGCTCTGCGACCCCGGGCTGGAGGACGCGCTGGACCCGGCCGGGGCCCGGGTGGTGGCCGTGGACGCCGCCGCCGGGGACGGCTACCCGGCCGAGTGCCCGCCGCCGCTGGCCACCGCGGACCGCCTCGCGTACGTCATCTACACCTCCGGCTCCACCGGCCGGCCCAAGGGCGTGCAGATCCCGCACGGCGCGCTGCTCAACCTGCTGCAGTCCTTCGAGCGGGACCTCGCGATCACCGAGCAGGACCGGCTGCTGGCGGTCACCTCCCTCTCCTTCGACATCGCGGGCCTGGAGGTGTACCTGCCGCTGCTGGCCGGCGCCGAGCTCGTCCTCGCCCCGGACATCGCGGTGGACGGGCCCCGGCTGCGCGAGCACCTGGAGCGCACCCGCCCGACCCTGATGCAGGCCACCCCCTCCAGCTGGCGCCTCCTGGTCGAGGCCGGGCTGCGGCCGGACGAGCGGCTGCGGGTGATCTCCGGCGGCGAGGCCCTGCCCGCCGACCTGGCCGGTGAACTGACCGCCCGCTTCCCGGTGGTCTGGAACGCCTACGGCCCGACCGAGACCACCATCTGGTCCTGCCTGCAGCGGGTGGCCCCGGACCGGCCGGTCGGACTCGGCCGCCCGATCGCCAACACCCGGGTGCACGTGCTGGACGAGCACCTCGGCCTCGTCCCGGACGGCGTGCCGGGCGACCTCCACCTCGGCGGCGACGGCCTGGCCCGCGGCTACCTCGGCCGGCCGGACCTGACCGCCGACCGCTTCCTGCCGGACCCGTTCGCGGGCGACGGCGCCCGGATGTACCGCACCGGCGACGTGGTGCGTCGACTGCCCTCCGGCGAACTGGAGTTCCTCGGCCGCTCGGACCACCAGGTCAAGCTGCGCGGCTTCCGGATCGAGCTGGGCGAGATCGAGACGGTGCTGGCCCGGCAGCCCGGCGTCGGCCGGGTCGTGGTGGCCGCCCGCGAGGACCGCGCGGGCGACCCGCGGCTCGTGGCCTACCTCACCGCGGCGGACGGCGCCGCCCCGGCCACGGCCGACCTGCGCGCCGCGGTCGCCGCCGCGCTGCCCGAGTACATGGTGCCGAGCGCCTTCGTGGTGCTCGACGCCTTCCCGCTCACCCCGAACGGCAAGGTGGACCGCAACCGGCTCCCCGCCCCGGGCCGCGAGGAGACCACCGCCGGGGAGTTCGTCGAACCGCGCACCGACACCGAGCGCGCGCTGGCCGCGATCTGGGCCGACGTGCTCGGGATCGAGAAGGTCGGCGTCACCGACAACTTCCTCGACCTGGGCGGCAACTCGATCTCCGCGCTGCGCGTGGTGATGCGGCTGCCGGACATCACCGACGTCGACGTGCCGGTCGCGGCGCTCTTCGAGGGCGGCACCGTGGAGAAGCTCGCCCGGATCGTGGACGGCGAACTCGCCGCCGACCGCGGCGTGGTGGTGCCGTTCCGCTCCACCGGCGGCCGGCCGCCGCTGTTCTTCGTCCACCCGCTGGGCGGCGCCGTGTTCAGCTACGCGGACCTGGTCGACGAGCTCGACGAGGCGCAGCCCTTCCACGGAGTGCAGGCCCCGGAGTACGCCGGTCCGGACGTGCCGCGCCCGGACACCGTCGAGGAGATCGCCGCGCTCTACCTGGAGCACCTGCGGGCCGTCCAGCCCGAGGGGCCGTACCACCTCGGCGGCTGGTGCATGGGCGGCATGGTCTCCTACGAGATGGCCCGTCAGCTCCAGCGGGCCGGGCAGGAGGTGGCCGCCCTCGTGGTGGTCAGCGCCAGCATCGACGACCCGGTGCCGCCGCGCTACACCGTCTCCGAGTCGGCCGCCATCATGGGTGCCTTCGCCCACAAACTGCCCACCACCGAAGCCGAGCTGGAGGCGCTGGACCCGGAGGCCCGGCTGCGCTTCGTGCTCAAGCTGACCAAGGGCACCGCCGACGAGCGCGAGGACGCGGCCAGCGTCGAGGACCTGCGCCGGCTGGTCCGGCTGTACCAGCGCCACGCCCGCGCGCTCATCCGCTACCGGGACACCCCGCGCGAGCCGTTCCGCGGCGACATGCTGCTGATCCGCGCCGAGCACGAGATGTTCAGCGGCTGGGACTTCGGCTGGACCCGCCGGGTCGACGGCCGGCTGCTGATCGACGTGTCGCCCGGCAACCACTTCTCGATGCTGGAGCAGCCCAACGTGCCCAAGCTGGCCGCCCGCATCGAGGCCGCGCTCGCCGGCGAGCCCGCCGGGGACGTCTCCGTCTGACCCGCCCCCCGGCCGGCCGCACGGCCGGTCCGCGCCCGTCCCGGCCGGCCGGGGCGCCGAACCCACCACCGCACCCTGAGGAGCCCCACCATGTCGACCGCCGCCGCCGAGGCCGCACCCGGTTCCGGGGAGGAGGAGGCCGCACCCCGCCCCAGCCTGTGGCGCAACGCCGACTTCACCAAACTGTGGATCGGCCAGTCGGCCTCCCTGTTCGCCGCCCAGATCAGTGAGTTCGCGCTGCCGCTGACGGCCGTGCTCGCGCTGGCCGCGAGCTCCCAGCAGGTCGGCCTGCTGTCCACCACGGTCAGACTGCCCTACCTGCTGGTCTCGCTGTTCGCCGGCGTGCTGGTCGACCGGGTCCGCCGGCGCAACCTGATGGCCGCCGCCGACCTGGGCCGGGCCCTGATCCTCGGCCTGGTCCCGGTGCTGTACGCGATGCACCGGCTCGGCATCGGCTGGCTGTACGTGCTCGGCTTCCTGGCCGGCTGCTGCACCGTCCTGTTCGACGTGGCCGCGCAGGCCTACCTGCCCCGGCTGGTCGACCGCGAGGACCTGGCGGCCGGCAACTCGGCGCTGGGCAGCAGCCAGTCGGCCGCGACCATCGGAGGCCCGGCGATCGGCGGCGTGCTGGTGCAGTGGCTGAGCGCACCGCTCGCGGTGGCCGCCGCGTCCGTCTCCTACCTGCTGTCGGTCCTGAACATCTGGCTGATCCGGCACCGGGAGCAGCCCGCCGAGCCGACCGGCGACGGCGGGGCCGCCGGCACCCTGCGCCAGGTGCGGGAGGGGCTGCGCCTGGTGTTCCGCAACGAGCCGCTGCGCACCATGACGCTGATGGCCTCCACCTTCAACCTGTCCTTCACCGCCTTCGAGGTGGTCTTCGTCCAGTACATGCCGCACACCCTGGGGCTGAGCGCGGGCGAGATCGGCCTCGTGATGGCGGCGCTCGGCCCCGGCTTCCTGGTGGGCGCGGTGTTCGCCGGCCGACTGCCGAAGAAGCTCGGCTACGGCCGGACCATGCTGCTCACCGCGTGCGTGGCCAACCTCGTCATGCCGCTGATCGCCCTGGTGCGCGGCAGCGGACCGGTGGAGACCGGCGCGCTGATGGCCGTCAACTTCGTCTTCGCCTCGTTCGGCGTGGCCAACAACGTGACCATGGTGACGATCCGCCAGTCCATCACGCCGGACTCCCTGCAGGGCCGGGTGGCGGCCACCAACCGGTTCGTGGCCATGGGCATCGCCCCGGTGGGCGCGCTGGTCGGCGGCGGGCTCGGCTCGCTCCTCGGCCTGCGCACCACCGTCCTGATCACCACCCTCGGGTTCTGCCTGGCTCTGATCCCGCTCGGCACCTCCTCGCTGGTGCGGATCAAACACCGCCTGCCCGACCCGATCTCCGACGAACTCCGTTCCCACTGAGTTCCAACCGAAAGGCATTGCCGTGCAGGAGTACCAGCCGGTGCACACCGTCGTCGTCAACGACCAGGAGCAGTACTCGGTCTGGCCCGTCCTCGTCCCCGTCCCGGCGGGCTGGCGCGAGACCGGCTTCCGGGGCGACCGGGCCGCGTGCCTGGCGCACGTGGCCGAGGTGTGGACGGACCTCCGACCGCTCGCCGTCCGCTAGCCGTTCGCACAATCCCGAGGAAGCCCCATGGACTTCAGTCTCTTCTACTTCGCCGACGGCTCGGACGACCCGTCCCGCGGGAGGTACCGCCTCCTGCTGGACGGGGCCCGGTTCGCCGACACCCACGGCTTCGCGGCCGTGTGGACCCCGGAGCGGCACTTCCACCCGTTCGGCGCGCCCTACCCGAACCCCTCGGTGACCGGCGCCGCCGTCGCCGCGGTGACCGAGCGGATCGGCGTCCGGGCCGGCAGCGTCGTCGCCCCGCTGCACCACCCGCTGCGGATCGCCGAGGAATGGGCGGTGGTCGACAACCTGTCGAACGGCCGGGCCGGCATCTCCCTGGCCTCCGGCTGGAACGCGGTGGACTTCGCGCTGCGGCCCGAGGGTTACCCGGAGCGCAAGCAGGCCGTGCTGGACACCGTCGACGCCCTGCGGACGCTGTGGCGCGGCGAGCCGCTGCCGGTGGTGGACGGCGCCGGGAACCCGGCCGAGGTGCGGGCCTTCCCGCGGCCGGTCCAGCCCGAACTGCCGGTCTGGGTCACCAGCGCCGGCGGGCCGCAGACCTTCGAGGCCGCCGGGCGGGCCGGTGCGGGCGTCCTGACCCACCTGCTGGGCCAGGACTTCGACCAGCTCGCCGAGAAGATCGCCGTCTACCGCGAGGCGCTGGCCGCCCGGCCCGGCCACGACGGCCGGCCCGGACACGTCGTGCTGATGCTGCACAGCTTCCTCGGCGAGGACCCGGAGCAGGTCCGCGAGACCGTCCGCGAGCCGTTCACGCAGTACCTGAAGAGCTCCTTCCGGCTGATCGCCCGCTCCGCGACCAGCCTGCTCCAGGGCTTCGACGTCGACAAGCTCCGCGAGTCGGACGTGGACTTCCTGGTCCGCCGCTCCTTCGACACCTACTACGACTCCAGCGGCCTGTTCGGCACGGTCGAGCAGGCGTCCGCGGTCGTGGAGCGGGCCAGGGCCGCCGGCGTCGACGAACTGGCCTGCCTGATCGACTTCGGCATCCCGGACGAGACCGTCCTCGCGGGCCTGGAACACCTGGACCGGCTCCGGCAGCGGAGCGCCGGATGAACCGGACCGCGCCGGACCCGGACGCGTTCCGCAGCGTGGCGGGCCGCTTCGCCACCGGCGTGACCGTGGTGGCCACCCGGTCGGCCGACGGGCCGTTCGGCATGACCGCGAACTCCTTCGCCACCGTCTCGCTCGACCCGCTGCTCGTCCTGGTCTGCGTCGGCCACAAGGCCCGGATCCGCGAACACCTGCTCGCCACCGGCGCCTTCGCGGTCACCGTGCTCGGCGTCGGGCAGCAGGCCACCGCGCGCCGCTTCGCCGACCCCCGGCGGCCGCTCGGCGCGGCCGCCTTCGCCGACGACGCCTGGGCGCCGGGGCCGGCCACCGGCAGCCCGGTGCTGCTCGACGGCGCCGGCTGGTTCGACTGCACGGTCCACGCCGTCCACCCGGCCGGCGACCACGCGATCGTCGTCGGCGCGGTCCAGGCGATCGGCCGCCCGCCCGCCGCGCAGCCGCTGGTGTTCTCCGGCGGCGCCTTCCACACCACCGCCCCCGCACTGGAGATACCCGCATGACCTCCGACGCCATCGCCCGCGACCCGGCCGCCTCCCGGGGCCCGGCCCCCGCCCAGCCCGGCGCCCGCCGCGGCGGCACCCTGCACATCCTGCGCGACGCCGCCTACGACCACCTGGACCCGCAGCGCAGCTACACCCTCCAGTCGATGGCCGTCGGACACCTGCTCTTCCGCACCCTGACCATGTTCCGCGAGGACGGCGCCGGCGGCCGGGTGCTGGTCGGCGACCTCGCCGAGACGCCCGGCCGCGACGTCGACGGCGACGGCCGCACCTGGGAGTTCACCCTCAAACGGGGCGTCCGGTTCGAGGACGGCCGCGAGGTCACCGCCGCCGACGTCGCGTACGGGATCGCCCGCTCGTTCGCGCCGGAGGTCTCCGACGGCCCGACCTACCTGCGCACCTGGCTCGGCGAGAACGGCGACTACCCGGGCCCGTACGCGGCCGGCCCCGCCGACGTGCCCGGCCTGGAGACGCCGGACTCCCACACCCTCGTGTTCCGCTTCCGCGAGCCGCACCCCGACCTGCCGTTCGCCGCCTCCCAGGCGGTCACCGCGCCCGTCCCGCGCGACGCCGACACCGGCGCGGACTACGACCTCGCCCCGGTCGCCAGCGGCCCGTACCGGATCGCCGAACACGTCCCCGACAAGCGGATCACCCTGGAGCGCAACCCGCACTGGGACCCGGCCACCGATCCCGTCCGGCACGACCACCCCGACCGGATCGAGATCGAGCTCGGCGTCGGGAGCGGCGAGCAGAACCTGCGGGTCAGGGACGAACGGGGCCACGACGCCCGGGCGGTGGCCGAGAACAACGCCCCGCAGGCGGTCGGTGCGCAGCTGCTCGCCGACCCGTCCCTGGCAGACCGGCTGCGCCGCGACCCGACCCCGCTGATCTGGTACCTGGTGATCAACACCGCCCGGGTCACCGACCCCGACGTGCGCCGGGCCGTCGCCCGCGCGGTGGACCGCGTCGGCGTCCGCGCCGTCATGGTGGGCGACACCCAGGGCGAGCCGGTGCACACCATCCTGCCCGCCGCCACCATCGGCCACCGCGACTACCCCGACCCGAACCCCGGCGGCCCGAACGGCGACCCCGCGGCCGCCGCGGAGCTGCTCGCGGGCCGGACGCCCGAGCTGAGGCTGCTCAGCCGGGACGGCGACTACTTCCTGGCCGGCAGCCGCGCGCTCGCGGACAGCCTGGACCGGGCCGGGTTCCGCACCGAAGTGGTGGAGATCGACCGGCCCTCGCACAACGGCGCCCTGAAGACCCGCGGCAACCCGTACGACCTCTACATGATGTGCCTGGCCGCCGACTGGCCCGGAGCCTCCACCCTGCTCGGCGCCTTCGACGGGCGGACCATCGGCCCGAGCGGCAACGACAACACCAGCTACCTCGCCGATCCGGCGGTCGACGCCGAGATCGAGCGCATCGGCCGGCTGCCCGCCGAACCGGCCGCCGGCGAGTGGGCGGCCCTGGACGAGCTGCTCATGCGCGACCACGTGCCGGTCGTGCCGCTGTTCTCCTACGTGCACCTCGCGCTGCACGGCTCGCAGGTGGGCGGGGTGTTCACCTCCTCCTTCCTCGGCACCCCGGTCTACTACAACGCCTACGTCACCGACGCCGGTGTCCCGGACGCCGATGTCACGCATGCCGACGTCACCGCCCTGGAGGACTGACATGGCCGACCAGCCCACGCTCTACGAGCGGTTCACCGCGACCGCGCGGCGCCATCCCGAGCTCAGCGCGCTGGAGGTCGGCGACCGTCGGCTCGGCTACGCCGAACTCGCCGAGCAGGCCCGGCTGGCGGCCGTCCGGCTGGTGGCCGGGTGCGCCGGCCGTGCGCCGCGCCGGGTCGGCGTGCTGGCCAACCGCAGCGTCGCCGCGTACGCCGGCTACCTGGCGGTCCACCGGCTCGGCGCCACCGCCGTCCCGCTCAACCCCGGCTTCTCCGCCGACCGGCTCGCCGCCATCGCCGAACTGGCCCGGCTGGACGTCGTGCTGAGCGAGGCGCCGGCGCCGGGCCTGCCGGTGCCGGTGGTGCTCGCCGACGCGCCGGCGGACCCCGCGGACCAGGCGCCGGTGGGGGCGGCCGGGCCGGACGACATCGCCTACATCCTGTTCACCTCCGGCTCGACCGGCACGCCCAAGGGGGTGCCGGTGCTGCAGCGCAACGTCTCGGCGCTGCTGGACCACGTCATCCCGCGGTACGAACTGGGCCCCGGCTGCCGGCTGTCGCAGACCTTCGACCTCACCTTCGACCCGTCGGTGTGGGACATGTTCTCGGCCTGGGGCTCCGGCGCGACCCTGGTCGTGCCGACCCGCAGCGAACTGGTGCGCCCCGCCCGCTTCATCGCCCGGCAGCGGATCACCCACTGGTTCTCGGTGCCGTCGATCATCAACTACGCGCACCGGCTGCGCGACCTGGCCCCGGACAGCATGCCCAGCCTGCGCTGGAGCGGATTCTGCGGCGAGCGGCTGACCGTGCAGCAGATCGACCTGTGGCGCCGGGCCGCGCCCGGCAGCCTGCTGGAGAACCTGTACGGTCCGACCGAGACCACCGTGATCTGCACCGAGTACCGGCTGCCCACCCGGCCCGAGGAGTGGCCGTCCCCGGCGAACGGCACCGTCCCCATCGGCGAGCCCTACCCCCACCTGGACTTCCTGGTCCTGGACGAGGACGGACTCCCGGCGCAGGAGGGCGAGTTGTGCATTCGCGGGTCGCAGCGATTTCCCGGCTACCTCCGGCCCTCCGACAACCCCGGGCGCTTCGTCTCCTTCGACGGGACCCGGGCGGTGATCCACCAGGAGGAGACGGTGGGCCCGGAGCTCTACTACCGGACCGGGGACCGGGTCGCGGTGAGCGGCCACGGCCTGGTCCACCTCGGCCGGCTGGATCAGCAGGTCAAGATCCGCGGGCACCGCATCGAACTCGGCGAGGTGGAGGCGGCCCTGCGCGCACTGCCGGGCGTCACCGACGCGGTGGTGCTGGCGCTGCCCGACGCCCACGACGAGCCGGGCCTGGAGGCCTGCTACACGGGCGGGGAGCAGGATCCGGTGGCGCTGCGCTCGCTGCTCGGCGACCTGCCCCCGTACATGGTGCCGCGCGGCTTCACCCACCTCGACGCGCTGCCGCTCAACCCCAATGGCAAGACCGACCGCCGCGCCCTGGCGGCCTCACTCACCGAAGGTGTCCGATGAGCATCGTCCTGGTCGGGGCCGCCCCGATCCTCGAAGGCTACCTGCGCGCGGCGGAGCGGCTCGGCCTGGAGATCGCCCTCGTGGAGACCGCCGCGCGGGCCGCCGAACTGCGCGAGCGGTACGACTGCATCACCGCCACCGCCGAGGTCGACCCGGCGGCGACCGGACGGGACGACGGCTGGATCCGGCCCACCGCCGAACTGGTCCGCCGGGTGCGTCCGGAGGGTGTGGTGGCCTCCTCCGAGGTGCACGTGCTGGCCGCGGCGATGGCCCAGGAACAGCACCGCCTGCCCGGTCCCGGCCTGGACGCGGCGGCCATCTCCCGGGACAAGAGCCAGCAGCGCTTCCGGTTCGCGGCCGCCGGTCTGGCCAACCCCGAGCACCTCAAGACCCCGCGGCTGTCGGCCGCCACCGAGTGGGCGGCCGGCCGTCTGCCGGTCGTGGTGAAGGCGCTCGACCGGGCGGGCAGCGAGGGCGTCGAGCGGGTCGCGACGCCGGCGGAGTGGGCCGACGCGGTCGCCCGGCGGGACACCGAGGGCGCCCTGCTGGTGGAGGACTACGTCGAGGGCCAGGAGTACAACTGGGAGGGGCTGGCGGTCGACGGCCGGGTCTGCTTCGGCAGCCTGACCCGCAAACTCACCACCAACGCACCGGACTTCGTCGAGCTCGCGCACTTCGCCGGGCACCAGCGGACCGACCCGGAGCTCGGCCGCGCCGCCGACGCGCTCGGCCAGGCGGTGGCGGACGCGATCCGGATGCGGACCGGGATCATGTTCGTCGAGTTCCGGACCAGGGGCGCCGACCTGGTGATCATGGAGGTCGCGGTCCGGGCCCCCGGCGACCACTGCATGGAGGCGACGTCGATCGTGGCCGGCACCGACCTGTTCGCCGACGTGCTCACCCTCGCCCGGGGCGGCACGTTCCAGCCGCCCTCCGACGTCGCCACGCACCACGCGGGCAGCTGCTTCGTGACGGCCGACCGGACCGGCGTGCTGAAGTCGGCCGGCGAGCACGAGTGGCTGGCCTGGCCCGGCGTGGTGCGCGGCGGCGTCAACGCCGAACCGGGCGCGGTGGTGGGGCCGCCGCACTCCTCGCAGGAGCGGATCGGCTGGGCGATCCTGGACTGCGCCACGCCGGAGGACCTGGAGCGCACGGTCGACCGCTTCCTGGCGGTCCGCCCGACGCTGGCCTGATCGCAACGCTCGGGACGCGGAGCGGAGGCTGTTTCCGCCGAGGGGCGGAGACAGCCTCCGGTCAGGGGTGCCGGTCACGGGTGCTGGAAGGACACCTCCGGGTTCGCCGCCGACGGGCCGTCGAGCAGGGGCTCGTGGAGGCCCTTCAGGGTCTGGTCGAAGAAGGCGCCGACGTACTCCCGCGTCAGCTGCATCCCGCGCTCGGGCGAGGTGGTCGTGCCGGGAGGGAGCGGGAGGCCGGCCTCGGCGGCCAGGACCGGGACGTCGGTGAAGCTCGCGTGCGTGGTGCCGGCGACGGCCAGCCAGGGCTTGTAGCCGTCCCAGCCCGCCCAGGCCTGCCCCCACGACGGGTCGCCGCTGCCGGCGGAGTGGTCGCTCTGCTTGCCGAGCAGGAGGAACGCGCGTCCGTCGAGCTTGTCGGTCGGGACCGGCGGGAAGAAGGATCCGTCCATGTTCACCCCGGCGAGGATCCGCTCGTCCCCGGCCATCGCGTTCAGCGTCGACGCGCCGCCGATCGAGTGCCCGGCCATGCCGATGCGGTCGCGGTCGATCAGGTGCGCGAGGCGCCAGGCCGGGTGGTGCCCGGTGAGCCGGTCCAGGACGAACGACACGTCCTTCGCCCGGCTGCCGGGGAGCGAGTCGGGTGCCCCGCTGTCGCACAGCGCGCACCCCGGGGTGCTGCCGTCGGCGAGCGTCTCGCCGGAGTCCTCGTAGGTGTGGCCGACCAGGGCCACGACGTACCCGCGGCTCGCCAGGTCGGCCGCCAGGCCGGTCAGCGTGGCGCGGGGGTTCTCGAAGCCGGGGGAGAGCACCACCAGCGGGTGCTTCCCGCCCGCGGCCTTCGCGCCGGTGTACGCGTAGGTCTTGGTGTCGACGAGGTCCTGCGGCCGCAGACCGGTGCCCGGCGGCACCCGCGTCGCGAGGAAGTTCTGCGCCTCGCCGGGGGTCATGTACGGGGCGGCCTCCCCGGTGCCGGGCCGGGCCGGGTAGAACATCGACACCGTCAGCTGCCGCGGCCCGGCCGCGGGCACCCACGGATCGGTGCGGTCCGGGTCGGTCAGGTGCAGCACCTCCTCGCCGGCCGCGAACGGCCCGGTGGGGCGCGGGAGTTCACCGTGGAAGGCGGCGCTCGCGGAGGCGGGTGCGGAGGCGGCGACGGGCTGCGCGGGCGAGGCCATGGCGGCCCCGGCCAGCGGGAGCGGAAGAGCGAGGACGAGGGCGGCGACGGCGGCTGCGCGGCGGTATCGGTTCATGCCGTTGAGACTAGATTCGGGACCTGGCCCCCCGAATCCGCCTGCCGATGCAAGTTCTGACGAGCCATCATCCATGCGAATCAGCGGCGTCATCCCTTTGGATGACGACCGGCCGTTTCCGTCAGGCGGCCGCCGCGGGCAGTTCCACCGTGATGTGCAGGCCGCCCCCGGGGCGTGGGGTGAGGGTGAGCGTTCCGTCGTGCGCGCGGGTGATGGAGTGGACGATCGCCAGGCCGAGGCCGACGCCCGCGTGGTCGGTGCGAATGCGGCCGGTGCCGCGCTGGAACGGCTCGGTGAGGGTCGCGACCAGGTGCGGGGAGAGCTGTTCGCCGGTGTTGTCGACGGTGAGCAGCACGACGCCCGGGCGGGTCCGAGTGTCGATGCGCACCGTTCCCCCCTCGGGCAGGTTGTGGACGATCGCGTTGTGCACGAGGTTCACGGTCAGCTGCAGCAGCAGTGCCGACGATCCGGTCGTGGGGGCGACGGCGCCGGAGGTTTCCAGGGTGATGCCGTGCCGTTCGGCGAGCGGCAGGAGCGTCTCGGTCGCCTCCTCCGCCAGGAGGGACAGGTCGACGGGCTCCCGGGTGAAGGAGCGCTGGTCGGCCCGGCTGAGCAGGAGCAGCGCCTCGGTGAGCTCGATCGCCCGGGTGTTGACGGCGTGGAGGCGGTCGACGATCCCGGCGACGTCCGGGTCGGGGTCGGTGCGGGCGACGTCGAGGAGCGCCTTGGTGGTCGCCAGCGGGGTGCGCAGCTCGTGCGAGGCGTTGGCGGCGAACCTGCGCTGTTCGTCGACGTGGGCTTCGAGCCGGGCCAGCATGGTGTCGAAGGCGTCGGCGAGTTCCCGGAACTCGTCCGCGCGGCCCGGCAGTCGGATCCGGTGCCGGAGGGATCCGGTCGCGGCCAGCCGGGTGGCCTCGGTGACGCGGTTCAGCGGGGCGAGCACCCGGCCGGCCAGGAGCCAGCCGCCGACCAGGCCGAACACCAGCAGGAACGCCAGCACCAGGGCCGCCCTCGGGGCGAAGACGTGCAGGAGGTTCGACCGGACGGGGAACACCCCGTTGTTGGTCGGGGTGTCGGTGGAGCCGGGGATGAGGAACGCCCGGTCGGGGACGTACCGCAGCAGGAAGAGCCAGACCGCGGCGAGCAGCAGGACGGCGGCGACCATCAGGAACCCGGCGTAGCTGAGGGCCAGTTTCAGGCGGACGCTCGGTCCGGGGGCCCTAACCACGGCCGGCTCCGGTGCTGCGCGTGGCGTCGATGCGGTAGCCGACGCCCGGCACGGTGGCGATGATCCAGGGCTCGCCGAGGCGCTTGCGCAGGGCGGAGACGGTGATGCGCACGGCGTTCGTGAAGGGGTCGGTGTGCTCGTCCCAGGCCCGTTCCAGCAGTTCCTCGGCGCTGACCGCACCGCCCTGCGCGGCGACGAGGACTTCGAGCACGGCGAACTGCTTCCTGGTCAGCGCGACGAAGCGGCCGTCCCGGTAGACCTCGCGCCGGAACGGGTCCACCCGCAGGCCGGCGAGCTCCAGCACCGGGGGCCGGTTGTGGCCGCGTCTGCGGTCCAGGGCCCGGAGCCGGAGGGCGAGTTCCCGGAGTTCGAAGGGCTTGGTGAGGTAGTCGTCGGCGCCGAGTTCGAACCCGGAGGCCTTGTCGTCGAGCCGGTCGGCCGCGGTGAGCATCAGGATCGGCACGCCGCTGCCGGAGGCGACGATGCGCCTGGCGATCTCGTCACCGGACGGCCCGGGGACGTCGCGGTCGAGGACGGCGATGTCGTAGGAGTTGACGCCGAGCAGCTCCAGCGCGGTGTCGCCGTCACCCGCGATGTCGGCCGCGATCGCCTCCAGCCGCAGGCCGTCCCTGATCGCCTCGGCCAGGTAGAGCTCGTCCTCGACGATCAACACGCGCATCCCCCGATGCTACGAGCCCGCACATATCGTCCGCGTATCGGAAATCGCATACGCCCCGGCAACGCCGGCCCCCGTTGACTGGCGGAATGAACCTCAAGCAGGACGCGACGACGACCGCCGGTGAGCGCACGCGAACGGAGGCGCCGACCGCACGGCGCACGGCGCTGCACCGGGCGCTCCGCGCGGCCTCCCGGCCGGAGCCGTGGAAGCGCGGCCCGGTCCTCACGGCGCTGGCGCTGCTGCTGGGCCTGGTCATGCTGCTGCACGCGCAGATCCCGAACGGCGTCTGGCACCTCGGCAGCCTGGTGGAGAACCTCCTGCCGTGGCTCGGCCTGTTCGTCCCGCTGCTGCTGGTCGCGGCGCTGTGGCGCCGATCGGCCGCCGCCGTGGTGGCGCTGCTGCTGCCGGTCACGGCGTGGCTCACCCTCTTCGGCGGAGTGCTCGCCGACAAGTCCCGCCCGGGCGGCGAGCTCACCGTGGCCGAGCAGAACGTGGACGCCGACAACCCCGACCCGGGCGGCACCGCACGCCGCCTGGCCGCCTCCGGCGCCGACCTGCTGGCCCTGGTGGAGCTGACCCCGCAGTCCACGGACGCGTACGAGAAGGGGCTCGCGGCGGCGTACCCGTACCACGTGGTCCGGGGCACCGTCGGCCTCTGGAGCAGGCTGCCGCTGGGCGACGCCCAGCCGATCGACGTCATGGACTACGGGCCGCTGGCGGACACCCGGCCGGTGGACGGCAAAGCGGCCGAGAACCGGGCGCTGCGCACCACGGTGGCCACGGACCGCGGGCCGCTGACCGTGTACGTGGCACACCTGGGGTCCGTCCGGGTCCTCCCCTCGTCGGGCTTCTGGACGGCCTCGCGCGACATCGGCGTGCAGGCGATCGGCCGGGCCGTCGCCGCCGACGCGAGCGAGCGGACGCTGCTGCTGGGGGACCTGAACGGCAGCCTGGACGACCGCGCGTTCGCCGGCCTCACCGCCCGGATGCGCTCGGCCCAGGAGACCGCCGGGGACGGCTTCGGTTTCAGCTACCCGGCCTCGTTCCCGGTGGTGCGGATCGACCAGATCCTGGTCCGCGGCGTGACGGCGACGAGCTCCCGGGTCCTGCCGGACACCGGCAGCGACCATCTGCCGGTCGCGGCGGGCATCAGGTGGTGAACGCCTGCCGGGCACCGCGGTCCGGCCGGCGGCATCCAGCGGCATTCGGCGGCATTCGGCGGCATCGAGCCCGGGCCCGCGGCCGTCCGTCCCGCCGCCGGTGATCACCAGCCTGCCGCGGAGCGTGAGTTCGGCGGTGGGCACGGGCACCACCCGACCGCGTCCCGGCGGTACGTCACAAGCGGGTTCGGGTCCGTCAGCCGCCGACCCCGACGGCGTGCCGGAAGGTCTCCCGCGCGGCCACCATGTCGATCATCGCGCGGGCGACGTCCTCCCGGGCGACGCTGGTCGCGGCCGGGCCGGATTCGACGTCGCGCCGGGTGCGACCGCGCCCGGGGGCGTCGGTCAGCCGCGGCGGCCGGACGGCCGTCCAGTCGAGGTCGGTGTCGCGCAGCAGGCGCTCCATCGTCTCCAGGTCGGTGTAGAGGTCGCGGAGCACCGCCCACAGCAGTGGCGTGAAGACCTTGGAGGCGAGGAGGGGCTGGCCGGTGCCGCCGCGGTTGAGCGGGCCGGCGCTCACCACGAGCAGGCGGCGGACCCCGGTGGCCGTCATGGCCGCGACCGCCGCGCGCGCGGACGTGGAGGCGGGCTTCAGTGGGTCGGTGCGGCCGGCCTGGCCGATGCCGGAGAGCACGGCGTCGGCGCCCTCGACCACCGGCTCCAGCGAGGCGGGGTCGAGGGCGTCCGCGGTGACGACGGTGAGCCGCTCGTGCTGCAGGGGGAGGCGCGCCGGGTCCCGGACGGCGGCGGTGACGCGGTGCCCGTCGGCCAGGGCCAGGCGGACGAGGTGGCGCCCGATGCCTCCGGTGGCGCCGAGGACGGTGAGTTTCATGACCCCTCCCAGGGGTGGGTGCGCGAGGATGGGCGAGTGTGGGTGGGTGAGTGCTCACTTACGTTCTCCTTCGATGGTGGGTGAGTGCTCACCCACCTGTCAAGGTACGCTGGGGCCCATGACGCGCGAGGGAACGCCGGAGAGCACGCACGAGGGCGCCGAGCCCCTGACCGGAGGGGCGCTCACCCGGGCCCGGGTGCTCGACGCCGCCGCCCGGCTGCTCGCCACCGTGGGTCTCACCCGCACCACGACGAAGCAGATCGCGCGCGAGGCGGGCTGCTCGGAGGCGGCGCTGTACAAGCACTTCCGGGACAAGGAGGAGATCTTCGTCCGGGTCCTGCGCGAACGCGCCCCCCGCCTCGCCGACGCCGTCGCCGAGCTGCCGGACCAGGCAGGGCAGGGCACCGTCCGTGAGCACCTGGAGACGCTGGTCCGGGTGGCCGTCCCGTTCTACCGCCGCTCGTTCCCGATGGCCGGCTCCCTGCTCGCCAGCCCCGAACTGCTCGCCGCCCACCGCGGCAAGCTCGGCGACGCCGGCCCGCACCAGGTCGGCGTCCACCTCGCCGAGTACCTGGCCGCCGAACAGCGCCTCGGCCGCGTCCCGGCCGCGCTCGACCCGCACGCGGCGGCGCTGCTCCTCATCGGCGCGTGCTTCCACCGGGCGTTCCTGGAGGTCTTCTACGCCGACGAGGCCCCGCCCGGCGTGCTGCTCCCGCCGACGACGGAGGAGTTCGCGACGGAGACGGTCCGCGCCCTCCTCGACGGCCTCACCCCGCGGGCCTGACCCCGGCTCACCACCCGTTGTCAGGCCCCGCTGTCAGGCCCCGTTGTCAGTGGCAGCGCCTAGATTCCGGGGAGTCGGCGGGCGGGCGCAGCGTCCGGGCCGCCGACGGAATCCAACTCCGTTGCCCGAAAGGGGTGTTCGCCGTGCCCGTCGCCGTGGATGAGCAGGTCACGTACATGGAGCTGTCGGAGGACGCCGGCACCGCGCACAAGTTCTACGAGGTGCGCGTCGCCGACTGCGTCGTGACCGTGCGCTACGGGCGGATCGGCGACGCCGGGCAGGTGAAGGCGACGAGCTACCCGAGCCCGGAGAAGGCCGCCGCGGCCGCCGCCAAGAAGGTGGGGGAGAAGGTCCGCAAGGGCTACGCCCCGGCCGTGCAGGGCGTGCGCCAGCGCCGCGCCACCACCCGGCGGCAGATCGTCAGCAGCCGCTCCACCGCCCGCCAGGCGCCGCTGCTGTGGCGCTTCCGCTCGGGCTCGCCCGCCTTCGGCATCTTCGTCGGCGAGGAGCACGCCTGGGTCGGCAACGAGGCCGGCGACGTCTACACGCTCACCCACGACGGCGAGGTGACGGGCCGCTTCGGCCTGCCGGACGGCGTCAAGTGCATCGTCGCGGACGACTGGTGGATCTACGCGGGCTGCGACGACGGCAAGGTGTACGACCTCGGCGGCAAGGTGCCGCGCGTGGCCTACGAGATCGCCGAGGACGTCGACATCTACTGGCTGGACATCCATGACGGCGTCCTCGGCGTCGCCGACGAGCGCGGCGGGCTGACCACGGTCGACCACGAGGACGAGTTCCAGTGGCGCCGCAAGGCCGAGGGCCGCGACGGCTGGATGGTGCGCTGCGACGCCGACGGCGTCTACCACGGCCACTCGCGCGGCGTCGCCCGCTACGCCTCCCGCGGCGGCGACCAGCTGTGGCACGCCGACACCAAGGGCGCCGTCCTGTTCGGCTGGCAGGTGGCCGACGACGTGTTCGCCGGCACCTCCCGGGGCTGGGTGCACCGGCTGCGCAAGGCGGACGGCGCCGAGGTCGCGGCCTACCGGTGCGACGCCGCCGTCTTCTCCTGCGCGGCCTCGCCGGACGGCGCGTACGTCTTCGCCGGCGACAACCACTCCTCGGTGTACTGCTTCGCCGCCGACGGCACCCGGCTGTGGAAGCTCGCCACCGGCTGCGGATCGGCCTACAGCATGCAGTACCGCGACGGCCGGCTCTACCTGGTGACCACCGACGGCTCGCTGGCCTGCCTGGACGCGAGCGAGGCCGCCATCGGCGCCGCCGAGGCCGGCACCCTGCCGCGGACGGCCGAGGTGCGCGGCGCCGACGTCGAGCGCGTGCTGCCGGGCCGGGCGCTGGAGACGGTCGCGGCGGGCGCGGGCTTCGGCGGCGTGGAGGTGGAGTGCGTGCAGGACGGCGCCCGGCTGCGGGTGCGCGTCGTGTCGGCCGGGTACGACCCGACCTGGCGCGTGCAGTTCCCGAAGGACGTCCGGGTGGCCGGGGCGCGCTACCTCGTCGCGGAGGTCCACGAGTCCGCAGGCGGCGGCTTCTACCGGGCCCGCGGGGACATCAAGCGCTTGCTGTGAAAGGCCACTTGCCGCTCACGCGAGCGTCTCGCACAGGTTCTCCACCCGGTGCTGCACCAGCACCTGCGGCTGCCCGTCCGGGTGGACCAGCAGCGTCACACCGCCGCTGAACAGGAAGTCGCCGGGGGCGTGGTACGGGTTCCCGGCGCGGACGCGGGCGGAGATGTGCGAGTCCTTCGGGATCAGCCACAGGACGCTGTGGTCGGGCAGCTTGTACTCGGTGGCCTTGCCGCTCTGGTCGCGGTCGACGCTGCGCCCGCTGTCCACGTTGGTGTAGCGCAGCACCAGCGGGCCGCGCCACAGCACCTCGGCCGGCGAGCCGTCGGGGTAGCGGGCGGCGACCTTGGTCTCCTCGCCCTCCACCAGCACCCCGATGTGCAGGTGGAACGGGCAGAGCGCGCCGGCCGGGAAGTCCTCGTCGCCGCTCGTGTACGGCTGCCAGCCGTCGTCACCGCCCGTGCGGGCCTGAGCGGTCGGGGCCACGGTGAGCAGTGCGGCGGCCAGCGCCGCGGCGACGGCCAACGGTCGGGCGGCCCGGCGCAGGAACATGACGGGCAGGGACAACGCGGGCAGGGACATGACGGGCCTCCTGGCGTGTCACGGATGAGAGAGGGGTGCGCGCCCCCTCCCCTGCGGGGGGCGCGGTGGCTATCGTCGAACGGCGGACGCGTCGCCCGCGATGCTTTCGGCCGAGGCCGAAACCGACCAGGCCGCGACGAAGGCGGAGGGGGCACGGTGCTGCGGATCCACTTCACCGCCGAGGACCTGCTCGGCGTCCGCTTCGCCGACGGACCGGCGCCGCTCCTGGAACTCGGCCTCGCCGTCGCGATGCTCCAACGCCACGACGGCGGACCGGGGTTCGCCCGGTGGCGCCGCTCGCTGAGCACGCCCAGGGCCCGGGCCGCCGTCGCCCCGCTGCGGCAGCTGGTGCCGCCCAGCGGCGCCGGTCCGCTCTTCCTCGACCCGCCGAGCGACGACCTCGACCAGGGCCTGGAGACCGTCCGCAGCTCGGCCGGCACGCTCGTGCACCGCGAGCTGACCCGCGTCACGACCAAGGGCGGGCTGCCCGCCACCACCCTGCTGCGCCACCTCGCCGACCAGGACCGGGACGCCTGGCAGTACCTGGAACGCGCCATGCGCGCCGCCTACCCGGACCTCGTCGGCGCCGTCTGGCCCCGCCTGCGCACCGGCTTCGACACCGACCTCGCCTGGCGCGCCCGCGTCCAGCGCGAACACGGCCTGCGCGGGATGCTCGCCGGCCTCCACCCGGGCAGCCGGTGGCGCGGCAGCGTCCTGGAGATCCCCGTCGAGCGCGAGGTGGACGTCCGGCCGGGCGGCACCGGGCTCGTGCTGATGCCCTCCGCGCAGTGGACCGGCGGCCCGCTGGCCGGCCCGTACCCACTGGGCACGCTGCTCGTCTACCCGGCCGTCACCCCGCTGCCGCTGCTCCCGGAGAGCGGGCCGGACGGCGGCCCGCAGGACGACCCGATCGCCGCCCTGCTGGGCCGCACCCGCGCGGCCGTCCTGCGCCTGGCCGACCGCGAGCCCACCACCAGCCAGCTCGCCGCGGAGCTCGGCATCAGCCTCGCCTCCGCCTCCGAGCACGCCCGCGCGCTGCGCCGGGCCGGGCTGGTGACGACCGTCCGCAGCGGCCGGGCCGTGCGCCACAGCCGGACGGGGCTGGGGCACCGGCTGCTGTCACCTTGACCCGGTGTCAGGCGTTGCAGATCCCGCGCGCGTAGTCGACCGTCGCCGCGGCCTGCGAGTACTGCCACTGCGGCGACAGGAGCTGCGCGTCCAGCTGCCCGGCGGCCGCGCGGTCCTCGACGACGTACCCGAAGTCCTGGAGCCAGGCCGGGTAGAGGTTCTTGGAGCCGATGTAGAACGCCGAGCCGTCGACCGAGACCAGCTTGTGGTGCAGGGCGTACGGGTGGCCGTCGGCCCAGGTCGCGGCCGGGGCGGCGCGGAAGCTCGCGAGCTGCAGGTTGCGGCACATGGCGGTGCGGGCCTGTCCCTGGTCGCCGAGGCGGGCGGCCAGGCGGGCCTTGAGGACGTCGCTGATCTCGCTCAGCGACTTGATCTGCGAGTAGCCGCCGCTGCCGACCGCGCCGCGGTTGGCCGGGTCGCTGACGACGATGCGCACCTTGACGCCGTCGGCCAGCTTGGCGGCCAGCAGGTCGTAGAGGCGGGCGTCGTAGTGGGGCATCGGCGGGCAGGTGCCGTTGAGGTCCTGCTGGGAGATCTCGATGTGGCTGCCGGCGGCGCCGACGAGCGCCCGCAGGGCGTTCTCCTCCGGGTTGACGGTCTCGTAGTCGCGGTCCCCGTTGGTGTTGTCGTGCAGGCCGACCGGGCCGCACTTCACGTCGGCGGGGTTCGGGAGGTCCTCGGGCCGGTACGCCGAGGCCGGGTCGGAGGCGCGGATGCCGACGCCGAGGCCGCCGACGGCGATCACCGGGACGCCGCCGGTCGCGGGCGCGTCCTCGGCGGCCGGGTTGAGCCGCTGCTCCAGGTCGGGGGTGCACGGGGTGCCGCCGGTGGAGGCGAACCACGCGGCGGAGAACGTGCCGGTGTTGCGGCAGGTCCAGTCCCACAGGGTGTCCAGGTAGGCGCCGGCGGAGGCGGCGGCCGGCCCGTTCAGCGCGAGGTCGACGTCCGAGACCGGATGGCCGGTGTCGAGGTAGTCCTTCTTCCAGTTGTTGATGCCACCGGTGATGACGGTCCGTCCGTCGACGACCAGCAGCTTGGAGTGGTTCCAGGAGAAGGCCGTCTTCGACGTGGTCATCGAGGCGACTTCGAGCGTGACGGCCGACGCGGCGTCACCGAGCCTGGCCACCAGGTCGTCCCGGTACTTCGACGGGAGGGCGCCGATGTTCAGCAGTGGTGCGGCGCCGGCCAGGACCCGCACGTGCGGCCGGTTCCCGGCGGCGACGGAGGCTTTGAGGCCGGCCGCGATGGCGTCCTGGAAGGCGCCGTCCGGGAAGGGCGCGAGGGTGGATATGTCGACGGTGCGGGTGGCGCGGGAGATGTTCTCGCGCATCTTGTCGAGCAGGCGGCGGGTGCCGGGCCGGTCGGTGCAGGACGGGTCGCCCCAGCAGCCGGGGGTCTGGAGCAGCCAGGCGCCCGGGTCGTCGGCCGGGGCGTCGAGCCGGTTGCCGGCGGTGCGCTGCCAGACGGATCCGTCCAGGCCGGGCGAGACCTGACGCAGGGTCGCCTCGACGGCGTCGAGGTACGGGGTGGCGCCGGGCTGTGCGGGCGCGGGGGCTGGGACTGGGACTGGGGCGGATTCGGCGACGGCGGGGGTCGCGGTCAGGACGCCGAGGGCGGCGGTGAGCGCGAGCGCCGAGGCGGCGGTCCGGCGGAGGGAAGGGGTGGGACGGTGGCGGTGCATGTACGAGTCCTTCACGAGGGTCCGGTGATATTCACCCGGTTGGCCCCGTAAAATTACCTTAATTTAACCCTATCGAGTGTCAGGACCCCATCAAGGCGCGGCTTTCGGCCATGCACCGGACGGCGATGCGCAGGACGGCCACACGCAGGACGGCGGCGCCCGTCCGGGGCGCCGCCGTCCACCGCCTCACGGCAGGTACGTCACCGCCGGGAAGTCGCGCGACGGCCCGTCGAGCAGGTGCCCGCCGCGGTGGCGCAGGTGCTCGTCGAAGAACGCGAGCGGGTACGCCTGCTGGATCCGTACGGCCTCGTCCGGATCGAGGGTGCCGATCACGTCCTGGAGCTGCTGCGGGCTCCAGCCGAGCAGCTGCGCCACCTGCGGGTACAGCGCCTGGCTGTCGCCGTAGGAGGAGTGGAGGGCGCCCTGGGCCTGGATGTTGAGCCGCCAGCCGCGCAGGTGCTCCCAGAACTGCTCGGCGGTGGGATCGGTGGCCCGGGTGAACTCGGCGGTCATCATCATGAACGGCCGGTCCAGATCGCCGCTCAACGCCGGGCGCATCTGCATCGGGCCGTCGAGGCTCAGCCCGGCCCGGATGCGCCGGTCCGCGAGGGTGGCGCACGCGGTGGCCGTGCCGCCCTTCGACCAGCCGAACGCGCCCATGCGCTGCGGGTCGAGGGAGCCGAGCAGCCCCTTCGGCAGCTCCTGCCCGTCGACGTCCGGATTGCACCCGGCGGCGAGCTGCTCGGCGCAGTCGAGGAGGAAGCGCAGGTCGGCGGCGAAGTCGCCCGGAGCCGTGGGCGTGTTCGGGCCGCCCATGGGGACGGCGATCCGGCCGTCGGGGAATTCCGTGAACGAGTCGTAGGCGTGGGCGACCGTGATGACCGCGTACCCGTGGCTCGCGAGTTCCTGGACCATGATCGTGTGGTCGCCCTGGTGGCTGTGCGCGCCGTGCGCGTACACGACGACGGGCAGCCGCCGGCCCGATCGCCGCACCGGGGCGCCCGTGTGGCCCGAAGTGAGCGGCGCCAGCGCGGGATCGAGGGCGACCCCGACGTCGGAGAGGAACGCCTTGAGCGCGCCGGCCGGCATCCAGGGCGCCACCGGGTACCGCTCGACGTCCCGCGCCGGGTACCAGACGGTGGCCATCAGCTCGCGGAACTTCCCCGGCCCGGCGATGGCGTCCGGACGCGACCGGTCGACGAGGTGCAGCCGCACCTGGCCCACCGGGTGCGGCCCGGTGGGCTCGGGCAGCGTCAGCCGCCCCGGGGCTCCGGCCGTCGGGGTCGTCGGGGCCGTCGGGGCCGGCGCCGCCCACGCGGGGCCGGCGACGGCGGCGAGCGGCACGGCGGCCCCGGCGGCCAGCGCGGCGCCCAGCATGCGGCGGCGCGACAGGCCCGTGCGGCCGGTGGGCGGTGCGGCGGTCGGAGTGGTGGTCACGAGCCCTCCCCAAGGTCACGGATCGTCAGTCATGCCGCGACGGAAGGTCCGTGGGCACGGGAGGAACGCTGTCACGTGCCCTCCCGGTAGGGCATCGGCCCACGGATTGATCACCCGTGCGGGATTAGGCCCACGGGTTTACACCCGTGGGCCTATGCCCGCACGGAGGCTACGGCGCCGTCACCGCCTCCAGGTCGGCGAGGAGCTCGGAGGCCACGACGGGGTCGAGCTCGCCGAAGGTCGCCGGGTACTCGGTCCTGCTCCAGTGGTCGCGCGGCGTGCGGTCCAGCCAGACCGTCTCGAAGGTCTGGTCGGGGAACTCGTCGACGACCCCGACCCAGATCCCCTCGTTGAGCGCGATGACGAGGTGGAGGCCCTCGCCGAGCTTCTTGGAGAACCAGCGCTCGATGCCCGCGTCCTGCGGTTGGCCGCGCTCCCAGCCGCGTTTGGTGAGTCCGAGCAGGCGGCCCGTCGGCACCGTTTGACCCTCGAACCGGTGCAGGTGGCTGACGGCGGCCTCCTCCGGAGTCACCGCCCGCACCGGGCGCGCGAGTTGCGGGAACGGCTGGGCGATCCCGTGAGCGGCGGAGCGCTCCACCCACGCCGCCACGGCCGCCTCGCCGAGGAGCAGCGGGTGCGGGAGGCGGACCGTCGCGTCCTCGGGGAGGACGAATACGGAGTCCTCGACGTCCGTGAAGCTGCGCTCCCCGGTGACGCGGAAGGCGGTGGTCGTGCCGTCCGCGCTCTCCGCGAGCCAGACGAGCCGCCGCACGAGGTGCTGTACCAGCGGGTGCTGGACGAAGAGCTCCCGGAACTCGCCGGCCGTCCAGGTGCGCCCTGCCACCATGGCCGCCTCCAGTCGGCGTATCTGGTCCGAGGCGATCGCCCGGACCTCCTTCTTCAGTGCGACGAAGCGCTTGCGCTCGGCCGGGGCCAGCTCCTGGTCGTCCCGGACGCCCGGGGCGGGCAGGTCCTTGAGCCGTTTGCCGTCGCCGTCCAGCACGTACGGGCGCAGTTCCTCGTCGAACCCGAGGGTGAAGCGGCGCGGGCCGTAGTCGACGACCGTCGTGCCGTCCGGGTCGAGCCCGAGGTCCGGCACGAGGCGGTCGGAGAGCTGCTCTCCGGTGAGGCCCAAGCTCTCGGCGACCTCGGCGATCTTCTCCTGGGCGCGTTGCTTGAGCGCCTTGAACCTCACCCGCTGGGCGATGGTGTGCAGGTGCAGGAGGGCGACGTCGCTGCCGATGGCCGCCAGGACGGACAGGCCCTCGACGGCGCGGTGGTGCGCGTCCTGCCCGGGCCAGGCGCACAGGAGCGGGGTGAGCCGGCGGACGGTCTCGTCGTCCCCGAGGAAGCCGAGCGCGTGCAGCGTCCACGTTTCCGGGGCGGGCATCCCGGCCAGGTGCCACTCCTGGAACAGCGCCCACGCGAAGGCGGTCAGCGAGTCCGCACGGCAGGCCTCGACGACGGTGGCGAGCGCGGGGTGGGGCGCGCCGGGTCCGGACAGCGCGAGGATCGTCAGCACATGCCCGACGGCCTCCTCCGGCAGGGCCCGACCGTCGGCCAGCAGTACCTGCGGGAGCAGCGCGGGCCGCGCCCACGCGGGCAGGACCGGCAGCTTGGCCGGCACGCCCGTCGCGGCAGGGTCCGTGTCGAGCGCGTCGGCTGCGATCCCCGCAGCCTCCGTGCCGTACCGGTCGGCCACGGCCGCGAGGAGGACCTCCGGGCTCTCGGCGGTCGCGACCGCGCGCAGCGCCTCCTCGGCGGCCTTGCGGGCTCGCCCGGCCGGGCCCACCGCGTCGGGGACGAGCAGCAGCGCGGCGGCCACGCCGTGCCGCTCGAACCACGAACGGGCCTCCGACCGCATGGACTTGAGCCGGACCAGGCAGTCGGCCATGATCCGCGCCGTGTCGGGCGAGAGGAACGGCGCGAGCAGCGGTGCGTAGCTCGCCGGCCTGGTGCGCGCGAGCGACACGGCCGTCGGCAGCGCGGCCGGACCGTACCGGGCGACGAGGGGAAGCAGCGGCTCGTGCCCGTCGTAGTGGGCGTCGGGCCGCCAGGTGCGGACCCAGGAGGCGAGCTCCTCCGCGGGCCCCATCATCAGCAGCCGGACCGCGTACCAGTGGCTGCCGCCACTTCCCACCAGGACCCGCGCCGCCTCGGCCGCCCAGTCCGTCGACTCCGGGTACTCCCACCGGCTGTAGTCCGCCGCCCCGGCGGCCCAGCTCTCCCGCTCCCCCGGGAGCCAGGCCTCCACCGTCACGTCGTCCGGCTCCAGGCCCTTGAGCACGCGCGCCTTGCGGGGCGGCGTCGGCTTGCGCGTCCACGGCGGCGAGACCAGCACCGACGGCAGCGCCTCGGCGGGCGCGTCGGGTACACGGCCCCGGACGCCGTCCAGCGAGCCGACCAACTCGGCGGAAGCGTCGTCGAGTTGTGCCAGAATCGCGGGCAGGTCGGCCAGGTGCAGGAGCGCGTGGGTGGTGAGGAGCCGCCGTGCCGCCGGCGCTGCGCCGCCCGCCTTGAGCACGGCCTCGGCGAGCAGCCGCGTGGCGCGGACCGGGTAGCGCTGCATGGCGTCCTGGAGCGCGGGCCGGACGTGCTTGTCGTCGATGCGGGCGAGCAGGAGACGGAAGGCGTCGTCGGTCGGGAACCGTGCCACGGCCGCCGCCATGGCCCGCACCGCGTCGCCGCCGTAGACGATGCCGAGCGCCTCGCCGAGGAGCGGCACGCACGCCGTACCGACGGCGTCGGCGAGCGTGGCGACGAGCGCGACCGACCAACTGGGCCACATGTGCTTGGAGTAGGGGCCGAGGCGCTCGACCTGCCCGGGGTCGTCGAGCGAGCGGAGCAGCATCGGCCGCAGCTGCCGCGCGTCGTCGCCGTAGTCGGGCTCGTCCGCGACGCACTCGTCGGCCCAGCCGGGGGTGCCGGGAGCGAGATAGGTGGCGACGGCACGGCGAAGCGGCGTGGTGCGGAGCGTCGCGAGGGTGGCGACGACGCCGTCGTACGTCGCCTCGTCCGCGACGGAGAGCAGTGCCCGCACCCGGTCCGCCGGCCCCACCGTCAGGTGCAACGGGAAGGCGTCCTTCGGCCCCAGGGACCGCAGGCGCGGCTGCGTCCGGTAGTGGTGGCCGTGGCCCCACGTCGCCTCGACACCGAAGGCTTCCACGACTGCGCGTGCGGCGAACACGAGCCCGTGCCGGACCACCCACGCGTCGGTGAACAGCACCGCGTCCACCCGGGTCTGCATCGAACCAGGGCGCAGACTCGCGACCGCGACGGCGCCGAGCGCGTCGGCCTTCCCGGCGAGGAAGGCGCGGGCGGCGCGGACCAGCTCCGGGTCGGAGTGCGGGGACGCCAGGGCCTGCTCGATCCACTCCCGGTCGGTCGCGAGGTGCTGCTCCGCCGTGGCCAGGGACTCCGGCGACGGCGTGGTCACGGCGCGGGCCGTCCTCCCGCGGCGCGGCTCGACCAGTTCCTTCCACGCGGCGGGCATGACGAAGGCGTCCTCGTCGGGCAGCGAGGCGGGCAGGGCAGCATCGGCCGGGACCGGCCGGGTGCCCACCTCCGCGTACCCCTTGCGCTCCTTCTCCGCGACCAGCTTCCCGAACTGCGCCAGCGCCGCCTCGGCCGAGCCCAGCTCCTTGACCTGCGCGCGCCCCTCCGCGCCGATCCGGCCGTAGCGCACGCGCACCGAGGCGCCCTCGACCGCCGCCTCCCAGAACTTCGCGGATCCGTCCGCCACGAACTCCCAGCGCCGCACAGCCCCTCCTACGCCTTCCGCAACCCCCACCGGCCCGTCCGGTGATCACCGAGGGGAACGCTAGCGGTACCCACTGACAATAGGGCCGGCTCCGGCCCAGGTCAGGGCGGGGGAGCGAGGTACCGGCGGCCGGGTATCTGCTCGAAGATCAGGTTGGTGCGGGTCTGGGCCACCGCTGGGTGCGTGGTCAGGTGGTCGACGACGAAGTCGCGCAGCGACTCCGGGCCGGCCACGCCGACGTGCAGGAGGTAGTCGTCGGAACCGGCCATGTGGAACACGGCCAGGACGCCGGGCAGGTCGGGCGCGGTGTTGCGGAAGCTCTCGTTCTGCTCGCGGGTGTGGGCGCGCAGGCGCACCGAGATCATCGCCTGGAGCGGCAGCCCGATGGCCGCCGGGTCGACCTCGGCGCGGAAGGCGCGGATGATGCCGCGCTCCTGCAGCGCCCGGACCCGGGCCAGGCAGGTGGAGGGGGCGATGCCCACGGCCTCGGCCAGGGCGTTGTTCGGGATGCGGGCGTTGTCGGCCAGGGCCCGGATGATCGCCCGGTCCACGTCGTCCACCGGGGTTCGGGCGGTCCGGGCGGCCTGCGGATTGTTCGGCATGCCCGCCAGGATCGCAGCCGTTCCCGAAGAATCGCAAACATGATCTAGTTCCGACCGAATTTCCTGCGGAGGAGCTTCTCAAAGGCGCCGGGAAGTTCCATCCTTGGGCCCGCAGCCCCCTACGTTCTCGACCTCCCGGAGCGCCCCCGCATGAGCCCGACCGCCACGTTCAGCGCCGGCACCACTGGAATCGCCGGCACCGCCGTCGACCCCGGCCCGGAGCTGGACGTCGCCGAGTTCGTGCTCCCCGCGGGCGGTCTGGACGAGACGCAGCGCCAGCACGCGCTGGACACGGTCGACGAGTACCTGTCGCGCAAGCGCAAGCACCTGGTCGGCTACCAGGCCACCCAGGACATGCAGGGCACCGCGCTGGACCTGGCCCGGTTCATGCCGAACAACATCAACAACCTCGGCGACCCGTTCCAGAGCGGCGGCTACAAGCCCAACACCAAGGTCGTCGAGCGCGCCGTGCTCGACTACTACGCGCGGCTGTGGAACGCGAAGCGTCCGCACGACCCCGCCGACCCCGAGTCGTACTGGGGCTACATGCTGTCCATGGGCTCGACCGAGGGCAACATGTACGCGCTCTGGAACGCCCGCGACTACCTCAGCGGCAAGGCGCTGATCCAGCCGCCGACGGCCCCGTTCGACGCGCTGCGCTACGTCAGCGCCGCGCCCGACCGCCGCAACCCCAACGCCCACCGCCCGGTGGCGTTCTACTCCGAGGACACCCACTACTCCTTCGCCAAGGCGGTGTGCGTCCTCGGCGTCGAGACGTTCCACGCCGTCGGCCTGGAGAAGTACGCGGACGAGTGCCCGCTGGTCGACCCGGTCACCGGGCGCCGCGCGTGGCCCACCGAGGTGCCCTCCCGGCCCGGCCCGTCCGGCCTCCCGTGGGACGGCACCGGCGAGATCGACGTCGACGCGCTCGCCGTCCTGGTCGAGTTCTTCGCCGCGAAGGGCCACCCGGTCTTCGTCAACCTGAACCTCGGCAGCACCTTCAAGGGCGCGCACGACGACGTCCGCGCGGTGTGCGAGCGCCTGCTGCCGATCTTCGAGCGCCACGGCCTGGTGCGGCGCGAGGTGGTCTACGGCACCGACCCGGCCACCGGCGAGCCCCTGGTCGACGTGCGCCGCGGCTTCTGGATCCACGTGGACGGCGCCCTCGGCGCCGGCTACGCGCCCTTCATGCGGCTCGCCGCGACCGACCAGCAGTACGGCTGGACGCCCGAGGTCGAGCTGCCCGAGTTCGACTTCGGCCTCACCCTGCCGACCGCGGAGCACGGCGACGTCGACATGGTCTCCTCGATCGCCATGAGCGGCCACAAGTGGCCCGGCGCGCCCTGGCCCTGCGGCATCTACATGACGAAGGTCAAGTACCAGATCTGCCCGCCGTCCCAGCCCGACTACATAGGCGCGCCGGACACCACCTTCGCCGGCTCCCGCAACGGCTTCTCGCCGCTGATCCTCTGGGACCACCTCTCCCGCCACTCCTACCAGGACCAGGTGGACCGCATCCGCCGCGCCCAGGAGCTCGCCGGCTACCTGGAGCGCCGCCTGCGCGCCCTGGACGCGGCCCTGGGCGTCGACCTCTGGACGGCCCGCACCCCCGGCGCCGTCACCGTGCGCTTCCGTCAGCCCAGCGCCGACCTGGTGGCGAAGTGGTCGCTGTCCTCGCAGGACGTCGTGATGGTCCCCGGTGACGAGTCCACCCGCCGCAGCTACGTGCACGTCTTCGTGATGCCCTCGGTCGACCGGGCCAAGCTGGACGCCCTCCTCGCCGAGCTCGCCCACGACCCGGAGTACCGGGCACAGGCCTCCTGACGCCCGGACCGGGGCCCGCACCCCGGTCCGGACCCTGCCTGCGGGTGCTCCCCGGCGATCCGGTACGGTCACGGCCTCACGTCTGTTCAGTTCCGGTGACGGTCCGTGAAGACCGCCACCGGGGGAGCGGTGAGGCCCCACCCGCACCGTGCACCACACCACTAGGGAGCTTCCTCGTGCACCAACCCCTGCGCCGGAGCCTTCCGGCCCTTGCCGCCCTCGGCATAGCCATCGGCGCCCCGCTGATGACCGCCGGCACCGCGCACGCCCAGGGCGAGTACGCCTGTGGCGACGTCAACGTGAAGTACTCGGTGGACGGCGGCAAGTCCTGGACCGAAGACGGCCGGATGGACCAGCCGCACGGCGTCATCCAGGTCCGCCTGGTCGGCGACATCACCGAGGGCTGCGACTACGAGGTCTCGCTGGCCTCGTACGACACCGAGGGCCCGACCTGGGAGACCTCGGGCAAGCAGACCTTCCTCGGCTGGGCGACCACCACGCTCAACAAGGGCCACAGCCAGGCGACCCTGGACGTCAGCAAGCACCTGCCGAAGTGCTTCGGCCAGATCGACCTGTACAACAACGACCAGAAGTTCGACGGCGTCGCCAACCCGCTGCCGAAGTACCCCAACGGGGTCTTCCCGAACGACCTGATCACGGCCTGGAACGGCGGCAAGGCCTGCACGCCGACCCCGACCCCGACCGGCACCCCGACCGCCACGGGCACGCCGACTCGGACCCCGACCGGCACGCCGACCACCTCGGCCTCGCCCACGGGCACCCCCACCCAGCACCCGACCGGGACGCCCACGGCGACGACGACGCCGTCGACCAGCGCCTCGCCCTCGGCCTCCACCAGCACCAAGCCGTCGGCGCCGGCCACCACCGGCACCCCGTCGGCCTCCCCGGCCGCGCCGGCCCCGTCCGGTCCGGCCGACACCACCGGCCCGGTCGGCAAGCCGAGCGCCAAGCCGGTCTCGACCAAGCCCGCGCCGGTCCTGGCCAGCACGGGTGGCAACAGCGGCCAGATGATCGCCTACGGCGCCGGCGGCGCCGCGCTGCTCGCCGTCGGCGGCGGCGCGCTGGTGATCGCCCGTCGCCGCGGCTCCCGCAGCTGACGCACCGTCACATCCCGTAACACCCGGACGCCCGCGGCCACATGGACCGCGGGCGTTCGGGCGTTACGCGGCCGCCGCCACCTCGCGCCGGAACCGTCCCAGGAACTCGCCGTCCGCGGCGAGTTCGGCCCGGATCCGCTTCACCGCCACGGTCCGCCCGCCCGGGCTGCGCCCGAGGTAGACCTGGCCCATCCCGCCCGCGCCCAGCCGCCCGAGGAGCCGGTAGGGCCCGATCGCCGACGGATTTCCTGCGGTCAACGCCTGCATGCGCCTCTGTCTCCCCCGTACACGGCCCTCGGCCCCGCGGCGCCATGGCCTCGCAGCCCGAATGCAGGGCACGATCATGGCGGTGGGACATCACCGGCACAAGTCCGCTCGGTGATCCCGACCGCCGGGTGGGTCCAGGGTCGACAGGGTCGACCGGTTCACCCCCGGACGGTCCGGAAACGGCGGCGGTACTCCGTCGGTGTCGTGTCCAGCTGGCGCCGGAACGCCCGCACCAGCGTGTCCGTGGTGCCGAACCCGCAGGTGGACGCGATGCGTTCGAGCGTCTCGTCGGTGGTCTCCAGCCGGTTGCGGGCCCGCTCGACGCGGGCCGACTCGACGTAGGCGCTTGGGGTCGTGCCGAGCTCGGTCTTGAAGATCCGGGTCAACTGCCGCTCCCCGACGTGCGCGTGGGCGGCGAGGTCGGCCACGGTGAGCGGCGCGGTGAGGTTCGCGGTGATGTGGTGGCGCAGGTCCTCGGTCCGCCGGGTCGTCGAGACCGGTTCGAGCGGGACGCTGAACTGGCTCTGCCCGCTCGGGCGCTTGAGGTACATCACGAGCTGCCGCGCGACGCGCAGCGCCAGCTCCTCGCCGAAGTCGTCGGCGACGAGCGCGAGCGACAGGTCCAGGCAGGCGCTGATGCCGGCGCCGGTCCAGACCTCGCCCTCGCGGATGAAGATCGGGTCCGCGTCGACCTCGATCTCCGGGTACTCGGCGGCGAGTTGGCCGGCGGTGGACCAGTGCGTGGTGGCCCGCCGGCCGTCCAACAGCCCGGCCGCGGCCAGGATGTGCGCGCCCACGCAGACGGAGGCGACCCGCCGGGCGTGCGCGGCGAGCTCCTTCACCCGGGCGACGACGGCGGGATCGGTGACGGCGCTGACCCGGCGCTCACCGTCGACCTCGACCGCGCCGGGCACGAGGAGGGTGTCGATCGCGCGCCCGGCCGCCTCGTCGAAGGTGACGTCGGGCAGGACGCGCACCCCGGCGGCGGTGGTGACCGGGGCGGCCGTCTCGGCGGCGAGGACGACGCGGTAGCCGGTGGCGTCGTCCGTCTCGCGCCGCACGAGCGAGAACACCTCGGGCGGCCCGGTGACGTCGAGCAGGTCGACGCCCTCGAACAGGACGATGACGATGAGTCGTTCGGCGGGGGCCATGGCGTCTCCCAGCTTCGGTGGTGTCGCAGTCGGTGATGTTGCAGGCGGTGGTGTCGCAGTCGGCGATGTCGGTTTCTGCATGTTAGACGGCATTGCCGACGTGCGGTGAGCGCGCCTAGCGTTGTTCTCGCAGGTCACCGCAGTGACCGACATTCCCTTTGAATCGACCCGAGGCGGTACACCCATGTCCACGACCACCCTTCGCGCGCTCAACGGCCTCGACGAGACGCCCGCCTCGCTCGCCGCCGCGACGCTGATCATGGTCGACTACCAGAACACCTACACCCGTGGCGTGATGGAGCTCGACGGCTGGCAGGCCGCCCTGGACGCCGCCGCCGCGCTCCTCGCCCGGGCCCGGGAGGCCGGGGCCACGGTGATCCACATCGTCAACGACGGCGGCGAGGGCACCCCGTACGACGTCCGGGCCGAGATCGGGCTGATCCACCCGGCGGTGGCCCCGGCCGAGGGCGAGGCCGTCGTGGTCAAGCAGGTCCCGGACGCGTTCGTCGGCACCGACCTCGGCGAGCGGCTGGACGCGGCCGGGCACGAGGACGTCGTCGTGGCCGGCTTCATGACCCACATGTGCGTGGCCTTCACGACGGCCGGCGCCTTCCTGCGCGGCAACCGGCCGACCGTCGTCGCCGACGCGTGCGCGACGCGGGCCCTGCCGTCGGGCGGGGTGGAATTTCCCGCCGGGCAGATCCACGACGGCGCGCTCGCGACGATCGCCGACCTGTACGGCGTGGTCGTGCCGTCGCACGCGTCGCTTGTCTGAACCGACCCGAGGGGTGCCGGCTCTCCGGCACCCCTCAGGCAACTTCACGTCCAGAGGTCGCAGTTGTGCTCGTCGTCCAGGTCGACGGTCCGAGGTCCGTCGTCCGTGGTGAAGTCGTGCGCCTCGCTGTCGTCGAACCGCTGCCACGGGTGTCCGGTGGTGGCGAAGCGCGTCCAGTCGCGGATCATGCGGTAGGCGAGCTGCTGCTGGTCGGCGTCGAGCGTGGTCGGCAGGCCGGCGACGTCGAACAGGTACGGCAACTCCGAGGCGTGGTAGGCGCCGTAGGGGAAGCCGGGCGGGAGGCCGGCCGACACGGGGGCTGTGCGGTCGGCGAACTCGTAGGCGTACACGGGGGTGTGGCGCGCGAGTAGGCGGTCGCCCGCCAGCGTGGGGCAGGACCATATCCGGTCGGTGGCGACGGCGGCCCAGGCGACGGCGGGGGAGGGGTAGTCGCTCGCCGGGTAGCGTTCGGCGACGGCGTCGGCCTGGTCGCCGAAGCTCTGCGTGAGGAGGTCGTGGTAGCCCTGTTCGGTGATCGGGTCCCCGAGGTTGAGGACGGCCGCGAACCCGCGGTGCTCGTCGCGCGTGCCGCCCTGGAGGACCGGGACGCGCTGGAACCGGCCCTCCCGCAGCGCTTGGGCGGGTTCGGTGGGGAGCAGCGGGGTGTCGTACGCGGGCTTGGTGAATTGCCCGAGGTGGTCGACCAGTTGGGCGGCGGGCTTGTGGCGTAGGCAGTCGACGTCGGTGCAGCCGAGGGCGGTGCCGAGCGCACTGCCCGCTGACTCGACGGCGGCCCGGCTCGTCCAGGGCGAGCCGGCGGGCATGGTCGGCCAGAAGAGCGCCTTCGGGTAGTCGATGAGGCAGGACCCGCTCTGGATGATCGCCTTGTCGAACAGGCCGGCGGCGGAGGGCGAGGTGAGCTGGGAGCACACGCTCATCCCGCCCGCCGACTGCCCGGCCAGCGTGACGTTCATGGGATCGCCGCCGAACGCCGCCGCGTTGCGGCGCACCCAGCGCAGGGCGGCCTGTTGGTCGGCGAGCCCGAAGTCGCCGGAGCCGGCGAGTCCGGGGTAGCCGAAGTAGCCGTAGATGCCGAGCCGATAGTTGACCGTCACGACGACGACGTCGCCGTCGACGGCCATGCGGTGGGGGTCGTAGTCGCTGCCGGCGCCACCGGTGAAGCTGCCGCCGTGGAGCCAGACGACGACCGGGCGGTGCTTGGCGCCTTGCGGGGCAGTGACGTTGAGGTAGAGGCAGTCCTCGTCGCCGGTCGTGCCCTGGGGGCAGCGGTTGCCGGGTGCGGTGGCGTCACGCGCGCCGGACCAGGGCGTTATGGGCTGCGGGTCGCGCCAGCGGAGATCGCCGGTGGGCGGGGCGGCGTACGGGATGCCCTGGAAGGTGCGGTACCCGTCGTGGGCGGTGCCCTGGACGGTTCCCGCGTCAGTGACGGCAACAGGCGTTGAGGCCACGGCCGGTGTAGCGGGCAGGGCGAGTGCGGTGAGGAACGCGCCTATGAGGAGCGCGGAGATTCTTGGCATGTTCGGAGGACCTTCCGGGTCGGAGGCATGGGTTGGATGCATGGCTCGGAAGAGAAGCTCGGCACCTTGGCCGAGGACTTCGATGATACAGGTGTATCACGCGATGGTGATAGGGGATTGGGCGACCGCGGTCCGCGCCCGGGGCCGAACGTACAATCGCCGGACGAGTTGGCGCGGGAGGGTGCAGTGGGAAACTTCGAGGGCTTCGACGTCGCCGGGTTCTGGGACGACTCGGCGTACGCGCTGAAGGACTACGTGGAGGAGACGCCGCCCTCGCGAGAACTGATCGAGGCGTTGGAGGACGAGCTCGGCGGATACCGTCTACCCGACTCCTACGTCGCGCTGATGACCGCGCACAACGGTGGCATTCCGGCCCGGACCTGCTTCCCCATGGCCGAGCCGACGTCCTGGGCCGACGACTACATCGAGATCACCGGCATCCGGGGCATCGGGCATGCCCGGCCGCAGTCGCTGGGCGGCGAGTTCGGCAGCCTGTTCTGGATCGACATGTGGGAGTACCCCGACATCGGTGTCTACTTCGCCGACACGCCCTCGGCAGGCCACGACATGCTCGCCCTCGACTACCGCGCGTGCGGTCCGGACGGCGAGCCGACCGTGGTGCACGTCGACCAGGAGAACGACTTCGCGATCACCCTGGTCGCGGAGAACTTCGAGGCGTTCGTCACGGGCCTGGTCGACGAGTCCGTCTACGACACCTCGGAGCAGGACCGGCTCGCCGAGCTCGCCATGGTGCGCGACGGCAGCTTCTCCCCGGTCCTGCTGCGTGCTTTCGGCGAGGTTGCGGACGTGCTGCCCGACGCGGACCGGCGAATGCGGGCGCTCGCGGCGGCCGTCGTGCACGACAAGGGGTTCTTCGCCCTGCACGCCGATGCGCGCTCCATGCTGATGTACGACTACCTGTTCTGGCTGTTCACCAGCTTCAACCGGGTCGACTCCTTCGAGGGGTACCTCAAGACGCCTCCGCAGGCCGAGGGGTCCGGCACACTGCCGACGTACGAGCTCATGATCACCGGCTGCGGCCCGGCACACGAGCCGTACGGCTTCCGCACCGGCGGATACGGCCCCGCCCGCCTCGAAGAGTGGTGGAACTCCCGCATCGCCTCGGGCCACCTCACCGAGACTGTGGACGGTTACCGGTTCACCGACGCCGCCGTCGCCGCACTGCTCGACGAACTCGCCGCAGTGGCCGGGGACGCAATAGGCCGCCCGCTCGGGTAGAGCGGGCGGCCGGGGGAGGTTCAGACCTCGCCGAATTCACCAGCCTGGACGGCGGAGACGAACGACCGCCAGGCCTCGATGCGGAAGACGAGCGCGGGGCCATCGGGGTCCTTGGAGTCACGGACCCTGCCCGGGTGCGCGTCGTCGACTTCGACGCAGCCGCCGCCGCCGTTGCTGTAGGTGCTCTTCCGCCATGAGGCGCCGGTCGGGTGCACCTGAGGGGTCATAATGTTCCTCTCGCGCCGTGAACTTGCGGATCTCCTACGAGGTTTCAGATCTCGCCGAACTCGCCAGCTCGGACGGCGGAGACGAACGACCGCCAGGCCTCGGCGGGGAAGATCAGGGTCGGCCCCTGAGGGTCCTTGGAGTCGCGGACGGGCAGGAGGCCGGGGAAGTCGGAGGCGACCTCGACGCAGGTGCCCCCGTTGTCGCTATAAGTCGACTTGTACCAGCTAGCACGAGACAGCTCGTGAGGATAGGGAGTCATGGTTGCTTAGTTCCTCTCGTGCCTTGCGGATCTCCTCCGAGGCTTCAGATCTCACCGAACTCGCCGGCCCGGACGGCGGCGAGGAACGATCGCCAGGCCTCGGCGGGGAAGATTAGGGTCGGCCCCTGAACGTCCTTGGAGTCTCGGACGGGCAGTAGACCGGGAATGTTGGGTGCGACCTCTATGCAGTCACCGCCCTGGCCGCTGAAGGTGCTCTTGCGCCACTGGGCGCTGGAAAGGTCAATGTGCTGCATGGCTTTCAAAACTCCTCCGCACCAGCCTGATCAGCTTGAGCGAGCCGGCCCGGGCAAGGTCCGACTTGAAGGGATCGTAGCCCTTGCTCCACATCGTGCGCTGCGGCATGCGCGTGGCCGGTGCGGTGGGCAGGGCCGGGGTTGTCAGCAGTGCGGAGACCACCAGCGCCCCCTCTCGCGCAGTAGGCCGCCCGCTCGGGTAGAGCGGGCGGCCTGAGTCGTGCAGAGTTCGTCCAGCGCTTCAAATCTCGCCGAACTCGCCGGTCCGGATGGCGGAGACGAACGACCGCCAGGCCTCGGTGCGGAAGATCAGGGCCGGCCCCTGGGGGTCCTTGGAGTCGCGGACGGGCAGTAGACCGGGGAAGTCGGAGGTGACCTCAACACAGTCACCGCCGTTGTTGGAGTACGAGGACTTGATCCAGGAAGCGCCGGTCAGGCCAACCTTCATGTTGAACAGCCCCTTCGTGCCGTGCTGATGGTCACAAGCGATGCCGTCGTGGGCAGCGCTTCCACCGCCTCGGAGGTTCAGATCTCGCCGAACTCGCCAGCTCGGACGGCGGAGACGAACGATCGCCAGGCCGAGGTCGGGAACACGAGGGTCGGCCCCTGAGGGTCCTTGGAGTCCCGCACCCTGCCAGGGTGCGAGTCATCCACCTCGATGCAGCCGCCCTGTCCGTTGCTATAGGTGCTCTTCCGCCATGCTGCGCCGGTCAGGTCGTCTTGCATCCCGTTCATAGTCCTTCCGAGCCTCCCTGATCATGGCCAGGCTGTCTGGCTGATTGAGGGCGTTCACCTGCAGCCGATCGTACTGTCCTGCCCATCTGGATACGACCCCGGAGTCCTGTTCCAGGAAACCTCGTTGCAGCGTCTCGGTGTACCCCACCATCGTGCGGTTCGGCAGGGTGAGCAGCGTCACTGAATGCGAGAACGGGCGCTCCTCGCCGAGTGCGTAAGGAGCGACCTGCACAACGATGTTGGGCTGTGTTGCCAGGTGCTCCAAGTGCCTCAGTTGGCGCGCCATGGCGGCCGGCCCGCCGATCGGACGTCGAATGGCCGCCTCGTCGAGGGCCACGTGGACGGTCGAGCGGTCCAGGAGTCGTTGACGTACGGACAGGAGCTGTAGTCGCTCGTCTGCCTGTTCCTGCGTTGCTTCTCCGCGTCGAACCGGAGCTGACTCGTAGGCGGCGCTGTAGTCCGGGTGTTGCAGTATGCCCGGCACCATGTCCACCTCGAAGAGCCTGATAGCCAAGGCCTCTCGCTCCTTGGCCGCGTACTCCGGAAAACCCGGGATCAACGATCCGTTCTTCCAGCTCCACCACAGGAGCTCAAGTGAACCGTCGGTCCCAAGCTCGGCCTCACAGAGAGTTACGAACTTTAAAGATGGGGCCTGTTTGGCGCCCTCGACATTCGAGATGTAGACGTTGGAGTACCCGACTCGCCTGCCGAGCTCGATCTGTGTCAGCCCCTTTGCCTCACGCGACCTGGTGATCTGAACCGCAAGTGCGGCGAGGGGAGATGACGTTGGATCAATTTGTCTACGGGCCAAGATCGTTCACCTTTAAAGTCGAGTCAACTAGAGATCTGAAACCCTTCCGATGGTAGGGGTAATCACGCCATCATGGCTACACCAGGTGATGAGCCGATGGCGCTGTGCGACTGCGGAGACCCCCATGTTCGAAGACCAGAGATCCGTGCTGTCCGAAGTCCCCCTCCTCCACGAGGTGGTGATCGATCGCGGTCACCTCGATGACGGCCGGCCCCGCGAGGGCGTCTTCATGGAGCAGTGCGCGGGCGTCATGTACCTCCGGCCCATCGGCGGCGGCATCGAATGGACCACGCGGGCCGATCAGGTCAGCGTCCTCAATCCCCGGCAGATCGCGCCCGGTTCGGGCGCCCTCTCCCGCCGCCGGCTCCTCAACGACGAGCCGGCGTGAATCCGGGCGATCTCCTCCTCGCCGGACTCCACGTGAGTTCCCTCGCCGCCGGTGGATTTGCCGCTGTGGAACACCTTCGGGGAACTGCACCCAACCAAGTCAACCCTCCAGGAGCAGAGTTGAACGACCACCTCATGCGCAAGCCGCCCGCCCGCCGCCTGGGCCAGCAGGCGCTCGTCCTCCGCGAGGACCCCGACCTGGGAGGCGAACTCTGCGTCCTCCTCGTCGACCCGGTCTACCGCGACGGCTACACCCTCCCCGGCGGCAGCGCCGAGGCCGACGAGCTGCCCCACCTCGCCGCCCGCCGCCACCTGGAGTCCGAGACCGGCCTCGTCCTGCCGCTGCGGACGATCCTGACCGTCGACTACGTCTCCCGGCACAACTACCCCGAGGGCATCAACTTCGTCTACGCGGGCGGCATCGTGACTCCACGCCAGGCCAAGGCCGTGACTCTGCACCGCCCGCCGGCGAACATCCGCGCCCTGCACTGGGTGCCCTGCTACCTGCTCGACACCGTGATGCCGCCCGACCAGGCCCGCCGCGTCCACGACGCCTGGGACGCCTGGGAACACGGCGCCGGCCGGCCCCTCCTCCTCCGAGGCATCCCCGTCCCGATCCGTTGACGCAGGAAGTCGACCACGCCGACTTCCTGTGGATAGAGGGATGGGCACAACATCGGCGCCGCCTCGGCCCTGCCCAAGCGGCGCCGGAGACGCAGGGCTCGTCTCCCTGCACTCCCCCCGAACTGCGTGCGCGGAAGGTCGGACCCGCCGACTTCTCATGAAGGGCGCGGCTGTCGTCCTGAACTTCGCGAGTCACGCTCTCGAGCAACCGAGCCCCAGCCGGGAGCACAGCCGTGACGACCCCGCTACACGAGATAGGCGTACAGATACGCGCAGGCGGCCGCCTCGGTGTCGAAGCTCGCCTCGGTCCAGTGTCGGCCGCGTTCCCAGGCCTCGATCGTCCACCGGCCGTCGGTCTGCTCGACGAGGACCGGGATGCTCTCCTGGATGTACTTGGACCTCGGCAGGTCACTCACTGTGATCCCGTACGAGCTGTCACTCACCCCGGCGTCGCGCAGTGCGGCCAGGAGTTGATGGCGGTTCACCTGCGAGAGATTCGGGCTGTGACCAGGGTGGCGAGCTCGTCAAGAAGTGCGGGACGTTCGGACTTCGTCGCCACGGCAGGCGGGGAGTTCAGGTGCTCGGCCGGTTCCATCCAGGCCCGGTCGTCGCCGGGGTGCACGCTGTCGCGGTCCGTGATCACTCGGACGTCCACGTCCCTTACCGCCAGAGAGGTCGTCGGCGCGAAGGCCGAGGTCGGTTCGTCGGTGGCGAGCCTACCCCGGTTTTCGTCAGAGTGACGAGAATTTGCTCTGATGGCCCCGCGGCCTTGCCTAGTGGCACTCGGCCTCGTAGGCGCCGCCAGTGCACCTGACAGGGCTGCCACCGGCGTCACAGGAGGCGGCCGAAAGGAAGAAGCCGACCATCAGAGCCAGGCCGACGAGAATGATGACCCCGCAACTGGGCGGCGGGTCCTGTTCCTTGTGATACATGGTTCCCCCTCCCTCCCTGCTGCCCGGGGAGGGTTCGGCCAAACCCCGCCGTGAAGCTCCCGAGTCTTGCCGAACACCGTTTCTCCCCAAGGTAACTCGGTTACGCTGGCGGCGATCCAGCCCAAGATCGAACGATGGGGGTACACCCATGCCGTACGAGACCGGCACGAGGGTCAGGCTGACCGGGGATACGCAGGTCACCGCAGGTGACGCGGCTACCGGGATCGGAGCCCCCGGCCCGCTGTTCCTCGCCGAGGGCCTGGCGGGTACCGTCATGAGCTCGACCACGGCGGCCGGCGGCGTCGGCCAGGACCACCTCGCGAGCTTCGATCGGCACATGCGCGGCGCCCGGCTCGACGGCTTCGTGGCGAGCCTGGTCGATGACCTCCGCCAGAAGGTCGCCCGGGTGGGAGCGTTCGACGGCGGATCCGGCGCTCGGACCACCTACCGGGTGCGCTTCGACAACGGATTCGTCCTCGACGGTCTTGAAGAGGGCCGGCTCGCCCAAGCCTGAGCACCTGCCACCCCACCTCAAGACCACCGAGGAGATCCATGGCCGACACCGTCACCTCACTGACCGCCCGCGTGCACGATCTGACGGTGGCGGTCATGACCCACGGCCTCGCCCCACGGGGCGTCGACGTCACGGCGGGCCTCCACGACGTCGTCGCGCGCGCCACGGCGCTCGGCCCCGACGGCAGGTGGCTCGTCGCGTCGGGGCACTCGGGTCTCGGTGGTCTGGCCATCGCGCAGGGGCAGGTGGACCGGGGCCTCTTCCACTTCGATGCCGCCGTGGCGAACGGGTTCAACGACTGCGTGGCGTTCCACATGCCGCTCGTGCGCCCGCTGCACCACGATCCCCGGTTCAGGGCCCTGTACGAGCGGATGCGCGTCACCCCGGCCGACCTCGACGAGTTCCTCTGGCTGCACCGGGAGATACAGATCGCGGCGGGGGAGGCCCGGCAAGCGACCGTCGACAACATCGGCCGCCTCGACACCGGGGTGTCGCTGCTCCCGCAGGCCCCCATGCCGACCCGCGAGCCGAACACCCCCGGCGTGCTGATCACCCGCCTCGACCTCGCCGCCACGCAGACCGCACTCCGGCAGGCCGCCGTGAAGGCGGACTTCCAGCGCAGCGCCGGCAACGTCAGCCTCGGCCTCATCGACGGCTCGTGGGACTACACCCGTGCCAGGAGCGACGCCTGGTACGCCGACGATCTGGACACCCGCCGCCAACAGGCCGCCGAGGCGCGGGCGTTCGTCGAACGCCCCGGCATCGGCACGATGCTCATCCCCTGCCCGCCGCTGGGTTCGATCGTCTACCCGTCCTGACGCAGGACAGGCTTGTGCGCAGGAAGTCGGCCGAACCGACTTCCTGCGCACGACCACAAAGGGATCAGTCCCCGTGCCCTGAGCGGGTGTTCAGGCAGAGGGCCCAGGCGTCCGTGTAGGTGCTGCTACTCCCGCACGAGATCTCGGATTCGCGCGAGCTTCTGTTCTGGGGTCAACACCTCGTTGTGCCCGCCGGCGAGTCCGTCCAAGGCTGCTCGGACGTCATGTCGGTCCGGATGGAGGACGGCGTCGATCACCTGTGCACGCGGACTGCCATCCCGGTCGTAGATCCACACCGTCTGCCACTGTCGGGGCTCGATGTTGAGCTGGGGATCAAGCATGTCGGGCGGGAAGTGCCCTAGCTTGGCCTTGGTGAGGGCCTCTGCCACCTCGACAAGGACCCACTTCCCCAGCTTCTTGTATCCAAGCTCCTCGCGAAGGTCTCCGAGGGTGACCTCGATCAGCCCGCCCTCCTTGCGGCACCGCTCCGCGATGCTGGCGCTGTCGCCTTCCGTTGAAACCATCTCCTCGAGCACCTTCCCCGGACGATGTCACCACCGGACTGCAGGTGATGTTCCCCTGATCAGAACATCATGTCAACGGGCTTATTGCATAAGATATTTGAGCTTTGGTGAACAAGAATGAGCTTGGACTTGGTCGCCGGCGCCGCCGACGGTCGTTCATGGGCCAGGGGTGCTCTCCCTGTCGGCCGCCCCACTCGGCGCGCACCGGCAGGGGCATTTTCTCGTCCCGCAGCGGCATCGCGATGGCGACCGCCGTGTCCTCCACCAGCGTCAGGCAGAACGCTCGGATCGAGTGCGCCCTGACGCCCAACCCGAGGTGGGCCGCGGATGAACCGGACGCTCGGCCACACCGCCCGCCGGCGAACACTCGTGCCTTGTAGTGGTTCCCTTGCCACCAGCTCAGCACCATGATGACGCCCGACGAGGCCTCCCGTGTCCACGACGCCTGGGACACCCGGGAGCGCGGCGCCGGCTGGCCCTCCTCCTGAGAGGCACCCCCGTCCCGGTCTGCTGACACGGGAAGTCGGCCACGTCGACTTCCCGCGCGCAGAAGGCCGGACACGACATCAGCGCCGCTGCGGCAGGACCGAAGCGGCGTCGGAGCTGCAGGCCTCGTCGAGGGCCTGCTTGGGTGGCGACCGCGGAGCCGAGGGGCGGGGTGGGCTGGCGCAGCGATGGCTCAGATTGCTTTCTTCGGAGCTGACTTGCAGTTGTCGGCAGATAGGCGCTCGCGGATGGCATATTGTCAGAATTATATTGACGAGTGTGTCGTATTACGCGAGAGGGGGGATTGAGATTACTATCCCCCTTGAATGGGCGTGGATTGGCGCGGCTGAGAGGGTGGAAGATGCCGAATGGATTCAGTGGATCCGATATCTTCGCTGAGTGGCCGGCTGTGGCCAGCGGTTACCGTCGCGGGCTCTCCCTTCTTGATGAGTACGGTCTCTCCGCACCGTCCGAGAGGATCGTGTCGGTGGTCGAGGTGGCGGCGGGCCTGGTTCGCGATGACTTTCCGCAGGGGCCACCCCCGGATCGGGCAGTGGATCTCTTCATCGCCAACGTCGTTGTGGCCACTGCGTGTCGGTTCATCTTTCACAAGGGAGCTTCCTTGGAGCGGGAGGAAGTTGCAGATAGCCTGACTTTCTTCAAGGAATTCCTTAATAGTGCCTGGCACTACTGAGTGGCCGTCCCGTGAATCCACGAAGGCCAGTACATCGGTTGCCTCAACTTCGGGTGCGTGTGCATCTCCATCGACCTCGCCCGGGAGTACGAAGGCCGCAGTTGCGAGGTGTGGCTTCAGCGGCAGCAGCGGACGAGAGCATCGCCCAACCGCAGGATCGGGCGGCGGAGCCGCCGGTGCTCGGTCAAGACTCCGCCGGGCAGGTGCAAGAGGACGATGATCTGCAGGATCCGCGGGTGCCGGCCGACGCCTGTGAGGCGGATCGCCGATTGCTCGCCGAGCCTGTGGCCACGGCGGATGTTGTGCGGGCAGGGTCGAAGCAAGATTCGGCGGGCGGTGACACGGTAGAGAGAAGATCTGGTGCGAAGGGCCTGCAAGAGTGCAAGAGGCTGGTCGAGCTAATCATCTTTTTTGGAGGTGCTCTCGCGGGCCTGATTCTCTTCGGCGAAGTGGCCCGGGACTCGTTCGCGGAGAGCACGCAGTGGCTTCGAGCGGCGTTTGTTGCCGCAGTGATCGTGGCGGCTGTCCTCATGGGTAGTGCCCGACTCTCCGTGGAGTGGTTTATTCGCAAATGCGATCGGGGTCAGGTCGAAGATCCAGAGAATGACGCACCGCAGAGGCCGTTCCGATACTACGAGATCGGTACTGTAGTCACCGGCATCGCCGGAATGATCCTCCTGTTTGCAGCAGGGTGGGCAGCCGTGGCTCCGGCTCATCCTCAAGAGCTAACTGTCATCGACAGGTCCAGCAGTATTCCGTCGCCGCCCGCCCAACATCGAAGGGAGTTCTGAACTGTAGGGCCGTGGCACTGCAGGCACCCGAGGCGACAGTTCGCGCTGCTTGGTTTGCATGGCTGCGGGCCGCGCCATGTTCTTCCTATGTCTACGAACCACGCAGGGCCTGCGCTCTTCGCACGGAATCGGGCGGGTATAACGCCGTCACCGCTCCGGCGAGTGCCGGAGCGGTGACGATGCGCAGATGGAGCCTCAGTCCCCGTGAACCGGGTGGGTGCTCAGGCAGAGGGCCCAGGCGTCGGTGTAGGTGTTCGGCGAGGGGGAGCCCCCGACGTGGACGGTGGCCGACCAGTGGTCGGGGTCGTCCGTGCCGTCCTCGGCCGGGGTGGCGTCGGCGTCGCTCGGGTAGCTGCCGACGAGGTGGGTGCCGCCGGAGCCGGCCTTCGAGAAGTCGGTCGTCGTCACGTGGCCGCCGCTGGCCGCGGCGCCCCCGCTCACGAGGCTCCAGTGGCTGTGGCGCTCGTCGGCGTCGTCGGAACAGCCGACCGTCGCCGTGCCGGAGGTGCCCGCCACGGTCGGGCCGGCCACCTCGGTGAAGCCGACCTTCGTCGTCAGGTTCTTGACCTTGACGTGGTCCCCGGTGCAGATCGCGTACGCGAACGTGGTGTTGCCGCTGTCGCGTCCGCCGCCGATGCCGCCGACGGCCGTCCACGAGTCCGGGTTGGTCTCCCCGTCGGCCGCCGCCTTCTTGCCGAAGTCGTGGGCGGCGTCCGCGAAGGTGGGGAAGCTCGCGATCGGCTTGAGGCTGCCGACGCTCGCGGGGGTGGTGCGGGCGCCGCCGCCGATCAGGCGGGTGCCGGTCGGGCAGGTGGCGGTGACGAGGCGGGAGTCCTGCGAGAGCGAGGGCCCGGCGACCTTGTTCATGACGACCTGGGTGTGCCGGATCCGGTTGCTGTCCAGGCACATCGCGTACGGCGTGCTGGAGAACGCCGGGCTGTAGTTGCTGCCGCTGCCGCCGAAGGCGAGCCAGTGGGTGACGTCCTGGCCGACCACCCCGGGCGTGCCGGTGAACTCGCTCAGGTCGTCCGCGCCGGGCGCGATGCCCATCACGTGGTTGCCGTTGCCGGCCCGGTCGTCGCCGGTGGTCTGGGTGATCCCGCCGCCGGAGACGAGGCCGTCCTCGCAGTCGGCGTGGGCCGAGACGCCGGTGAAGGGCGTCGCCGGGCCGATGGTGGCACCGGGGTTGGCCACGGTGACGCTCGCGGAGTCGGCGTGCGCGACGTTCGGCGCGACGAGGGCGAGCAGGGCGCCGGGGACGGCCGCCTTGGCCAGAAGAGAGGGTCTCATTGTCAGTGCCTTCCGGTGGTTCAGGTGGTTCAGGTGGTTCAGGTGCTTCAGGGGGTTCAGACGCCGTCGTTGGCGCACAGGGCCCAGACGTCGGAGTGGGTGGTCGTCGAGCCCGTGCCGCCGGTGTGCGTGAACGCCGTCCAGGACGCGGCCGTGGTGGTGCCGTCGGAGACCGGGTTGCCGCTGGAGTCGCTCGGGTAGCTGCCGTTGAGGTGGTCGCCGGCCGAGCCGGGGCCGGTGAAGTCGGTGGTGGTGACGGAGCCGCCGCTGACGGCCGCGCCGCCGGAGATCAGGTTGCCGTCGCCGCTGCCGCAGGTGGCGGTGGTGTTCTGGCCGGTGCCGCCGGTGTTGGGGCCGGTCGCCTCGGTGAAGCGGACCTTGACGGTGACGCCGCTGACGTTGATCCCGCTGCCGCTGCAGATGGCGTACGCGTACGTCTCGTTGCCGGTGTTGGTGCTGTTGTCCCAGCCGACGGCGCTCCACGCGTTGGGGTTGGTGTCCCCGTCGGCGGCGGCCTTCTGGCCGTAGTCGTGGGCGGCGTCGTTGAAGGTCGGGAAGCTCGCGATCGCCTTCAGGTTGCCGGTGTTGTTCGGGGTGACGAGCGCGCCGCCGCCCAGCAGGGCCGTGCCGGACGGGCAACTCGCCGTCACCAGGCCGACGGTGGCCGCGCTGGTGGGCGTGTTGGCCTTGTTCATCACCACCTGGGTGTGGTTGATGAGCGTGCTGGTCAGGCACAGCGCGTACGGGGTGGTGGAGAAGCCGGCGTTGACCTGGCCGCCGCTGCCGCCCTTGGCGATCCAGTACGTCACGTCGGTGCCGACGACGCCGGTGGTGCCGGTGTACTCGGTGCTGCCGTCGGAGCTGGGCTCGGTGCCGAGGACGTGGTTGCCGTTCGACCCGGCGCCGGTCCCGTTGGTCTGGTCGATCCCGCCGCTGGAGACGAGGCCGCTGGTGCAGTGGGCGCTGGTCGAGATGGACGAGTCGATCGTGGTGGGCCCGCTGGTGGCGCCGGGCGTCTTCACGGTGACGGCGACGCTGTTGGCGGCGGCCGTGCCCGGCGCCGCGAGGACGAGCAGCGCGCCGACGACCAGCGCCGATCCGGCGGAGGTGAGGCGGCGGGTCGGGGCAACGTCCTTGGTGCGGCGGAAGATCGGGCGTGAAGCCATGAGGGTTCCTCCAGGGTCGGGTGGCACGAGGGCGGACCGATTGAAGCAACGGCCCGATCGTAGGGACTACTGGTGCCCGGCACAGGGCGAACGCCCCGGAACTGGGTGATCAACCAAGTCCGCGACCCGAAAGGGAGGTCGGGCCGCCCTCCGCACGAGGGCGGCCCGGGGAGCGGCTCAGCCCAGCGGGTGGCAGAGCAGCGCGTCCGGCACGCCGTACTCCAGCCGGCGCCAGGTCATGGCGACGCCCGCGACGTACTCGCCGGCGGCGCACTGGCCCTTGTAGGAGCCCGGGGCCCAGTCGCCGGCGGCGGAGTCCGAACCGGTCGACGCCGGCGGCCGGTTGTCGCCGTGGTCGAACCACAGGACGCGTCCGGTGGTCGGCAGCGGGCCGGTGGCCGGTGCGCACAGCAGGGCCGCCATCGCGTTGTTGCGGACGCTGTAGCCGACGGCGAAGTCCCCGTCCGGGCACTGGAGTTTGTTGTAGCCCGAGGCCCAGTCGCCGCCCGTGACGTAGCGTTCGTCGGTCACCCCCACCCACTCGCCAGCGCCGGTGCCCGGCTGCCCGGCGTCCGTGCAGAGCCCGCGGCCCGAGCCGCGGCCGAGGCCGATCAGCCGCTGTCCGTCCGGGCAGTCGCCCTTGCGGTTGCCGTTGCTCCAGTCCGGCAGGGCGAGCATGTGCCGGGAGACGTTCTGGTCGGCGTGGTCGAGGTCGAGCATGTTCCAGTGCGGCGCGTCCGGCACCTGCCCGGTGTACGAGGGGGCGGTGACCAGCCGGTTCCAGTCGTCGGCGCGCCAGTCGCCCGGGTCCTCGATGCCCAGCCGCCGTCCGGCCGCGTCGTAGTGCAGGAGTGCCCAACTGTCCTGCGGTACACCATTGTTGTGCCAGCCGACGAGCGGCCACACGGCGAAGTCGGCGTCGCGGGCGGCGAGGAGCGCGGTGAAGGTGTCGAACCAGGCGTGCTCCTTGGCGTCGGTCGAGCCGCGCCCGCCCGCGCCGAACTCGCTGATCCAGACCGGCGCGGTGAAGTGCTGCCCGGTCCGGGTGACGAAGAGTGCCTCGTCGTCCACGGCCGCGGCGAGCTGCTCGGGCGTGAAGTCCTGGTAGCGCGGGTCGCTCGTGGCGCCGGGACCGCTGCCCGCGCCGGTGTTGGCCGGGCCGGTGTAGGCGTAGAAGTGCGCCGAGTAGACCAGCTTGCCGGAGTCGACGAGGGTGTTGGAGAGGGTGGCGACCGGTGTGAGCATCGGCCGGCTGTGCGGCAGGCCCGCGAGCGGGATGCCCTGCCAGTTGATGCCCTCCATGATGATCAGCAGGTCCGGGTCGGCCTGGAGGATCCGGTTGCCGGCCTCCTCGAAGGCGGCGTACTCGTCGTGGGCGTCGCCCATGCCCCAGTTGGGGTCGTCCCAGGTGTCCCGCCGCACCTCGTTGCGCAGGTCCGCGCCGACGACGCGCTTGTTGTCGCGGTAGCGGTTCGCCATGAACAGCCAGTCGTCCTCCCACTGCCGGGTCGACTGGCCGCTGTTCCAGCGCTCGTTGCCGTCCAGTCCGCAGCAGAACCGGTACGTGGTCGTGTGGTTGTTCAGGACGACGGCGAACCCGTCCGCCGTGAGGGCGGCCACCACGGCGTCGTACACCTGGAGGGGCGTGCTCCCGCGCAGCTGCGGGTTGGCCGCGACGGCGGCGTCCGGGACGGCCGTGCCGTCGTGGATCATCGCGTCCGCGAACGGCAGCCGCACGCTGTTCAGCCCGAGGCCGTGGAAGCCCGCCAGGATGTCCGCCAGGGGCGCCCGGTCGAGGCCGAGCGGAATGTCGTGCGAGACCTGCCCGGCCTGGTTGTCCGCAGGGTCGTTCGGGTCCCCACTGCCCTCCCAAGTGCCCTGTGCCCCGGACCAGTTTCCCGACATCAGCTTGAACCGGTTCCCGCCGGCGTCGACGACGTACCGCCCCCGGGTGCTCAGCGGCCCCGTCCAGGAGGCCGACAGCTGGGCCCCGGTGAGCGCCACCGGCGCCCGCACCGCGGTGGCCGAAGCGGCCGGGGGAGGGCCAACGGCCAGTGCGTACAGGGTCGTTGCGAGCGACAGCAGACGTATCGCGAGTCTTCTCATGGTGATCCCGACATGGTGAGGGTACGGACCGGTCCCTGATGGTCCTCCACCTCATTTCCCCGGCTTGTGCCGGTCATGCCACGAGTCGTCCCCACCTCGTGCACGAGGTGTCCCCGCCGCCCCCTACGATGACGCCCATGAATGCACCGGGGGCGGAAAGACGCCTCATCGACGGCCGGTTCGAACTGCTCCAGCAGCTCGGCGGTGGCGGCATGGGCCTGGTCTGGCGCGCCCGCGACACCGCCCTGGAACGCGAGGTCGTCCTCAAGGAGGTCCGGCCGCCGGACCCGGCCGTGGCCGCCGCCGATCCGGCCGCCGCGCGCGAGCTGCGCGAGCGCGTCCTGCGCGAGGCGCGGTCGCTCGCGCGCCTCCAGCACCCCAACGTCGTGGTCATCCACCACATCGTCGACACCCCCGAACACCCGCACCCCTGGCTCGTCATGGAGCTCGTCTCCGGCGGCAGCCTCGCCGACCGGCTCGGCCAGGGCCCGCTCGGCGTCGCCGAGGCCGCCCGGATCGGCCGCGGCGTGCTGTCCGCGCTGCGCGCCGCCCACGCCGTCGGCATCCAGCACCGCGACGTCAAGCCCGGCAACGTCCTGCTGCGCCCCGACGGCACCCCGGTGCTCGCCGACTTCGGCATCGCCGCGATGCAGGACGCCACCGCCCTCACCGCGACCGGCGCGCTCATCGGCTCGCCCGAGTACATCGCACCCGAACGCCTCCGCGGCCAGGAGGGCAACCCCTCCTCCGACCTGTGGTCGCTCGGCATGATGCTGTACGTCTCGCTGGAGGGCTACCACCCGCTGCGCCGCGCGAGCACCCTCGCGACCCTCGCCGCCGTCCTGGACGAGCCGCTCCCGCCCCCGCACCGGGCCGGCCCGCTCGGGCCGCTGCTGTCCGCCGTGCTCGCCAAGGACCCGGCGGTGCGCCCGGACGCCGAGCAGTTCGACCGCATGCTCGCGGCGGCCGAGCACGAATTCCCGGCGCCCCCGCCGATGACGGTGCAGACGACGAACCTGCGGCCCGGGCCGCCGCCGATGCCGCCGATGGACGCCGTCCCGTCGGGCCCGGTCACGGCTCCCACCCCGGTCACGGCTCCGACGCGGCGCAGCCTCGCGCCCTTCGCCGTGGCGGCCGTCGTCGTCCTCGGGATCGGCTACGGCGGCCTGAACTGGTACCTGCACAAGGACGGCGGCTCCGCCGCGCCCTCGACCACGGTCACGGCCGGCACGACGGTCTCCGGGGGCGCCGGCTCGACGCCCGCCGTCGCCCTGCCCTCCGGGCTCGCGCTGCCGTCCGTCGCCCCCGAGACGCCCGCCGCGAAGGTGGACCTCCTCACCCCCGACGGCGCCCGGAAGGTGGTCGAGGCACTGAAGCCGTTCGCGCCGGACGGCAAGGTCTGGGACTTGGACATCTACCCCGAGTACGCGATCGCCAGGGTCCCCGTCGCCGGCCAGCCCAAGGGCTACGACCGCGTCGTGTACCGCGACGGCAAGTTCGCCAAGCAGACCCTCGCCGGGAGCGGCGAGATCATCTTCACCGACAAGCTCTTCGATCTCGGCCAGTTCAACTGGGACCTGCTCCCCGGCCTCCTGAAGAAGGCCCAGGACAGCATCAACGTCCCCCAGCCCACGTCGCGTTACGTGGTCGTCGAGCCCGATCTCATGAACCAGGCCCCGGCCCTCCTGGTCTACCTCGGCGACGACTACGGCAGCGGCTACCTGGAGACCGACCCCAAGGGCAACGTCATCCGCACCAACCCCAAGGGCTCCTAGAGGGCCGGCGCCGGGGCGGTCAGAGGTTGGTGAGCTGATCGCCCTTGGCGTCCTGGAGGACGTGGTCCACGCACACCGCGAGGATGAGCAGGAGGAGCGCGTCCTGCGGGTAGAGGACGTCGACGGCGTAGGCGTCGCGGATCGTGAACCAGCGGCGGGAGATGTGCGCGAGGGTGGTGCCCTCGTGCTGGATGTCGAACTCGCGGTCCCACAGGTTGCCCGCTATCCGCAGGCGCCTGCCGTCGGCGAGGCGCACCTTGAAGCGGTCGCCGAAGAGGGCGAACATCTTCTTGCTGATCTTGGCCGTCACCGCGCCGTCCTGCTTGATGAGGAGGGTGTGGTGGATCGTGAAGGCCTTGCGGACGATGCTCGCGACGTGCTCGCCGCGGGTGTCGACCAGGGCGAAGGTCCGCCGCAGCCGGAGGAACTTCCGGTTGACGCGGTAGAGCTTCTCCCGGTGCTCGGTCTCGATCCAGGCCTCCTCGTGGAAGGCGAACATGCGGTCGCGGACCAGGTAGCGCATCTGGTGGATCCCCCCGTGCTGTGATCGTTTCCGCCGGCCCTGCGGCGCGGCGCGCACAGAGCGTAGCGGCGATCGGTGCGGGGGGACCCCGTGGGGTGGGGGGCTTTACCGGTCGTAGAGGTTCGGCTGGGAGTTGATCCCCTGGCCGTCGATGTCCGCCCCCCACTGGTCCACGCCCTCGGCGCCGGTGCAGTAGCCGACGCCCTCCACGTGGCCGCCGGCCTCGTGGCACTGTTCGGCGGTGACGTCACGGCGGGCGGCCGAGGCGGAGGCGGCGGTGGCGGTGATGAGGAGGACGGCGGTCGCGACGGTCAGGGCCGCGCGGCGGAGTGGTGAAGTGCGCATGTGGCCAACCACAGCACGGCCCCGTGGGCGCGGCGAATCCGGTGCGTCCGTTCCGCTGAAGTGCCGATGAAGTGCCGCTGAAGCGCCGAGCGCCCTCTCAGGCGCGCCGGGGCTGGCGCGGCAGCGGGAGGGTGAGCGCCTCGCGGGAGCCGGGCGGCAGGGCGAGCGCGGAGACGGTCTCGGCGGGCAGGTCGCGCAGGCCGAGCATCGCGGTGGCGAGGTGGGTGGCCGCGCGGTGCCAGTCGGGGACGCGCTGGAGCATGGCGTGGCCGCTGCCGGTGACGGTGTAGCCGCAGACGCGGGCGCCGGCGGCGCGGCCGCGGGCGGCGAAGGCGTGGGTGTCGGCGGGCGGGGTGACGGTGTCGCGGTCCCCGTGGAGCATCAGCACGTCGCGCCCGGCCAGGTGCTCGCAGGGCTCCCCGGCCGGGCACCAGGGGGCGAGCGCGACGATCCCGGTGACGTTCGGGTGGCCGCCCGCGCGCAGCGCCGCCCGGCCGCCCATCGAGTGCCCGACCAGGACGGTCGGTACGCCGCCGAGCTCCTCGCGGAGCTCGTCGAGGGCGGCGAGGGCGTCCCGGGCGGCGTCGGCGCGCTCGTCGTTCCAGCCGCGGTGGCGGTAGCGGACGGTGCCGATGGCGATCTCGGCCCCGGCGGTGCCGCGGCGCAGCGCGCGGAGGAAGCCGTGCATGCGCAGCAGCGGCAGGTTGAGGCGGCCGGGCCGGGCGAGGTTGCGTTCCTCGCCGCCGTGGAGCACGAGGACGGCGGCGCCGGGCCGCTGGGGCCGGACGCGCCAGTGCAGGGCCCGGTGCCCGTCGGGCTGTGGTCCGGTGGGCCGTGGTCCGCTGGGGGAGGTCGCCCGGTCGGTGGTGTCGTCCCCAGCGCTCGTCCTGATCGTCCCGCTCACTCGCGTATCCTCCCCAGCCCCCGCGCCCTTCGTCCGTGGACCGCCAACTGTACGCGCGATCACGCGTCCGGTCGCCGGTGCGTCCTGCGCGGGCCCGGTTCACCCGGGGGGATCAAGCCGCACGGGCGGGGGCGCGCGGGCCGGGCCGGGCGCTGCTATCCACGAAGGGTGGGGGATCCGGAACGAAAAGGGGCCGCTCCGCGCCGCTCGTGGCGCCGCGTCCCCGAGTGGAGGACTCCGTGGTTCAGCAGCTCGCCCTCTCCGTGGACTTCGGTTCCGGGTTCACCCAGGCCTGGTCCAAGATCGCGAAGGTCATCCCGCAGTTCATCGCCTTCCTGGCGATCCTGGTCATCGGCTGGTTCGTGGCGAAGGCCATCGCCAAGCTGCTCGACCGCGTGCTGCGCCGGCTCGGGTCCGAGCGGATCGCCGAGCGGGCCGGGATGGCCCGCTACCTGAGCGGCTCCAGCTACGACATGACGGGCATCGTCTGCAAGATCGTCTACTACGCGGTCCTGCTGATGGCCCTGCAGCTCGCGTTCGGGGTCTTCGGCCCCAACCCGATCAGCGTGATGATCCACAGCATCGTCGCGTGGCTGCCCAAGGGCATCGTCGCGGTCGTGATCGTCGTCGTCGCGATGGCCATCGCCAACGCGGTGCGCGACATCGTGGGCAACGCGCTCTCCGGCGCCGCGTACGGCCGGACGGTCTCCACGATCGCCTGGGCGTTCATCGTCGGGCTCGGCGTGATCGCCGCGCTCGGCCAGGCCGGTATTGCCACCGCGATCACCGGCCCGGTGCTGATCGCGGCCCTCGCGACGATCACCGGTGTGCTGGTGGTGGGCGTCGGCGGCGGCCTGATCATGCCGATGCGCCAGCGCTGGGAGCACTGGCTGGACGGCGCCGAGCGGGAGAGCGCCAAGCTGCGCGGCAGCGCCTACCAGGCCGGCCGCTCGGACGCGCTGGCCAACCAGCCGGTGCGCCCGGCCACCGAGACCGGGCCGCGCGGCCCCGGCATCGACCCGGGCATCGACCCCGGGCGGGAGCTGTAGCCGGGCGGGAGCTGTCGTGAGGCCGGCAGGAGCCGTCGTCAGGCCGGCAGGAGCCCCTGCTCGCGCACCAGCCAGCAGATCGCGGTGAGCCGCCCGACGGCGAAGTCGTAGCCGACCGGCTCCCGCCAGCCGATCTCGGCGAGCGCGTCGAGGAAGCCGAGCGCGTAGTCCGCCAGTTCCTCGCGGTCCAGGGGCCGGGGCAGCAGCTCCGGCCCCTGGGCGTACAGGAGCTCGCGCAGCTCGGCGGCGTGCTGGTCGACCGACGCGACGAAGCCGGGCTCGAACGCGAACTCGGCCAGCCGCGGCGTGAAGGCCGCGACGATGCCCGGCAGCGGGCAGCCGGCCGGCTCGTCGGGGGAGCGGCCGAAGGACTCGTCGGAGGTGGCGAACATCCGTCCACGGTAGGGGAACCGGCGGCCGGGCACGGCGGCTCGTGACGGTTCCGTGCTGAGACCTTGGCCACCTTGGGGCGCCCAAGGGAACACCCTGTGCATTGGCCGGTTCTGTCGCGTGACCGGCCGGCCGTCCGTACCAGAATGGCCGGCATGGATCTTCGCATCTTCACCGAGCCCCAGCAGGGCGCGAGCTACGAGACGCTGCTGACGGTCGCCCGCACCGCCGAGGACCTGGGCGCGTTCAGCGCCTTCTTCCGCTCCGACCACTACCTGAGGATGGGCGGGGTGGACGGCCTGCCCGGCCCCACCGACGCCTGGATCACCCTGGCCGGCCTCGCCCGCGACACCCGCACCATCCGCCTGGGCACGCTGATGACCGCCGCCACCTTCCGGCTGCCCGGCGTCACCGCGATCCAGGTCGCCCAGGTCGACGCGATGAGCGGCGGCCGGGTCGAGTTCGGCCTCGGCGCCGGCTGGTACGAGGCCGAGCACCGCGCCTACGGCATCCCGTTCCCGAAGGAGAAGTTCGGGCGGCTGGAGGAGCAGCTGGCGATCATCACCGGGCTGTGGAACACCAAGCCCGGCGACACCTTCGACTTCGCCGGCGAGTACTACACGCTCACCGACTCGCCCGCGCTGCCCAAGCCCGCGCAGGAGCGCGTCCCGGTGCTGGTCGGCGGCCACGGCCCGAAGCGCACCCCGGCGCTGGCCGCGCGCTTCGCGGACGAGTTCAACCTGCCGTTCGCCTCGGTCGAGGACACCGCGGCGCAGTTCGGCCGGGTCCGCACCGCCGTCGAGCAGGCGGGCCGCGGGGCCGACGACCTCGTGTACTCGGCGGCGCTGGTCGCCTGCGTCGGCCGCGACGACGCCGAGGTGGCCCGGCGGGCCGCCGCCATCGGCCGGGAGGTCGGCGAGCTGAAGGAGAACGGCCTGGCCGGCACCCCGGCGGAGGTCGCGGAGAAGATCGGCCGGTACGCCGCCGTCGGCACGCAGCGGATCTACCTCCAGATACTCGACCTGCACGACCTCGACCACCTGGAGCTCATCGCGGGCGCCGTCGCCCCGCAGCTGGGCTGACCGTCCGCCCGGCACCCGGCTTGACCACGCCTCTTTACTCCGTCTTGGTCATACGCGATGCTCCAGGGGGAGGAACGGCAAGGGGAGGCCAGGTGACCAGGACGCGAACGGTGGAGGCGGCGGCGCCCCCGGTGCCGCCGCCTCGGCGCGCCCCCGGGACGCTGCGCCCGCACGGGCTGCACGACCTGCGCTGCGCCCCCGCCCCGGCGGCGCTGCACTACCCGGCGGGCGACCTCCTGGTCGTCTCCGGCCTGCCGGGCAGCGGCAAGAGCACCCTCATGCGGCACAGCATCCGCGCCGCGCTGGTCGACTCCCAGCAGGTCCGCGAGGAGTACGCGGCCCGCCTGCCCGCCTTCGTCCCGTACGCCGCGTACCGCCCGCTCGTCCGGCTCGCCCACTACCGGCGGCTGCGCCGGGCCGTGCTCGACGGCGGGCCGCTCGCGGTGCACGACTGCGGCGCACTGCCCTGGGTGCGGTCCTGGCTGACCACCGCCGCCGGACGGCAGGGGCGACGCGTGCACCTGCTGCTCCTCGACGCCGACGCCGACAGCGCGCTCGACGGCCAGCGGCTCCGCGGGCGGACCGTCTCCCGCTACGCCTTCGCACGGCACCGGGCCGCCGCCCGCCGCCTGTACGGCGCCCTCGCCGGCTCGGGGGAGCCGCCGGCCGGGTGTGCGTCGGCCGTGGTACTCGACCGGGCCGCCGCGCGCGCCCTGCGGGAGATCGACTTCGTGGCGTCGTAGTCTCGGCGAGTCCGCGCGCGGCCGCACCGGCCGTCGCAGCCGACGCCCCGTCAATCCACCCCGCCAGGAGCGCAGATGCGCCGTTCCTCCCGGGTGCGCTCGCGTGCCCTCCGCCTGTTCCCCTGCGCCGCCGCGCTCGTCGCGGCGGCCGGCCTCGGCCAGCTCGGGGCCCCCGCCCGGCACGCCGTCCCGGTGGCCGCCGCCGCCCCCGCCGCCGTGTGCGACGGTACGGACGCCGCCGCCCGCCGACCCGCCACGGGCGAGAGCGGGCAGGACCCGAACTCCGTCACCCCCGCCCGGGCCCGGGCCATGGACGACGACCTCCGCTCGCGCCTCTCCGGACACGTCAACGCGCACGCCTTCGGCGACACCGCGACGACGATCCCGGTCTACGTCCACGTGATCCACTCCGGCGACGCCGGCCGCCTCTCCGACGCCACCGTCGCCGCCCAGATCGACCACCTCAACGCCACCTACGGCGGCCAGGGCGACGGCAACACCCCGACCGGCTTCCAGTTCGCGCTCGCCGGCACCGACTACACCGACAAGGCCGGCTGGTACACGGGCATGACGCCCGGCTCCCGCGCCGAGCGCGACATGAAGAAGCAGCTGCGCAAGGGCGGCGCCGGCACCCTCAACCTTTACACCGCCAACCTCGGCCAGTCCCTGCTCGGCTGGGCGACCTTCCCCGACGCCTACCGCTCCGACCCGGCCGACGACGGCGTCGTCGTGCTCGACGCCTCCCTGCCCGGCGGCTCCGCCACCGACTACAACGAGGGCAACACCGCCACCCACGAGACCGGCCACTGGCTCGGCCTCTTCCACACCTTCCAGGGCGGCTGCCTGCCCCCCGGCGACTACGTCGACGACACCCCGCCCGAGCGCAGCCCCGGCTACGGCTGCCCCGAGGGGCGGCACACCTGCTCCACGACGGTCCTCGACCCGATCCACAACTTCATGGACTACAGCTACGACTCCTGCATGACCCAGTTCACCCCGGGCCAGGTCCAGCGGATGGCCAACTCGTGGACCGCGTACCGGAGATGAACAACGGATCGACTCACCCGAAAGGAGCAGTGCCATGACCACCATGCCCCGGACCGTCGTCGGCGTGGACGGATCGCCCGCCTCCGAGCAGGCCCTGCAGTGGGCCCTCGACTACGCGCGGGCCGTCGGCGGCAGCGTCCACGCGATCACCGCCTGGGAGTACCCCGCGTTCTACGGCTGGGGCGGCGCGGGAGCGCCCGACGGGTTCAACCCCGAGGACCTCGCCGGGCGGACCCTCGCCGAATCCGTCGCCAAGGTGGCCGGGGACGCCCCCGGCGTCCCGGTCAACCAGAGCGTCATGCCGGGCAACGCCGCCGGCGCACTGCTCCAGGCGGCCCACGGCGCCGCGCTCCTCGTCGTCGGCAGCCGCGGCCTCGGCGGCTTCTCGGGCGTGCTGCTCGGCTCCGTCAGCCGCCACCTCACCGAGCACGCGCCCTGCCCGATCGTCGTCGTCCGCGAGGGACAGGTGGCCGTCCCCGGCGAGTGACGCGAGTGCCGCACCGGGCCGCCGCGCGGGGCAGGATGGAGTCATGCCAGAAGGTGACTCCGTCTACCGCGCGGCGGCCCGGCTGCGCGACACGCTCGCCGGCGTGCAGCTCACCGCCGCCGACCTGCGCGTCCCCGCCCACGCCACCGCCGCGCTCGCCGGCCGCTGGGTCCTGGAGGTCTCCCCGCGCGGCAAGCACCTCCTCACCCGCCTCGAAGGCGGCCTCACCCTCCACACCCACCTGCGCATGGACGGCCGCTGGGAGACCTACCGCCCCGGCGAGCGCTGGGCCGGCGGCCCCGCCTGGCAGATCCGGGCCGTCCTCGCCACCGAACGCGGCACCGCCGTCGGCTACCGGCTGCCCGTCGTCGAACTGCTGCGCACCGCCGACGAGGAACGCGCCGTCGGCCACCTCGGCCCCGACCTCCTCGGCGCCGACTGGGACCCGGTCGAGGCCCTCCGCCGCCTGCTCGCCCACCCCGCCCGCCCGCTCGCCGAGGCCCTCCTCGACCAGCGCAACCTCGCCGGCATCGGCAACGTCTACGCCAACGAGCTCAGCTACCTCGCCGGCGTCACCCCCTGGACCCCGGTCGGCGAACTGCGCGACCCCGGCCGGCTCGTCGGGCGGGCCCGCGAACTCCTCGACGCCAACAAGCTGCGCCCCGGCCACGTCACCACCGGCGACACCCGGCGCGGCCACCAGCACTGGGTCTACGGCCGGGCGGGCCGCCCCTGCCCCCGCTGCGGCACCCTCGTCCTGACCGCCCGCCAGGGCACTCCGCCGCAGGACCGGGTGGCGTACTGGTGCCCGTACTGCCAGCGCGGGCCCGCGCCGGAGGTCCGCAGCGCCGGGCCGCGCACGGCGGGGCGGCGCTGAGGCCACCCCGGGGGGGATCAGTCGCGTTCGACCAGGGCCGGGTGGCACTGAGGTCCCGCCGGGGGCTCAGTCGCGTTCGACCAGGGCCGGGTGGCGCGGGTCGTCGACGCGGACGACGACGTCGGCGGCCTCGGACGGGACGGTCTCCGCCTCGTAGCGGGCGAAGGCGGGCAGCGTCCACCGTTCGTCCTCGGGCGTGCGGCGGGCGAGCGCGGCCGGGGTGAGGGCGAGGTGGACGGTCAGCTCCAGCGGCAGCCAGCGGCCGAGCAGCAGCGCGCCGTCGAGCAACAGCACGCCGCCGGGCGGCAGTTGGCTGTACGGGGCACGGGTGGCGCGGTCCGTCACCGGATCCCACAGGGACGGCAGGACGCGGCCGGTGCCGCCCGGCTCCAGCGGGTCGAGCACCTCGCGCGCCAGCGCGCCGTCGTCGAGCCAGAGGTCGTGGAAGGCGTCGGCGTCCCGCTTGCCGTACTCCAGGCGGATCGACGCCGGGCGCAGGAAGCCGTCCGCCGCCACCCGCAGGGCGGGGCGGCCGCGCAGCCGCAGCGGCTCGACCAGGGCGTCGGCGAGGCGCCCGGGGCGGGCGGCGGGCGCGCCGTCGACGGCGACCCGCAGCCACCGCTGCCCGGCGCCGGGCAGCGCGGTGATCCGCTCGGCGAGGTGCTCGGCGAGCAGGTCGGGGGAGATCGGGCGCACCCGCACCGGGGCCTCCTAGACCGTGGCCAGCGGGAGGGCGTGCAGGACGTCGTCGTGGCCCGCGTACAGGCAGTTGCCGTCGGCGGCGAGTGACCAGACGTCCTTGCCGGGGCCGGAGTCCCGGAAGGTCCAGAGCAGGCGGCCCGTCGCGGCGTCGACCGCGCACACGCCGCCGCCGGCCGGGCCGGGGACGTAGAGGACGTCGTTGACCAGCATCGGATGACTGCGGGCATCCAGCAGGAACGGCAGCCGGAGCGACCAGAGCGCGTCCGGGCCGGCCTCGGTGTGCGCGGTGACCACGCCGTTGTCGCGCGGGAGGAAGACCGCGGCGCCCGCGGTCAGCGGGGGCATCGCCCGCCAGTTCTCGCCCCGGGCGGGCGGCAGCGTCCAGAGTTCGGCGCCGGTGGCGAGGTCGAGGGCACGCAGGCCGCCGGTGCCGTCGGGGACGTGGACGGCGCGCTGTCCGATCGCGCACCAGCGGAGGTTCTCGTTGCCGGGAGCCGTCCAGCGCTGCCGGCCGGTCGCGGCATCCCGGACGACCAGCTCGGTGCGGCCCTCGCGGGTGCGGACGGAGGCGATGGTGCCGGTGGGGCCGGTAGGGCCGGTCGAGGGGGCGAGCAGCCGCTCGCCGAGGTCGGCGGGGGAGGACCACAGCAGCGTGCTGTCCGTGATGCGCACCGCGAACGCCTTCTGCGCCGGGACCTTGTCGTTCCGGGTGGGCAGGGCGTAGGCCGTCCCGTAGAGGGCGGTGCCGTCGCAGCCGGCGAGGACGACGTCGTCGGTGACGGCCTCCGGCAAGGCGACGGTGAGGTCGGCGGCGGGGTCGGCGAGGTGGCGGCCGTCGATGTGGCCCTGGGAGGTGGTGAACACGCGGTCGCCGCTGATCACCACGCGGGCGGCGGTCGCATCGTCGCCGAACTGCCGCTCCGGGGGCGCGAGGCGCAGCAGCCGGGTCGGCGAGCCGGTCGCCGGGTCGAGCAGTTGGAGGCCGGCGCTGGTGACGTACAGCGGCCGGTTCGGCCGGGTGGTGAGCCGCTCGGGCGTCATGGCCTCGGGCCCGCGGTACGTCCACACCGGCGTCGGCCCCGAGACGGCGACGGGGGCCGGCGGTGCCGGTCGCGGGGCCGGCCGCTCCTCCCGGGAGCGGCCGAACGCCCACACGGCCCCGCCGGCGGCCAGCACCCCGGCCCCGACCAGCAGCCCGCGCCGGCTCATCCGCGGCCCGTCGCCGCCCCCGCCGACGACGTCCCCGAGCGCCCCGCCCGCGTCGCCGCCGTCCTCCCCGTCCCACTGCCACGCCGCCCCCGGAACCTCGCGCTCGGACGACGACGACCGCATCCTGGCCACCCATTCCCCCTGGGGCAGCCATCGCGCTGCCGATCACCGGGAGGATATCGAACAGCCCTCGAACCGTCCGGTTCCGAGGGCCGGAAGCCTAGGCTGTGGCGCATGAGGGAAGCGGGCCCGCGGGTCACCAGCGAGCAGTACGACTCCTGGTGCGCGGCCAAGTGCGCGGGCATCGAGATCGTCGACGGCACGGTCCTCGTTCGCCCCGTCGCCTCCAGGCGGCACAACCGCCTGGCCCGGCTGCTGGCGAACGCGCTGGACGCGGCCGGGGGGAGCGAGTGGAACGCCGACACGGACTTCGACGTCCGCCTCCAGGACGTGCCGCTCAACAACCGCCGTCCGGACGTCGTGGTCTACCGAGCGGAGACGATCGACGAGTCGCCGACCAGACCGGCGGACGTGCTGCTGCTCGCCGAGGTCGTGTCGCCGGGCTCGGAGACCACCGACCGGGTGGTCAAGCTGGACCAGTACGCCACGGCCGGCATCCCGTTCTACTGGCGGATCGAGCAGGCCGTGGGCGTCGTCCCGATCGTCCACACGTACGTCCTCGACCCGGCGAGCCGGTGCTACCGGGCGGGTGAGGTCTTCACCGGCCTGGTCAAGGCGACGGCGCCGTACCCGGTGGAGATCGACCTGTCCTCGCTGTGATCTGCGCTGTGATCCGCGGGGGTCAGAGGCCGCAGAGGCGTTGGAAGCCGGGGTGGGTGCGGAGGAGGTCGGGGTAGGGGCCGGTGGCGGTGGTGGTGCCGTTGGAGAGCATGACGACGGTGTCGGCCGACTCGATCGTGGACATGCGGTGGGCGATGACGAGGAGGGCGCACTCCTTGCGGAGGTCGTGCAGGTTGACGGTCAGGGCGGCCTCGTTGGCGGGGTCGAGGTGGGCGGTGGGCTCGTCCAGGAGGAGGAGGGCCGGGCGGGCCAGGACGGCTCGGGCGATGGCGATGCGCTGGCGTTCGCCGCTGGAGAGGCGGGCGCCGTGTTCGCCGGCCTCGGTGTCGAGTCCGGCGGGCAGGGCGCGCACCTTGGCGGCGAGGTTGACGAGGTCGAGGACCTCCCACAGCCTGTGGTCGGTGGCGTCCGGGGCGGCGTAGCGGAGGTTGTCGCGCAGGGTGCCGTGCAGGACCGGGCAGTCCTGTTCGACCCAGCCGATCCGTGAGCGCCACTCGTGGAGGCCGAGTTCGTCCGCCGGGTGGCCGTCGAGGCGGATGTCGCCGCTCCACGGATCGTAGAAGCGGTTGATCAGCGCGAAGGTGGTGGACTTGCCGGCTCCGGACGGACCGACGAGGGCGACGAGCGCGTTCCGGGGGACGGTGAGGGAGAGCCCCCGGAGGACGGGTGCGTCGGGGTCGTAGCCGAAGCGCAGGTCGCTGATCTCCAACGACGGTGCGGTGGTCGGCTGTTGGGAGACGGAGCGCGATCCGGTGGCGTCCTCGGTGGGGAGTTCGTAGACCTCCTGGACGCGTTCGGCGGAGCCCTTGGCGCGGTGCACCGAGGCCACGCCCTCCATCAGTTCCGTGACGGGCCCGGTGAGCTGGGTCGCGTACAGCAGCATGGCCACGAGGGCGCCGAGCGAGAGGGCCCCCTGGTCGACGCGGGCCGCACCGAGCAGCAGGACCAGGACGAAGGCGGCGTTGATGGCCAGTTGGGCGGTGGGGGCGATGACGGCCGTGAGCCGGGCGCCGCGCACCGCCGCGTGGTAGGCCTCGTGGGCGAGGGTGCCGAGGCGGTCGATCTCCCGTCGTTCGGCGCGGTTGGCCCGGACGGTCCGCAGGGCGGACAGGGCCCGCTCCAGCCCGGCCGAGATCGCGCCGACGGCGGTCTGCACCTGCGTCGAGGAGCGGCCGATCTCCGCCGACAGCCGGTTGATCACCAGGCCGCACGCGAGCAGCACGCCGAGGATGAGCAGCATCAGCACCGGGTCCAGCACGAACATCGCCGCGACGCTGCCCAGCGCGACGCACAGGTTGGTGGCGATCTGCACGGAGACGTGCGTCAGCGCCTCGCGCAGGACGACCACGTCGGTCGAGGCGCGCGCCATGAGGTCGCCGACGCGCAGGCGGTCGAAGGCCGCCATGCGGACCCGCAGCAGGTGCGAGACCATTCCCGTCCGCATGCCGAGGACGAACCGCTCGCCGGTGCGTTCCAGGAGGAAGGTCGCGACGGCGCCGATGAGTGCCTGGGCGAGCAGCAGCACGACGAGGACGGTGACGGGCAGCAGGAGCGGCCGGTGCGCGGTGAGCGCGTCGACCACGCCCTTGGCCGCCAGGGGCTGCCCGACGCCCACGGCGGCGGCGGTCAGGGTGAGGAGCAGGGCGGCGCCGAGGGCGCGGCGCTGGCCCCGGGTCAGGGTCCACAGCTGGCGAAGCATCGTGTGTGCGGCTCCATTCGAGGTGGCGGCCCGAGGGGGTCAGGCGGCCTCCACCAGCCCGGAGGAGCGGAGCCGTTCGGTCATCGCGGTGAGGTCCTGCCGCGCCTCGGCCGGTGCGATGCCGAAGTGGGCCACGAACTCGTCGGCGACCTGGTCCACGGTGTGGCCGTTCAGCAGGCGTTGCAGGGCGTACGCGCCGGTCTGGTTGAGCTGCCAGTAGTGCCCGGTGCGCTCGTTCAGCAGCACGGCGCCGTCGTGCGTGTCGGTGGACACGGTGTGGGTGGTCAGGCGGAGCGTCATGGGTCCCTCCGGACGGGGGTGCGCGGGGTGGTCACGCAGTGCGTGCGGGCGGCGAGGGCGGCGAAGGCTGCGAGGGCGGCGAAGGCTGGGAGGGCTGCGACCGCTGTTTGGGGGCGACGGTGACCAGCGGCCGGAAGTAGCCGTCGGGGTAGGGCTCGTCGATGACCCGGCCCTCCGCCTCGACCCAGGCGTGGGCGGCGAACGGCGTGGTGCGCACGCCGGCCTGCCAGGTGGGCCAGGCGCCGCCGAACCGGCAGAGCACGGCCGTGGCGATCGACCGTTGCAGGCAGTTGTGGACGGCGCAGCGCAGGCTGACGGCGACGACCGCGGCGCGGGCCGCGGACGCCTGGGCGGCGGTGCCGGGACGGGCGCCGGTGCTCAGCGCCGTGAGGACCGGGCGCAGGTACCGGGGCTGCAGTCCGGCCAGCGGGCGGGCGACGGCGACGGCGGCGAGCGGGAGCAGCCGCCGGTGCAGGGGCAGCCGGGTGCGGGGCTGGAGTGCGCAGGGCGGACTGGTCACGGGGTTTCCTCACGTTCGGTGGCACGGAGGCCGGCGAGGGCCGGCTTGACGGCGGGGCGGGACTCGATCTCCCGCAGCCACAGTTCGGCGCCGATCGTCGCCTCCAGTTGGGCGGACCAGACGTCGGCGGTGCGTGGCGGCGTGACGAGCGTGGTGCGCAGCCGGTCGACGTCGACCAGGCCGCGGCGCGCCAGGCGCGAGTCCGCGAACAGGTCGAGCAGGTCGGGGACGTGGTCCTGCAGGGCGCGGTCGACGGGCTCCTCGCAGTCGCCCTTGGTCGTCCGGTCGAGGATCAGGTCGGGCACGAGCCCCTGCATCGCGGTGGCCAGCACCGGCTTGAACCGCCAGGGGCTGTAGCGCTCGTGGGGGACGATCGACAGCACGGCCTCGACCACCCGGTCGTCCAGGTAGGGCAGTTCCAGCGCGAGCCCTTCGGCGGCGTATTCGCGGTGGATCAGCCGGAGCACGGGACCGGCGCTGCGCAGGGCGGTGAGGGCTTCGTGCTGGCCCCGGTCCTGCGCGAGCGGGGAGGCCTGGTCCGCCACGCGGCGGAAGACGGCCTGGGTGGCCCGCACCGCGTCGCCGGTCGCCCACGGGGTGGCCGGGATCCGCTCGCCCCAGCCGAGGGACGGGGTCCGGGGGAGCGGCGAGGTGCGGGCGAGGTCGTCGGCGCTCTGCCGCCACCACCCGCCGAGGTCTCCGCCGCGCACCAGCCCGGCGAGGCTGGGCAGCAACGGCCAGCGGTTCAGGGCCTGGTGGGCGCGCAGCTGACGCCAGGCCGTCACCGGGTGCCGGCGGGCGAGCGTGTGCAGGTAGGCGGCGCCTCCGGTGAACAGCTCGTCCGCGCCGTGGCCGGCCAGGTGCCGGGTGGCGCCGTGGTCGACCAGGTGCCGGATGCCGTAGCGGATCGCGTTCATCCCCCGGCTGGTGGCCCGCGGGGCCTCCGTGTCGGTCGCCCAGTAGGGAGGGGAGAACACCGGCGGGGCGTCGGTGTCCGGGACGGTCAGGTGCTCGGCGCGTGTGAGCAGCTCTGCGGCCCGGCCGGCGTACAGGGGGTCGTCGTTGATCGCGCTGCCGCCGGTCCAGCAGAAGGTGAGGAGTTCGGGCGCGTGCTCGGCGGCGAGGAAGCACAGGGAGGTGGAGTCCATGCCGCCCGACAGATCGGCGGAGAGCCTGCCCCGGCCGGGCAGCCGCAGGGCCACGGCTTCGCGCAGCTTGTCGCGCACCACGGTGGCGCCCCGGGCGAGCGGGAGGTCCGGCTCCGGCGGCTGCCACCAGCGCACCGGCTGGGCCGGGCCCTCGCCGGGGATGACGAGGCAGCAGTCCGGGGCCACCTGCTCCACGCCGCGCCACCAACTGCGCTCGCTCAGCGGGGAGAAGAGCATGCCGTACGTCACGGTCGTCGCGAGCAGGTCCTCGTCCGGTTCCGCGCCGGTGAGTTCGGCCAGCACGTCGGCCCGGTCGCAGGCGACCGGCACGCCGTCGAGGCCGGCGGTGAACACGCTGCGGGTGCCGGTGACGGTGCCCTGGAACCGCACGCGCCCGTGGACGGAGGCCACCACGTGGGTGTTGCCGGGCAGGGCGCGGGCCAGCGCGTCGAGGTCCGGCAGGTCGCGCACGGACGGGAGCAGCGCCTGGAGCCGGTCGGGTGTGACCGGGCTCGGCCCGAACACGGCCACGCTGACGGGGCCCGCGGTGGCCACCACCAGGTCCTCCGGGGCCCAGGAGCCGGCGAGCCACGGTCGGCCGGAGGCGTGGGCCACCAGTCGAGGTGCTTCGCCGCCGATCTGACGGTACGCCCAGGCACCGCCCGGGGAATCCGGAAAGACCACGAGGTGGTCGTTGAGCGACTGCACCTGCCTCACCCCCAGGTATCGCGGCGGAAACACGCCCCGCCGGTGCTTCGCCTGAGAACGGTGCACCAGTCGGAATTGCCGCACAACCGGGCCGAGTCGGCCTCCCCTTCGTTTGCGCCATTTCCATGACAACGATCCTGGGGTGGTTCCGGCGTGATGATGTGAAGAAAAGGGGAGTATCACGCTTCACTCGGGCCCCTCCGGTCATATCGACTGCCTGTCATGCACAGGACTCAAGCCGAGTGGATCGGCCGGGATTTTGTTTACAGTTCACCTTTTCGAACCCGGGATCGATTCGTGGTCGACTCGCAATGGCCGGAGACGGATCATCCGTGTGGACACCATGGCGCGGCGGCGGCCCAATGGAGCGAGGCCGTTCCAGGCCTCGTTCTCGACGCATTGGAGAGCACCGTGACCAAGAACCAGCAGCTGCCCCGGCGTTACACCCCGCCCATGGCCGCCCAGGTCGGCGACTTCGGCAAGGACACGGACGGCACCATCTACACCAAGAAGGACGCGACGACGCTCGGCTTCAAGAAGCCGCGTTGATGCCGCTCCTGACCGACTGATCGACTGATCGGCACTCGGCCGGCCCCGTCGGCCACCGGCGCCCGGACCGCTCGCGCGGTCCGGGCGTCCGTCGTTCCCGTGGGTGACGGGGCCGGGACGATCTGTTGACAACGGGTGGCGGGGCGGCCACGGTAGCTCGAAGCGCGCCTCGGACAGCGGCGCGGCCGCCTGCCGAGGGCTTCGAAGGAGCCGCACGTGAGCCGTCCCGGGGCCAACCTCGCCGCGATCCTCGCCGATTCGGCCGCCCGCTTCCCCCGCCGCCCGGCCGTGCGGCTCGACGACGCCGTCCTCGACTACGGCGGACTCGCGGACGCCGCGGCCCGGACGGCCGCCCTCCTGCGCCGCGCCGGCGTGCGGCCCGGGGACCGGGTCGGCCTGCTGGTGCCCAACGTCCCGGTCTTCGCCGTGCTGTACTTCGGGATCCTGTGGGCCGGCGCGGTCGTCGTGCCGCTCAACCCGCTGCTGCGGGCGCGCGAGGTCGAGTACCACCTCGCCGACGCGGATGCCGTCCTGCTGCTGGCCTGGCGGGACGGCGCCGACCAAGCGCTGATCGGCGCGCGGGCGGCCGGGGTGACGGCCCTGACGGTCGGCGCGGACGGGCTCCCCGGCGGCGGTCGACTCGAAGACTCGGAGCTGGAGTTGGTCGAGCGCGAGCCGTCCGACACCGCCGTGATCCTCTACACCTCCGGGACCACCGGCCGGCCCAAGGGCGCCGAGCTCACGCACCACGGAATCGCCCGCAACGTCGAGGTCACCTGCGGCACCATCCTCCAACTGACCGAACGCGACGTGGTCTTCGGCGGTCTGCCGCTGTTCCACGCCTTCGGCCAGGTGGTCGGACTGGACTGCGCCGTCGCCGCCGGCGCCTGCACGACCCTGCTGCCGCGCTTCGACGCCGCAAGGGCACTGGAGATCATCGAGCGGGACGGCGTCACCGCGTTCCTCGGCGTGCCCACCATGTACAGCGCACTGCTCGCCGCCGCCTCCGGCGCGGCCGCCGACGACCGCACGCGTGCCGAGTCGCTGCGGGTCTGCATCTCGGGCGGCGCGGCCCTGCCGGTCGAGGTCCTGCGCGCGTTCGAGGAGACCTTCGCCTGCACCGTCCTGGAGGGCTACGGGCTGTCCGAGACCTCCCCCGTCGCCTGCTTCAACCACCCCGACCGGCCCCGCAGGCCCGGCACCGTCGGCACTCCGATCGAGGGCGTCGAGCTGCGGATCGTCGACGAGCACGGCCGTGAGCTGCCCGACGGGCAACCGGGGGAGGTCGCCATCCGCGGGCACAACCTGATGAAGGGGTACTGGCGGAACCCCGAGGCCACCGCCGCCGCGATCCCGGACGGCTGGCTGCGCACCGGCGACGTGGGCGTCAGGGACCCCGACGGCCACTTCCGGATCGTGGACCGCATGAAGGACCTGATCATCCGCGCCGGCTTCAACGTCTACCCGCGGGAGGTCGAGGAGGTCCTCTACGAGCACCCGGCCGTCGCCGAGGCGGCCGTGATCGGCGTCCCGCACCCGGTCCTCGGCGAGGAGGTCGCCGCCGTGGTCGCCCTCAAGCCGGGGTCCGCCGCCGAACCGGACGAGCTGCGCGCCTTCGTCAAGGAGCGCGTCGCGCCCTACAAGTACCCGCGCGAGGTGCGGATCGTCGAGGCCCTGCCGAAGGGGCCGACCGGCAAGATCCTCAAGCGGGAGATCGAGCGGTAGCGGCCTCCTCCGCCGGGGCGGCGACTGAACGCCCTCCGCTCGGCGGCCGTCGGTCACGCAGGTGACTGAGGCTCACCGTCCGGCCCGCCCAGGGACTGGGGCTCACCGTCCGGCCCGCTCCGAGGCCGCGGCCCGGTGTCACACCTGTGGCCCTCCCCGGGTGTCCGCTCCCGCCGTCCGTTCTACGGTCGACCCCGTGGGAGCGTCGGCTCCCGGAGAGGGCCGCGGAGTCGATGGCGTTCCCCCTTGCCCGTCGCTGGGCCCTCGTCGTGAGCGTGTGCGTGACGGTCGCCGCAGGGCCGGCCGGGGCGGCCTTCGCGCAGGCGCGCACCGAACCGCTTCCCGCCGCCTCGTCGTCCCGGTCCGTCGTCCGCTCCACCAGGGCGCTGCCGCCCTTCACGGTGGAGACCTGGAACATGCAGGGCTCGACGGCCGGCGGGGAGTGCAAGTGGACCCAGGACGTGGCGCCGCTGGCCCAGAACTCCGACGTCGTCGCCCTCCAGGAGGCCGGCCGGCCCCCGGCCGCCGGGACCACGCCGGAGCGCACGTGGAACCGGAACGGGTACACCGTGCGGGAGTTCCGCTGGCGCGTCGGCAGTAGCAGCCGGGGCCGCGACTACTTCATCTACTGGACGGAGACCGACCCCAACGGCGGTCGCGTCAACATGGCGCTGGTCGTGCCGGAGGCGCGCCGCGCCCGGGACGTCCTCGTCGCCCAGGACCCCGCGAACGCCTCCGTCCGGCCCGCGCTCGGCATCCTGCCCCAGGGCATCGACGCCTGGGTGTTCACCGTGCACGCCTCGGCCCAGCCGCAGACGGGCGGCGGCGGACGCGGCGGCTGGGACGGCCCGCGCATCGTGCAGGCCGTCGAGTGCGCCGTCGCGGGGGCCGGGCCGTACCCGTGGGTCGCCGCCGGGGACTGGAACCGGATCCCGAACGGCTGGGCCACCGCCGGTTCCCGGACGAGCGAGGTCGCGCCGAGCGAGGTCACCCGTCCCCAGAGCAACGCGGTGATCGACTACGCGGTGGTCGCCGCCGCCCTCCTGACCCGGCTGGTCCTCCGCGCGGTCTTCACCGACGCGCGGCGCAGCGCCGGCCAGTCGGACCACCTCCCGGTCCGCTTCCAGTTCGGCTGAACCCGAGGAGTGCCCGTGCCCACTTCACGTTCCGTCCTCGCGGCGGGCGCCCTGGCCCTGGGGCTGGCGCTGACGCCCGCCGGCTCCGCCACCGCCGCGGACGGCTGCGGCACCGAGGTCTGGCGGATGACGATCAACGGCATCGACGTCCGCAACGGCGGCGACTCCGGCGGCGGCGAGCTCTACGGGGACGTGGTCTTCGACGACCAGTACCTGTGGAGCCGGTCCCGTTCGGACGCGGTCTGGGTGCCCAACGGTCCCCTCGACATCGCCTCGGCGAACCGGTGGAAGATGTGGGACGAGAAGCTGTTCCCGACGAACGGTGCCACCGGCAAGGTGTTCGTCGTCAAGGCGGACCTGTGGGACTACGACTACGTCTCCGGCGACGACCGGGTGGCCGTGGGCACCCGGACCGTCGATCCCCTCCAGGAGGGCGAAGGCCGGCACCAGCTCGACTACTGCTACGGCAGCAGCTGTTCGGAGGGGCAGACGGTCATCACGTACACCCTTGAGCTGGTGGGCGGGTGCACCTCCGGCCAGTGCGTCGGGTAGGTGTGCCCGGTCCGTCCGCCTCGCATCAGGAGGCGAAGACCACGCCCTGGTTGGAGGGTTGGAGCGAGCCGACCGTGAAACCGGCGGCGGAGACGGTCAGTTGGGTGACCGGCTTGCCGTCGGTGCCGATGACGTTCGCGGTGAGCTGGGTGGTCTCGTCCGGAGGGGTGACGGTGATGCCGGCCAGGACCTTGCACTTCGGGTCGGCCTTGTCGCAGGACGCCCACGTGAGGCCGGAGAAGGCCGTGGCGCCCGGTTTGAGGTCGGCCTCGACCGGCGCCCCGGGGTGGGCGACGCGCGAACTGCCGGTCACGATCGGGCTGTTGTCCGCGCCGAGGCCGCCGTAGCCGAGGTAGCCGTTCACCGTGCAGGTGCGGGAGCCCTTGTTGGTGAGGAGCACCATCGCGGACCCGGGGAAGTTCGGCTGCAGTTGGACGTCGGCCTTGAGGTCGGCGGTGTGGCAGCGGGTGGAGGCCTTGCCGGGGGACGCGGGAGCGGGGGTGCTCTTGGACGGCGCCGGGGTGGTGGCACCTCCCGTCGCCGCGGCCGTTGCCGCCGCTGTCGGCGCCGCGGCCGTCGACGCCGCGTCGTCGTTGCACGCCGCCGCCCCGAGCCCCAGCGCCAGCACCGTCGCCGCGACCGCCACTCCCTTGCCAACCCGCATGGTCCACCCCTATGTTCCGCGGACGCCACCCGGTCGTGCGCCCGATCAGCCCAGAGGACGCCCCGATCCGGAGAACCGGTTCGTATATATGTGTCCCGGAGGCGTAACAGAGAGACCCGGGACGGCAACGGCCCCCGCAGATCGGTGGCCACCGGCAGTGACGGGCGGGGCGCGCGGGGCCGGTGGTCCGGATGGGGCTCGCCTTGACAGCGTTCGGGGCCCGGCGTAGCAAAAGAGCATGCGCCAGGGTGAGCCCGGCGGTCCGAACGGGCCGCACCGTCCCCGCGAGCCCGATGCCGCCGCCGGGGCGGCGCACGAACGGGACGCCCTGCTGGCGGACGCCGTCCGGGCGGTGCTCGGCGGGACGGGGGCGTACGGGGCGATGGTGCACCTGCGCTCGCGGGACCGGCGGTCGCTGGTGCTGTGCACGATCGCCGGGGTGCCGCTGTCGATCATGAGCCCGTTCCGGCGGGTCGCGGCGGCCGGGCCGCTGCCGGTGGCGGTCAGCTTCCGCACCGGGCGGACGATCACCCTCGCCGACAGCGAGGACACCATGCGGCGCTTCCCGCAGCTCGCGGTCGGCATGCCGTACGACTTCGCCTCCGCGTGCGTGCCGGTGACGGCGGGCGAGGACCGGTTCGGCGTGCTCAGCGTGCTGTGGGCGGCCTCCGACGACGGGGTGCCGCCGGGCGCGCCGCACCGGCTGCGGTCGGTCGCCGAGCGCCTGGCGGCCGGGCTCGCCGGGCTGGAGGCGGCCGGGCGGGCCGTCGAGCCGAACGGGGACAGCCCGGTGGTGGAGCTGCCCGCGCCGTCCGTGCCGACCACCCGGGTGGGCCTGTTCGACTGGAACACCGTCACCGGCGCGCTCGCCGCCGACGAGCAGTTCCGGGAGATCTTCGGCTTCGCGCCCGGCGAGTTCGACGGCCGCGTCACCTCGCTCACCGCCCGGATCGCCCCCGGCGACCTGCCCGAGTTCCGGGCCGCCGCCAAGCTCGCCCTCGAACACGGCGAGGTGCTGGCCGCCCGGGTGCGCGTGCTCGGCCGCGACGGCCGCCCGTACCCCGTGGAGCTGTGGGCGCGCGTGCCGAAGGCCATCGACGAGTACGGCACCCACCTCGTCGGCGCCGTCCTGGACACCCGCACCCTCAGCGCCGCCGCGGCGGCCGTCGAGCGGCTGCGCGAGGGCGTCTTCTCGCTCGACCCCGACGGCCGCATCACCTACGCCAACCGCGGCGTCGAACCACTGCTCGGCGCGGTGCGCGAGGAACTGATCGGCCGCCTCCCCTGGGAAGCCATGCCCTGGCTCGCCGACCCCTTCTACGAGAACCGCTACCGGGCCGCGATGCTCTCCCAGCAGCCCACCGCATTCCTCGCCACCCGCCCGCCGGGCGGCTGGCTGGCCTTCTCCCTCTACCCGGACGCGCACGGCGTCACCGGCCGGGTCGTTGCCGCCGAGGCCCCGCCCGGCACGGCCGGCGCGCCCCCGGCACCACCGCGCGGCGTCCGTCCCGGCCTCGGCGACACCTACCACCTGCTCCAGCTCGCCAGCGCCCTCACCGAGGCGGCCAGCGTCGCCGACGTCTGCCGGGCCGTCTCCGAGCAGATCCTCCCGGCCTTCGGCGGCCAGGAGCTCGCCATCTACGCCGTCCGCGACAAGCGCCTCCACCTCGTCTCCCAGGCCGGCTACCCCGACGGGTTCCTCGACCGCTTCGAGGGCACCCCCATCAGCGCCCGCGTCCCCGGTGCCGAGACGCTCAGCACCGGCACCCCGATCTTCTTCGAGGACGTCCACGAGCTCTCCGCCGCCTACCCCGGCATCGCCCTCGACGAGATGGGCGCCTGGGCCTTCCTGCCGCTCATCGCCTCCGGCCACCCCGTCGGCAGCTGCATCCTCGGCTTCGACCGGCCCCGCCCCTTCACCACCGAGGAACGCGGCCTGCTCACCGCCCTCGGCGGCTTCATCGCCCAGGCCCTGGAACGCGCCCGCCTCTACGACGCCGAGTTCGCCCTCGCCCGCGGCCTCCAGCAGGCCCTGCTGCCGCACCGGCTGCCCGACGTCCCAGGCGTGCGCACCGCCGCCCGCTACCTGCCCGGCACCCAGGGCATGGAGATCGGCGGCGACTGGTACGACGCGATCGTCACCGGCGGCGACCTCACCCTCGTCATCGGCGACGTCGAGGGCCACAGCGTCGCCGCCGCCGCCACCATGGGCCAGCTGCGCAGCGCCGTCCGCGCCTTCGCCAGCGGCGGCGAACCGCCCGACCGCGTCCTCGCCCGCACCAACCGGCTGCTCCTCGACCTCGACCCCGGGCTGCTCGCCAGCTGCTGCCTGGTGCGGCTCACCCCGGCCGACGGCACCGTCCGGATCGCCCGCGCCGGGCACCTGCCGCCGCTGCTGCGCCGGCCCGGCGGCCCGGCGGAGGTGCTGGACCTGGCGGGCGGGCCGCTGCTGGGCGTGGAGGACGTCGCGGAGTACCCGGTCAGCGAGCTGCGCCTGGCGGCCGGGTCGGTGGTCGCCCTGTACACGGACGGGCTGGTGGAGGATCCGGCGGGGACGAGCGACCAGGGGCTGGAGCGGCTGCGC
>NZ_JBHYWI010000027.1:0-27317 GCF_042751525.1 Kitasatospora sp. NPDC059408
GTCAGGGAACAGGTGTCCTTGTCCCTCATTTCGGCGCAGTCGGACGAGGCCTGCCGGACGGGCTCGTCCGTGTCGTCAGCCGGTGGGCAGGGTGGTGCCGGGCAGGGTGTCCAGGGGGGCCCACTTGGGCATGCCGGGCTTGTAGGAGGTGTGGTTCACGGCGCCGTCGGCGCCGGCGGCGAAGAGGTCCACGGTGTTGGCGGAGGCGCTGAAGAGCGTGGTCGGGATCCGGCCGGAGAACTTCCAGTTCCCGAGGGTCTCCCAGGCGCTCCATGGCTTGCCGTTGTTGAACCAGTAGGCGTGGTAGAGGGCGGTGTCGCGGCCGGTGGCGAACAGCTCGATCGCGTCGGTGGCCGGGTTGTAGACGGCGCTCGGGGCGCTCGCGAAGCGGTAGTCGCCGTTGATGGTGGCCCAGTTGCTCCAGTTGGTCATGCCGGGGGTGTAGTAGCGGTGGGCGATGGGGCCGTCGGCGGTGGTGGCGAAGACCTCGGCGGTCTTGGTGGAGGGGTTGTAGACCAGGCTCGGGCTGCCGGTGACGGCGGCCCCGTCCAGGGGGAGCCAGTCGCTCCACGGCTTGCCGTCGTTGAACCAGTAGGTGTGGTACATCGTGCTGTTGTCGCGTCCGACCGCGAACAGCTCGATCGCGCCGGTGGCCGGGTTGTAGATCGCGCCGGGGGTGGCGTTGAACTTCCGGTCGTAGATGGTGGTCCAGTCGCTCCAGCCGGTCATGCCCGGGGTGTAGTAGGTGTGCGCGACGGGGCCGTCGGCGGTGGTGGCGAAGACCTCGGCGGTCTTGGTGTCGGGGTTGTAGACGGCGGTGGCGCTGCCGGTGAACTTCGTCGTGCCCGTGCCGGTCCAGGGGCGCCAGCCCTGGGCGTCGGCCAGGTAGTAGGTGCGCCACATGAGGCCGTCGCTGTCGACGGCGTACAGCTCGATCGCGGCGGTGGCGGGGTTGTAGAGGGCGGTGGGCGAACCCACGAACGGCTTGGTGCCGGCCGGCCGTTCGCTGATCCGCGACCAGGAACTCCAGCCCTGACCGTTGATGTTGTACGCGCCCACGACACGGCCGTCGGCGTCGACGGTGAACACCGTGGACGTCTGCTTGACCGGGTCGTACACCGCACCGGCGGTCGGCGCGACGGCGTTCGCGGCGGCGTAGCGCACCTGCTGCACCCACCCGGAGAGGTCGTCGGTGCGGGTGCCGGTGGCGCCGGTGCGGGTCTCGGTCTCGCCGAGGCAGCCGCCCTGCCAGGAGCGGGAGGCGACGGCGACGAGTTCGGCCTTGCCGTTCGTCTCGCGGATGGCGGGGGCGCCGGTGTCGCCCTTGCAGATCGCGGCGCCGCCCTGCCCGGTGACGGCGATCCCGGCCGTGCTCACGCTGTCGAGGGTGAAGGCACCGGTGTGCATCGTGCCCGGGACCCACTCGTCCTTGGTGCGCCCGTACCCGGGAACGCGCAGCTTCTCACCGGACGTGGGTGCGGCCGACGCGAGGGCGAGCGGCGCGACGCCCTGCACGGGCGCGGCGAGGCGGGCCACGACGAGGTCGCGGTCGGCGCGCGGCGTGAGCGAGGCGACGTCGACGGCCTTGCCGGCGATGGTCGCGGTGGTCTTCCACTTCGGCGCGCCGGCCTTCAGCGCCTGCGGCTGGGCGGGGTCGTCGGAGAAGCAGCTCGCGGCGGTGACGACCAGGTACGGGTCCACCAGCGCGCCGGTGCAGGTACGGAAGTTGTCGCCGATGGCGAGCTTGGCGGTGTAGGCGTAGGCGCCGTCCGCGGCGGGGTCGCCGACGACGGCCCCGGCCGGGGAGAGGGTGGCCAGCGTGCCGGCGGCCACGGCCGCCGTGAGCACGGCCGCCCGCCGCGGACGGGACGAGATGGTGTGGGGCATGGAGGGGTTCCTCGAGAGGTCTCGGACGGTGACGGTTCGGGCAAGGCGGATGCGCCCGGGAGGCCCTGACGGACCGAAGAGTCCGCCAGGGCGCAGGGCGCAGGCCGGTCAGGGAGCGGAGGGGCCGCCGTGGAAGCGGGTCCAGCCGGGGCCGCGGGGGTCGACGGACCACAGTGTGTTGTTGGTGTCGCGGACGAAGGTGGTCAGGTGTCCGTTGGCGGGGTCGGGGACGGTGTGGGGGCTGGTGTCGGTGGCGAGGACGGTGCCGGCGGGGGTGGGGATGAACGGCGTCCACTTGCCGGCGCTGTAGTCGAGCGAGTGGAGCTGGTTGTTCGGCCCGTTGACGTACACCATGACGTGGTTGTCGTCGGGGTTGACGACCGCGCCGGGGTCGGTGGCGGCGTTGGCGCCCCAGTCGCGCCACCCCGCGCCGAGCGGGTCGACGGACCACAGGTGGTTGGCGGTGTCGCGGACGAAGGTCGTGAAGTGGCCGTTGGCGGGGTCGACGACGGTGACCGGGACGGCGCCGCGGGCCAGGACGGTGCCCGAGGTGGTCGGGACGAAGGGGTCCGCCTTGCCGCTGTTGCGGTCGACCCGGTGGAGCTTGTTCTCGGGGCCGTTGACGTAGACGGCGATGTGGCCGTCGTTGGGGTTGACGATGGGGGCGGGGTCGCCGGCGGCGAGCGCGCCGAAGTCGCGCCAGCCCTCGCCCTGCGGGTCGACGGACCACAGGTGGTTGTTGGTGTCGCGGACGAAGGTGACGAGGTGCCCGTTGGCGGGATCGACGACGGTGCGGGGCACGGCGTCGGCGGCGAGCACGGTGCCGGCGCTGGTGCGGTCGAACGGCGTCCACTTGCCGGTGTTGCGGTCGTAGGACCAGAGCCAGTTGTTCTGGCCGTTGACGTACACCATGACGTGGTTGTCGGCCGGGTTGACGATCGTGGTCGGCATCGCCGCGGCGTTGGCACCGAGATCGGTCCAGCCCTCGCCCTTGGGGTCGACGGACCACAGGTGGTTCTTGCTGTCCTGGACGAAGGTGACCAGGTGCCCGGTGGCCGGGTCGACCACGGTGAACGGCGAGGCGCTGACCGTCGTCCCGGACGGGGTGGAGTGCTTGGTCTTGGTGATCCACTGCCCGATGTCGTCGACGCGGGTGCCGGTGGCGCCGGTGCGGGTCTCGGTCTCGCCGAGGCAGCCGCCCTGCCAGGAGCGGGAGGCGACGGCGACGAGTTCGGCCTTGCCGTTCGTCTCGCGGATGGCGGGGGCGCCGGTGTCGCCCTTGCAGATCGCCGCGCCGCCGGTGCCGGTGATGCCGATCCCGGCCGGGTTCACGCTGTCGAGGGTGAAGGCACCGGTGTGCATCGTGCCCGGGACCCACTCGTCCTTGGTGCGCCCGAAGGCGGGCACGCGCAGCGTCTGCCCGGCGGCGGGTGCGGCGGTGGCGATCGCCAGCGGCTGCACGTTCTGCACGGGCGCGCCCAGGCGGGCCATGACGAGGTCGCGGTCCTGGCGCGGCGCCAGTTCGACGACGTCGACGGTCTTGCCGCCGACCGCTGCGGTGGTCTTCTGCTTCGGCTTCCCGGCCGCGAGGGCGGCCGGCTGCGCGGGGTCGTCGGCGAAGCAGGAGGCGGCGGTGAGCACCCAGTACTGGTCGACGAGGGCGCCGGTGCAGGCGCGGAAGGTGTCGCCGATGGTCAGCTTGGCGGTGTAGGCGTACGTGCCGTCCGCGGCGGTGTCTCCGGTGACGGCGCCGGCGGGGGAGAGGGTGGTCAGCGTGCCGGCGGCCACGGCGGCCGTCAGCACGGCGGCGCGCCGCAGGCGGGCCGGGATCGGGTGGGACATGGGGAGTTTCCTCCGGGAGGTTCGTGAGGTGACGGCCCGCCGGGCCGGCAGCCGTGAGACTGCCGGCCCGGCGGTGCAGGTGCGGCCGGGTCAGCCGGTGGTGGTGGCGGTGATCGCCTTGGCGCCTGCGGCGCCGCCGGGGACCTCGCCCCACTTGCTCCACTGGCCGGCGTTGTAGTCGGCGTCGAGGTTGTAGACCTTGTCGTCCTCGTTGATCGCGAAGACGTGGACGACGTTGCCCTCGGCGCTGCTGGTGACGGCCTTGAGCCGGTTGTCCCAGATCTTGTTCCAGCGGTTGCCCCAGCTGCCGGCGGCGTAGTCGGCGGTGGTGCTGTAGAGGGAGCCGTCGGAACCGATGATCATGAGGTCGGTGGTGTTGCCGCGCGCGGAGGCCGTGATGGCCTTGGCACCGGCGGCGCCGCCCGGCACCTCGCCCCACGTGGTCCACCGGCCGGCGTTGTAGTCGGCCTCGATGGTGTGGACCTTGCCGTCCTCCCCGATGCCGAAGACGTGGACGACGTTGTTGGAGGCGCTGCTGGTGACGGCCTTGAGGCGCCGGCCGTCGATGAGGTTCCAGCGCCCGGACCACTGGCCGGCCGCGTAGTCGGCGGTGGTGCTGTACAGCTTGTCGTCCGAGCCGATGATCATCACGTCGACGGTGTTGCCGCGCGCGACGGCGGTGACGGCCTTGGCACCGGCGGCGAAGCCGGGCACCTCGCCCCACCTGGTCCAGGCGCCGCCGACCTTGCCGTCGTGGTTGTACACCTTGCCGTCGGTGCCGATGGCGTAGGCGTGGACGGTGTCGCCGGTGACGGCGCTCGCGGCGGAGACGACGGCGGGGCTGCCCACCGGCGACCAGTTCTTCAGCCAGCTGCCGGCCTTGTAGTCGGCGACGGTGTCCCACAGCGTGTTGTCGGCGCCGATGATCTGCACGTGGGTACCGGACTTGACGTCCGCGGTGCGGTAGCGCAGGTCCTTCACCCAGCCGGCCAGGTCGTCGACACGCTCGGCGGTGGCGCCGGTGCGGGTCTCGGTCTCGCCGAGGCAGCCGCCCTGCCAGGAGCGGGAGGCGACGGCGACGAGTTCGGCCTTGCCGTTCGTCTCGCGGATGGCGGGGGCGCCGGTGTCGCCCTTGCAGATCGCCGCGCCGCCCTGGCCGGTGACGGCGATCCCGGCCGGCTGCACGGAGTCCAGGGTGAACACACCGGTGTGCATCGTGCCCGGGACCCACTCGTCCTTGGTGCGCCCGTACCCGGGAACGCGCAGCGTCTGCCCGGCGGCGGGCACGGCGGTGGCGAGGGCGAGCGGGGTGACGCCGTCGACGGGCGCGCTCAGGCGGGCCATGACGAGGTCGCGGTCGGCGCGCGGCGCCAGCTCGACGACGTCCGCGACCTTGCCGCTGACGGTGGCGGTGGTCTTCCACTTCGGCGCGCCGGCCTGCACCGCGGCAGGCTGGGCGGGGTTCTCGGCGAAGCACGAGGCGGCGGTGACGACCCAGTAGCGGTCGACGAGGGCGCCGGTGCAGGCCCGCAGGCCGTCACCGATGGCCAGCTTGGCGGTGTAGCCGTACGCGCCGTCGCCGCCGGCGTCGCCGACCACGGCGCCGGCCGGTGCGGCAGGAATCACGGCGAACGCCCCGGCCGCGACGGCGGCGGCGAGGGCTGTCATCCGCGCGGTGCGCGGGGTGGTGCCAGACAAGAGCTCAGTCCTTGGGAAAGCGGGGGGGGTGTTCTTTTGGGGTCAGCCGGTGACGCGCAGCTCGATGAGAACCGAGCGCTGGCCGCCGTCCCCCGCCTCGCCGAAGGGCTTGTAGTCGTTCTTGGGGGCGTTGACAACGCTTTCCACGCCGCCGGAAGTGATCTTGGCCTGGACGGGGTAGTCCTCGGTCCAGATGCCGTACGCGGCAGGAATCTCCATGGCGAGGTAGCCCTGCCTGGCGTTGACCGAGAAGCAGTAATCCTTCTGTCCGGTCCGGGACTTGACCATGATGTCGTGCGCGGACTTGCAGTCGGTCAGCATGATGTGGCCGTCGCCCTGCTTCAGGGTGATCTTCTGCTCCTGGAGGATCCGAGCGGCCCCGGGGTGCAGGAAGTCCTCGACCGCGGCCGGCATCGTCTCGTTGGCCGCCGCCGCGGCAGGCGCCGTGGTCTGCGGGGTGCCGGGTGCGGCCTGGGCAGTCGTCAGAGCGGTGAGTCCGATGGCCGCGGCCAGCGCGGCAACCGGGACGAGGAGCTTCGGGGACACGTGTATCGACATGATGTTTCCTCCAGGGCATCAGGCAGGGGGGATGTGAATCCCCTTGGCAAAGCTTGAGTAAGGTATCAGTAAGATTTTCCTCATGATTGACTGACCATGGATCGCCGATCGAAGCCGCAGGCGCGGGGTTCCCGTCTGAATGGTGTGTCGGCTGGGGGTTTGGACTCTCTGGGGGCCTGGGCCTGGTGGGCGGGAGTCAGATTCCTCGGTGAATACCCGCCGATCGGCGGGGGGGGGATTGTCTCTTGTGATTCTGGTCACCCGGAATGATTGAAAGGTATTTCTTGTGAAATGGCCTCTGCGCTCGTGGGGAGCGCCAGGCGACGCCGGGACGGATCGGGCCGGTCGTAGGAGGTCGATACCGGGCGTACGCGGCACATGCGCTGTTCTGCTGCCGGTGACGCTCGCGGCCGGGCTGCTCGGGAGCGTGCCGGCCGTGGCGGCCGAAGCCGGCGATGACGATTCGTACGCAGTGACCGACCGTGCCTCGGCCGTGGATCTCTGGCGCTGGGGTGGATCCGGAGTCAAATCTGCTGCCGAGGCCGCGTTGGTGGGTTCCGACGAGGACGTGAAGAGGTTCCTCTCCACCGCGCGGGAGATCCAGAACGACGACGACCGGGTCGAGGTCAGCCGGATCTTCAACGTGGGCGGTCCTGGTGTGCGTGAGGCCGCGAAGCAGGCGCTCAAGGGCACCCCTGAGGACCTCCGCTCGTTCCTGGCGGGCGGGTGGAGAACGTCGCTTCAGGACGACCAGCGTGTCGAGGCGTCCCGGGTCATCAACTTCGGTGGATACGGGGTCAGGGAAGCCGGCAAGGAGGCCCTGAAGGGAACTCCCGAGGACGTCGCGAACTTCCTGAAGGTCGGCCAGTACGTCGAGCGTGAGACCGACAACCAGGTCACGGTCTCGCAGATCGTCAACGCGGGCGGTCCCGCGGTGAAGGCTGCGGGCAAGGTGGCTCTGAAGGGAAGTCCCGAGGACATCGTGGAGTTCCTGGAGGTCGGGCAGTTCGTGGCCCGCAACCGCGACCAGGAACACGCCACCATCGAGCAGCTTGCGGCCCAGGCCGAGCAGGCCGGTGTCCAGGCGCAGGCCTCCACCGAAGCCGCCAAGGAGGCCTCGGCCCGGGCCGTCCAGGCGTCAGGCCTGGCCATGGAATCGGCCCAGGCCGCAGCCAAGGAAACCGAGGCGGCCAAGAACGATTCCCAGAGGGCCGCGGCCAAGGCCCAGCAGGCTGCCGACGCCGCCCGGGCCGCGGCCGGTGCAGCCCAGCAGGCCATCAGCGCGGCCAGCGCCGCGAACCGCTCGGCCCGTGTCGCGGCGCTCGCCGCGGCGCAGACGGCGAGCGCCGCGGCAGCTGCCGCGAACGCCGCCTCCCGGGCGTACGACGCCTCGATCGCCGCTGCCGGCGACGCGGGCAGGGCGGAGGACGCCAAGAACGCTGCCGGTGCCGCCCGCATGACGGCAGTCTTCGCGGCGAAGTCCGCGGCGGCCGCCAGTGCGGCCGGTGACGCTTCGAAGGCTGCCGGAGAGGCGGCCAGGGCGTCCCTGAGCGCCACCGCCAACGCGTTCGCCGCCTCCGACGCCGCCGATGCCGCGAACGCCCACGCGAAGGCGGCCGGCGTGACCTCCGCCAAGGCCGCTTCGGCTGCCGCCGAGACCCGTCGTCACGCCAAGGAGGCCCAGCGCGCCGCCACTGCCGCGCAGGCTCTCGCCAACCAGTCGGCCACCGCGGCCTACGAGGCGCGCGACGCCGCGAACTCGGCCGCCACCCACGCGAACAACGCCGCGAACGCCGCCGAGCAGGCCGCCGCCCGGGCCGGCCAGTCGGCCGATCACGCCGCGGAGTCGAACCGGCAGGCCGAGGCCGCGAAGAATGCGGCCGAAGCCGCCAGCGCGGCGGTCGAGACCGCCAAGAAGGTGTTCACGGTCGCCCGGGAAGCCGAGGCACAGGACCTCGCCACCCGTACGGCTGCCGCCATCGAGGACGCGAAGTCCCAGAAGGACCAGGCCGACAGGTTCACGGCGGAGGCCGCCGCGGCCATGGTCGAGACCAGGGAACTGGACACCACGGCGACGGACCTCGCGGCTGAGGCCGCCAAGCCCGGCGTCGACGTCAAGGCCGTGGCGGCCAAGGGCCGTGTGCTCGCCCTGAAGGCCATGAAGAGCAGTGGCCCGTGGAGCCAGGAGGCGGCCGCCCGCGCCCTGTCCGAGGGCGACGACGAGATGCTGGAGTACCTGCGCACCGGTTGGAAGCAGGCCACCCAGCGGGAGATGCGCGAGAACGTCCGTCAGCTCAGCATCCAGAGCGAGTACGAGGACGTGCGCACCGCGGCCGCGAACGCCCTCAAGGGCAGCGACCAGGAGGTCGCGGACTTCTACACCAACGGCCGGTACGCCGCCGCGGACACCGAGTACCAGGTCCGCGTCTCCCAGATCAACAACGCCGGCGGGCCCGGCGTGAAGCAGGCCTCCAAGGAGGCACTGGCCGCCAAGGACCCCAAGGCGCGGGCGGCCTTCATCGCCGGCGGCCAGTACTCCGCGCAGAACGACGACGAGCGGGTGATCGCCTCCAAGCTCGTCAACGACGGCGGGTCCGAGACCAAGGCCGCCGCAAAGATCGCCCTGGCCGGTCCCGCAGACGAACTGCACGACTTCGTCCGGGTCGGCCAGTACATGGCCGACCGCAAGGACCAGCTCGCCGACAACCACATCAACCAGATGCAGCGGCTGATCGCCGAGGCCTCCCAGACCGCGGCCAAGGCCCAGGAGAACCGCTGGATCGCGGCCCAGGCCGCGGCAACCGCCAACAACGCCTCGGCACAGGCCCAGGCGGCCGCCGCCGAGGCGGGCAAGTCCGCGCAGCAGGCCCGGGGCTACGCACAGGATGCGGGGGCCGCCGCCACCAGCGCCGAGGCGTCCGCGTCGAAGGCGGCGAAGTCGGCCGTCACTGCGCGCAACGCCTCTGCCGCCGCCAGGCGTGACGCGGCCGCCGCCGAGGAATCGGCCGCCAAGGCGAAGTTCTCCGCGGCCTACGCCCGCTCCTCCGCCGAGCAGGCCAACGACTCCGCAGCCAATGCCCGGGCCTCAGCCGTGGCCGCGGGCAAGAGCTCGACGGAAGCCAACACCCTCGCTTCCCAGGCCTGGCAGGCCACCTTGGAGCTGCGCCAGTCCGAAGAAGCCACGGCGCGCAAGAAGGCCGAGGAAGAGCGCAAGGCTGAGGAGGACCGGAGGGCCGAGGAACAGCGCAGGGCGGATCAGGAGCAGTCGAAGAAGCGCTGCGCACCCCCGATCAATCACGAGATCCGCGGTCTCATGCCGTGCATCCTGTCCTCGGGCGGCAACTTCTACATCGCGCCGCCGGAGATCGACCCCACGCTGAATGCCGCCGTCTGGGAGATCCTCGGCCTCAACGACGTCAAGGACTGCATCACCAGCCCCACACTCGGCAAGTGCATCTCCGCCGGAGCGACGCTCCTGCCCGTCGGCAAGCTCAAGATCCTCAAGAAGGTCGAGGAGGGCGTCGAAGGCGTCATCGAAGGATCGCGCTACCGCAACCTTGAGAACTTGATCGAAGCGTGCACGCGGAAGAACCCGAAGAAGCACAGTTTCCCCGCAGGCACCCTGGTTCTCATGGCTGACGGATCCGCCCGCCCGATCGAAGAGATCCGCATCGGCGATCAGGTACGTGCCACCGACCCCGAAACCGGCGAAACCACCCCCCGCCGGGTCGACGCCACCATCTACACGCCCGACGACCGCGACTTCACCGACCTCACTGTCGTCTCCGAAAGCGACGCAACCGGCACCGTCACCTCCACCGGCCATCATCCCTTCTGGGCCGAGAACCAACACGCCTGGCGCGACGCCGCCGACCTCACCGCCGACGACACCCTGCGCACCGACACCGGTCGGCCCCTGGCCATCACCGCGACCAGGCACTGGACGACCCTCCAGCCCGCCTACAACCTCACCGTCAACACCGTCCACACGTACTATGTCCTCGCTGGCGGCACGCCGGTCTTGGTGCACAATGACGACGACGTAGTCTGCGGGTTTTCCCCGGACACGGTGGCCACTGCCTACCAGAACATGAACAAGGGAGGAGGCCATGCCATTCGACATCTCGAGAAGGAGGGATTGATTCCCCCCGGGGGCAGTCTCCAGAAGCGCGTCCAGCTGTTCGAGGAGAAGACCAGCCACATCCTCACGAACCCCACCAAGACGTTTGATGACACGAAGTCCGACACGTTGACCCGGGCATTCGCCGGCAAGGTCGATGGCAAGCATGTCGTCCTGTTCGTCGCGAAGGAGGGACCGTACGCGGGCAAGGTCCTTACGGCCGTGGTCCCCAGTCCCAGTCAGATCGCCAATTGGGGGCTCTCATGAGTCGTCTCCTCAAGGCTCTGTCGTGGGATGACGACGAGGCTGTCATCAGCCTGTTTGCAGCAGCCCCCTCCGCTGAGCCCTTCGATCTCACCTTCGACGTCGACGGGTGTTCCCCGGACCAGATCTCCACGTACCACCTCGAAGACGACGAGCACGTGCTGACCGGCCTCCAGGTGGTCGAGTACGACCTGTCCTTCAGTGCGTTGCCCACTCCGCTCGGGCCGTACCTCGAAGCATGCCTTGAGCAGGTCTGTGCGCAGGGGGCCCGGGTTGCCTGGCTGGGATTCGAAGGCTCATTCCACTACGACCACCTGCTCACGGGCTCCGTCGCACGGATGCTCTACGGCGTCGCGGCGCAGGGCCTGCCCACGGTGCTGGTGCTGGACGACGATCTGCGAGTCGGCCCCGCGTGGCCGAAGATCCTGGATTCCTACAGGTCCAAGCTGAAGGGCTGAGTCCCCGCTCGGCTGAGTGTTCATCGCCCCGGCCGCGCCTCAAGTGCGCGGCCGGGGCGCTCAAGGGGCCTTGAGGATTGCATTCCTCGATAAAGTAGAGTCCGAATACGAGGATATTTCATGCAGATTGAAGATCGCGGAGCGGAGATCGTGGTCACGATGGCGCGGGATGAATTCTTCCTCGTCGTTTCACTGATGAGTGAAGCGCTTGAGACCGGTGACGAGCGGGACTTCGAGACGCGGGTGGGTGCATCCATGAATGATGTGCGGGCCCTGCTGCGGAGCCTGCCTGACCTGCCGCTGGGAAGCGGATACTAGACCCGGCTGCGCATTGACGTGAGGTTAAATGCGCGGTTGGCTCGATCCGCAGAACACTCGTCAACTACATCCCGGTCTCCGTCGACCGTCCGGGGAGTTTCGAGTTCCGCAAGTCCGCGTAGGACCGTGCGTCCCCTGTCCGGGGACAACCGAGGCCCTGCCACCCCGCCGTCGCGGGGTGGCAGGGCCTTTGTGGTGGGGTGCTGCGGGCGGGCAAATGGTGGCAGGGTGTGACGCACCGGCTGGAAAGCGTCGTAGTACAGATATTCGGGGGCGGTCCGGGCTTCTCAACTCCCCTCGGGCGGTGCCAGATTGACTGCCTTCCGGCGGCCGGGGTCTCGTCCCGGCCGGCCGGGGTCCTGGTCGTCGTCGAATGGGGAGACATGACTGCACCTGCCGTGACCGCCGCGCCCGTTCACCGTGCCGGGCGGGCGCCCGGGGCGGTTCCGTTGCTCGGGCACGTTCCGGCGCTGTTCCGTGATCCGCTGCCGTTCCTGCGCTCGCTGCCCGCGCACGGAGACCTCGTCGAGCTGCGGCTCGGGCCGCAGCGGGCGGTGATGGTGTGCACGCCGGAGCTGTTCCAGCACGTCCTCACCGACAGCCGGCACTTCGACAAGGGCGGGCCGCTCTTCGACAAGCTGCGGCCCTTCCTCGGGGACGGGCTGGGCTCCACGCCGCGCGACGTGCACCGGCGTCAGCGCCGTCAACTCCAGCCCGCCTTCCGGGCGGAGGCCTTCGGGCGGTACCTGGGGGTGATGCTGGAGGAGGTCCTCGCCACCGCGGGCGGCTGGTCGGACGGCGCCGTGATCGACGTCGAGCGGCACGCCTACCCGCTGATCGCCCGGATCATCACCCGCACGATGTTCTCCGCGGACGGCTCCTCCGCCGCGGTGGCCCGGATCGCCGCCGTCTACCCGGACTTCCACGCGGGCATCGGCCGGCAGATGCGCTACCCGTTCACCCTGCTCGACCGGCTGCCGACACCGGGCAACCGCCGCTTCCGCCACGCCTGCCGCACGGTGAGCCGGGAGGTCGACGGCGCCGTCGCCGCCCGCCGGAGCGCCGGCGACGGCACCAAGGACGACCTCCTCGCCCTCATGATCGGCGAGGGGCTGACCGACCGCGAGATGCGCGACCAGGTCGTCACCATGCTCACCGGCGGCATCGGCACCTCCGCCTCCGCGCTCGGCTGGGCCCTGCACTTCCTGTCCCGGGACGAGGAGTTGGCCGACGCCGTCGCCCGCGAGGCCCGCGCCGTCCTGCCCGTGCGCGCCGACACCCGCGCGCTCACCCCCGCCGACGTCGCCCGCCTCGACCTCGCCCACCGCGTGGTGGCCGAGACGCTGCGCTACTACCCGAGCGCCTGGTTCTACAGCCGCACCGTCACCGCACCCGTCGAACTCGCCGGCGAGCACCTCGCCCCCGGCACCCCCGTCCTGCTCTCCCCGTACCTCCTCCACCACCGCCCCGACCTCTACCCCGACCCCGAACGCTTCGACCCCGGCCGCTGGTCGCCCGAACGCCGCGCCGAACTCCCGCGCCAGGCCTACGTCCCCTTCGGCTACGGCGCCCGCAAGTGCATCGGCGACGTCTACGCCCTCACCGAGATCACCCTGGCCCTCGCCGTCATCGCCTCCCGCTGGCACCTGCGGCCCAGGCCCGGACCCGTCCTGCCGCACCTGGTCGAACCCCGCCCCTGGACCGTGATCCACCCGGCCCCGCTGCGCCTGCGCCTGCGCGCCAGACACTCCTGAACCAGGCCGCAGCGGACCGTCCGAAGGAGACCGACACGGCATGACTCCCGTCCTTCCCGTCCCGCGCGACCTGCGCCTCCTGCCCGACCCCGGCCACGTCCTGTACCGCCTGCCGCCCCGCATGTCCCCCCACCGCCAGGAACTGGAGCGCCTCATCCTGGCGTGGGCCGACCGCTACGGCCTGGTCGACGGCCCGCGCGCCCGCCAGCGCCTCGCCGACACCCACCTCGGCGAACTCATCGCCCGCTGCTACCCGCACCTGCGTGCCGAGCGCCTCGCCCCCCTCGCCGGCTGGTTCACCTGGGCCTTCGTCATCGACGACCTCTACGACGGCCGCGAGTGCGCCAAGGCCGCACGGGCCGCCGGCCACACCCGCACCACCCTGCGGATGCTCGCCGCCCTCCCGATGATCCCTGACGGATCGTCGGCGGGGGGAAACCGGCGGACCGCCCGCGCCCGCAGCATGCCCCCGCTCGCCGCCGAACTCGCCGAGGTGTGGCGCGGCCTGGCCGGCTGCCAGAGCCTCCAGTGGCAGCTGCGGTTCATCGGCCACATGGGCCAGTTCCTCGACGCCTTCCGCTACGAGGCGGCCAACCGCGAGCGCCGGCACGTCCCCGCCCTCAGCGGCTACACCCAGCTGCGCCGCGCCTCCGGCGGCATCACCCCCTCCCTGGACCTGCTGGAGTACGCGGCCGGCCAGGAGGTCCCGGCGCTGCTCCACGAGTCCGAGCAGCTGCGCACGATGGTCAACAAGGCGGCCGACGTGGTCGTCTGGGTGAACGACGTCCTGTCGCTGCGCAAGGAGCTGGCCGTCGGGGAGGTCACCAACGGCGTGCTGGCGGTGGGCCGCGAGCTGGGCTGCGGGATGCAGGACGCGATCGACCACGTGTACCGCAAGGTCGCCCGGGACGTCGCGGTCTTCCTGCGCGCCGAGGAGTCGCTCACCGCGCTGTGCGGCAGCTGGCACGGGCTGGGGGAGGCCGACCGGGCCGCCGTCGGCACGTTCACCGACGGACTGAAGGCGTGGATGCGCGGCAACCTGGAGTGGGGCTGCAACTCCCGCCGGTACCTGGAGGCCGACACCCTGCGCCTGACGGGACGCCCGGCCCTGCCGGGGCGGGGGGCCCTGCCGAGCCGGCGGCCCCCGGCCTGAGCCTGGTCCGCCCACCCCCAAGCAGCCCTATGATCAGGGCAAAAATTTACTTTTCAACCTTAACATCTGTGCCTACATGCACGATTTGATCTACGAATCGCAGGTATGTCAGGGTGACTTCGGCGCGCCGTTACCGGAAGGTAACTCGGCGTGCCGTTGTCGCGCGCGGACGCCCCGGGGGAGTGACCCGGCGCCGCGCGGCGCAGCCGGAGACCGCACCCGGGGGAATCTCGTGCGGGCCGGCTCCCGACCTGGAAAACCTGGACGATCTGTTGAGCGGGGAATGGCAATGGGCAATCGCGGCATCGATGTGACGAGCCTGCAGAGCGAACTCGAAGAGCTGTGGCTGCGCCGCGACGAGGTGTCGCTGCAGTCCGCCGAGGCGGTGGCGGCCGTCGACGCCGCGATCGGTCTGCTCGACACCGGCCGCGCGCGGGTGGCCGAGCCGGACGGCGTCGGACGCGAGTTCGTCGTGCACGAGTGGCTGAAGAACGCGATCCTGCTGCTCTACAAGCAGGCCGCGCCGCAGCCCTCGCAGTTCGGCCCGTTCCACTGCGCCGACAAGATCCCGCTGAAGAGCACGATCGACGGGGTCCAGGTGTCGCCGGGCGCGGTGATCCGGCGCGGCAGCTTCCAGGAGCCCGGCGTGGTGGTGATGCCCAGCCACATCGGCATCGGCTCCTACGTCGGCGAGGGCACCCTGGTCGACTCCTGGGTCGGCATCGGCTCCTGCGCCCAGATCGGCCGCAACGTCCACCTGTCCGGGGGCGTCGGGCTCGGCGGCATGATCGAACCTCCGATGGCCAAGCCCGTGGTGATCGAGGACGACGCCTTCATCGGCGCCCGCTCGATGGTCTACAGCGGCGCCCGGGTCGGCGAGGGCGCGCTGCTGGGCGCCGGTGCCCTGCTGACCGACACGATCCCCGTCATCGACGCCGCCACCGGCGAGGAGCTGAGCCGCGGCGAGGTGCCGCCGTGGACGGTCGCCGTCCCGGGCAGCCGCCCGCGCGAGTTCGCCGGCGGCACCTTCGGACTGCCCTGCCTGCTGGTGATCAAGCACCTGAAGAAGGGCGAGCGCCACGACAAGGCCAAGCTCAACGACGCCGTGCGCACCCAGCCGCCCGCCGCGCTCAGCCTCTGACTACCCCCGGGCCGCCCGCCGCGCTCAGCCTCTGACCGCTCAGCCTCCGAAGACCTCCAGCCGACCCACTCCGCAAGGACGAAGCCCACCCATGCCCGTCACCGGCATCAGCCCGCTCCTGCTCCGTCACCCCGAACTCCTCGAACTCGAAGCCAGGTTGACCGCCTTCCTGGACACCCACCTGCCCGCACCCGTCCGCGAGGGCGACCCCCGCCCCGACTGGCTCGCCCTGCGTGCCAAGGCCGCCGCCGCCGGACTCACCGGCATCGACATCGAAGCCCCGGGCGGACCGGGCGGACCGGGCGGACCGGACGCACCGGGCGCGACCGGACGCGTCGCCCAGGGCATGGCCATGTTCCTCGCCGGGCAGCGCGACTGCGACGCCCGCGAGATCTTCAGCACCGGCCACGCCGCGATGCCGCTGCGCCACGGCTCGCCCGCGCTCGTCCGCGACACCCGCGAACAGGTCGTCGGCGCGGGCAAGCTGGCCGGCATCGCCTCCAGCGAGCCGCACTCGGGCTCGGACCTGCGGGGCTTCCGGACCGTCCTGGTCGACCACGGCGACCACTACACGCTCTCCGGCTCCAAGGGCCTGATCAGTCGGGTCGAGGAGGCGTACGGCTTCGTCGTCTTCGCCAAACTCGTCGACCGCGCCGACCTGGAGAGCACCGACCTGCGCGACGTGCCGCTGTCCGCCGTGTGGGTCCCGATGGACGCCGCCGGGGTGCTCACCGACACCACCGACCCGATGGGCATGCGCGGCTGGAGCTTCGGCCACCTGCACTTCGTCGACGTCCGCCTGGACAAGGACCGCCTGCTCGGCGCCCCCGGCGACGGCCGCCGGATCTTCGACGCGCACTTCTCCGCCTGGCGCCTGATGATGTCCCTGGTCTGCCTGGGCGCGGCCGCCGCCGCGATCCAGGAGTCCGCGGCCCGCACCCGCGCCCGCACCGTCGCCCGGATGCCGCTCGCCGCGATCCCCTCCGTCGCCGCCCGCCTGGGCACCGCCGCCGCCCAGGTCGAGGCCGCCACCGCGTGGTGCTTCGCCCTGCTGGAGCGCATCGACCAGGGCGAGACCGACGTCGCCGCCTGCTCCGCCGCCAAGGCCCTGGCCACCGACACCGCCTACCGCGCCGTCGACCTCGCCCTCCAGCTGCACGGCAGCGAGGGCTACACCAAGCAGACCCCCCAGGAGAAGCGCCTGCGCGACATCCGCGGGCTGCGCATCGCCGACGGACCCAACGACACGCTCTACAGCGTGCTCGCCCACTCCCTGCTCACCGAAGAGCACCACACCGTCGACGCGCGCCCCCTCGCCCACCACTGACCCGAGGCGCAGAACACATGCCGACCACCCCGCCCTTCCGCACCGAAGTCGTCGACATCCTCGACGAGTTGGCCACCGACCCCGCCCGCCCGGTCCTGCTCCACCACGGACGCGTCACCACCACCGGGCAGCTGCGCGACCTCACCCACCGGCTCGCCCGCGCCCTGCGCGCCCGCGGCGTCGACCGCCACCACACCGTCACCCTGCTGACCGGCAACCGGCCCGAGGCGATCGCCGCGCGCTACGCCGCCAACCTGGTCGGCTGCCGCACCGACCAGCTCTACACCCGGCTGCCGGCCGACACCCAGGCCGCCATGGTCCGCGACGTCGAGACCCACACGCTGATCGTCGACCCCGAACACGCCGAGCGCGCCGCCGCGATCACCGCGCGGACCCCCGTCGAGGCCGTCCTCGCCCTCGGTCCTGCCGAAGGGGCCACGGACCTGCTGGCCCTCGCCGCCGCCGAGAGCGCCGAACCGTTCACCAGCCGCGCCCGCCCCGACGACGTGCGCACCATCCGCCACTCCGGCGGCACCACCGGCCACTCCAAGGGCATCTGCGTCACCTACGGACAGGTCCGCCGCTTCGGCCCCGACCTGCCCGCCGACGACCCGGCCGGCCCGCCGCGCCTGCTGGTGTGCACCACCATCGCCCACGCCGCCGGCCAGCTGACCGACAAGGTGCTGCGGGCCGGCGGCAGCGCGGTGCTCCTCGACGGCTTCGAGCCGGCCACCGTCCTCGCCGCCATCGAGCACGAACGCATCACCGACGTCTTCCTGATGCCCCCGCTGCTCTACCGGCTGCTGGACCACCCGGACTCCGCGCACACCGACACCACCAGCCTGCGCCGCCTCACCTACGGCGGCTGCCAGGCCTCACCGGCCCGCCTGACCGACGCGCTGCGCCGCTTCGGCCCGGTCCTCGTCCAGCTGTACGGGCAGCACGAGGCGGGCATCGTCAGCGTCCTGGACACCGGCGACCACGACCCGGCCCGCCCGCACCTGCTGCACTCGGTGGGCCGGATCGCCCCCGGCTACCGGGTCGCGATCCGCGACGAGCAGGGCCGCGACCTGCCGGCCGGCCGGCACGGCGAGGTGTGCATCGCCTCCGACAGCCTGATGCGGGGCTACTGGAAGCAGCCCGACCTGACCGCCGCCGCCCTCAGGGACGGCTGGCTGCACAGCGGCGACGTCGGCCACCTGGACGACGAGGGCTACCTCTACATCGTCGACCGGCTGAAGGACCTCATCAACACCGGCGCCGGCCACGTCTACACCTCCGAGGTGGAGGACATCCTCAACTCCCACCCCCGGGTGCACCAGAGCGCGGTCTTCGGCGCCCCCGACGCCAACCGGATCGAACGCGTCCACGCCGTCGTCGTCCCCGTCCCCGGCAGCCGCCCCGACCCGCAGGAGCTGCGCGCCCTGGTGCGCACCCGGCGCGGCCCGCTGCACGAGCCGGCCCACGTCACCTTCCTGACCGAGCTGCCGCTCACCGACGCGGGCAAGCCCGACAAGAAGCTCCTGCGCGCGCAGGCGGCCGCAGCCCGGTGACGTGGCGTGGTGGCGCGGCGCGGGTCAGTACCCGATGATCCGCAGGCTGCCGTTGCCGGCGACGTAGAAGGTGTGGGCGTCGGGCCCGACCGCCAGGCCCGTCACGTAGGCGAGGCCGCCGACGCCCTCGCCGGGGACGGGGGCACCGGTGGCGGTGTCGACGGACAGGACCGCCGACTGCTGCGCGATGGCGTAGAGCCGGGTGCCGTCCGCGCTCACCGACGGGTTCTCCAGCCGCTGGCCGGGGGCGATGTTCGTGGTCGCGGTGACGGTGTCGGTGGCGGTGTCGACGGTGTAGCCCGTGCCGGTGTCGCCCACTCCGTACAGGCGGGTGCCGTCGGGGGAGAGGGCCAGCGCGACGACGGTGCCGGCGGTGGCGGCGACGGTCCCGGCCACGGCCGGGGGCTCGGCGCCGGTGTCCAGGTGGACCAGGCCCTCGTCGGTGCCGACGTACGCGTCGTCGCCGCAGGCCCGCGCCACGACCGACCCCAGGTAGTGGCCGGGCACCGGCACGGCGGCCGTGTACGCCTGCTGCTGCGGCGAGAACTCCAGGACGCGGGCGCCCTCCTGGGGCGGACGGTGGAAGGCCGCGGGCCCGTCCTGGGTGACGTAGACCCGCGACCCGTCCGGGCTCACCGCCAGCGAGCCGAGGCCCCCGGGGCTGGTGCCGTCGGGGCGCGGCTGGTCGGGGGCGTCCGTGCTGGAGACGAGGGTGTCGGTGGCCGTGTCGACGGTGCCCAGCACGGACAGCGGCACCTTGCGGCTCGTCCCGAACAGCACGTAGGCGCGCGAGCCGTCCGGACTGAGCGTCACCGGCCCGGCGTCGGCCCCGAACCCGGTGGTCAGCGTCACCGTGGCGGTGACGGCCCCGCTCCGGGTGTCGACCACCTTCAGCCTGGCGCCGTGCGTGCCGTCCTTGACCGAGACGTACGCCTTGCGCCCGTCCGGAGTGACCGCCACCGAGGCCGGCGACGTACCCAGCTCGACGGTCCGCGGCACACCCCGCACCGGCCCGCCGGAGCCGTCGTCCGTCCCGTCCGCCCCTGCGCTACCGGCCCCGGCCACCACCAGCGCCCCCGCCGCGGCCAGAGCACCCACCCAACGCACCTTCGCCATCCGAGACTTCACAAGACCCTCCCCAAGTCCACACTTCGGAGGGCAAACGCTACGGGACCAACCCGCCGGACAGGGCCCGGTTCTCGGCCGTCCTCCGCGCCCGCTGCCCCCCGGCCGCGTCACCCTGGTCAATCGACGTTGAGCGCGCGCAAGGGCGCTGATAGCGTCCGCATGCGCGCGGCCGTTCGGCCCCGAAGCGCTCCATGGGGGGAACCGGAACCATGAGCACCCGGCCGGCGAAGCATGCGCACAACTCATCGACTCGTAGGAGGAATTGACCCATGGCCGTGGCCTGCCCCCAATGTGCCGCACCGGACGAGTGCGTCCCCGTGCCGCAAGCCCTGGCGGACGTCCGCCTCGACGGGGGAGTGCGGGCGCTGCTGGCCCCGCCGCCCGAGCCGGGGCCGGTCCGCATCCGCATGCACACCGCCGCGATCGTGCTCTTCTCCATCGCCGGGGCCCTCTGCCTGCTCGGCCTCGTCTCCCTGGCGAACTCCACCGAGAACATGGACGGGTACTCGACCGCCTACCAGCTGGGCCGCCGCGTCGGCGTGTTCCTCCTGCCCGGGATCCTGGCGGCCATCGGCCTCGTCGTGCACACCAAGAGCCGCGACAAGCGCACCCGGGCCGCCGAACAGGGCCTGCCGGAGCGGCAGGCGCTGTGGCAGCGCCACATGCGGGTGTGGCAGGCCGGCCGGCTGTGCCGGCGCTGCCGGGTGGCGTTCTTCCCCGCCGGATCGGTGCGCCCGGACGCCCCCGCCTCGCCCGCGATCCCCCTCACTCACTTCCCGTCCTGGGTCATGGCCGGCGTCGGGCCCCTCACCGTCCCCGGGCAGCCGCAGGGTTGAGGCGGCGTCCGGGTAGCGTCCGGGGCATGACGATGACCCAGCGGGTGCGCCTCGCGACGTTCAATGTGTTGCACGGCAGGCCGGTCGGGGCGGACGGCCGTCCCGCGTCCATGCGGGACATGCCCGCTCCCGAGCGGCCGCTGTGCGAGGCCGTCGCCGCGCTGGACGCCGACGTCGTGGCGCTGCAGGAGGTCGACCGGCTCCAGGAGCGCTCCGGCGGCGTCGACCAGGCCGGCGCGGTCGCCCGCGCGGTGGCGGCCGCCCACTGGCGCTACGCCTCCGCGCTCCACGGCCACGCCGTCCTCGGGCGGGGCTGGCTCCTCGACCCGTCCCGCCCCGGGCTGCGCGTGTACGGACCCGACGACGCGGACCCGGACGGCGGCGGCCCCTCCCACGGCGTCGCACTGCTGTCGCGCCTGCCGGTGCGCGCGTGGCGGGCCGCCCGCCTCGCGCCGGCCCCGATCGCGGTGCCGCTGCGCATACCCGGCAAGCAGGGCCTCGTCTGGTCCCGCGACCGGCCGCGCGCCGCGCTGGCGGCGGTCGTCGAGGGACGGCGCGGGCCGTTCACGGTGGTGGCCGCGCACCTGTCGACCGTCCCCGGGCAGAACGTGCGCCAGCTGCTGTTCCTGCGCCGCTGGATCGCCGCCCTGCCGCGCCCGCACGTCCTGCTCGGCGACCTCAACCTGGTCGGCGCCATCCCGCGCACCGTCCTGAGCGCCGCCGAACTGCTCGCCGCACCGCGCGACTCCGCTGGACGGAACGGTGCCTGGCGCGACGCCGTCCGCGCGCGGACCTACCCCTCGCACCGCCCGCTGGTGCAGTTCGACCACATCCTGACCAGCGGCGTGGCCGGCACCCCGTACGGCCACGCCTCCCGCAGCGAGGTGTCCGACCACCGGCCCCTGACGGTCGAACTGCCCCTGTGAATCAGCCCAGCAGGGCCCGCGCCCGGTCGGCCAGGCCGTCGGCGTCGCAGCGGGTGGCCAGCTCCAGCCCGCGCGCGAGCGCGTCGCGCGCGCCCGACCCGGTGCCCAGCGCCTCGCCCAGGTCGACCAGCGCCACCGCGTGCTCGTAGCGGGCGGGGGAGCGCTCCAGGTGCCGCACGGCCTGCGCCAGCAGCTCGGCGGCGTCCGCCCGTTCGTGCACCGAGGCGCCGAGCCGCAGCGCGCTGCCGATCGCCGAGTCCGTGCCCGACTCCCTGGCCCGGCGCACCGCCTCCCCGGCCAGCGCGCGGGCCCGCTCCGGCTCGTCACCGGCCACCGCGCGGGCCAGGTGGGCGAGCCACGGCGCCCACACCGTGTTGCGCCACCCGCGCGCGTCCAGGGCCGCGCCGGCGGCGGCCAGCGCCTGCGCCGCCCCCGGCGCGTCGCCCCGGGCCAGCAGCAGCCGGCCGTACAGCGTCGGCGCGTCGGGCAGGACCATCACACTCGGGTACGGCGGGCCGAAGCCGTGCTCGTGCGCGAGCTCCAGGGCCTCGGCCAGCCGCCCGCGCGCGGCCAGCGTCTCGGCCAGCGCCCCGACCGCGTCCCAGTGCAGCGGGATCCCCGGGCCGATCCGCCCGGCGATGCGCAGCGCCCGGCGCAGGTGGTCCTCCGCCTCGGCGAGGGCGCCGCAGCGGAAGCGGAGCATGCCGGTCAGCAGGTGGGCGAAGCCGAGGTGGCCGCCGCTCCACCCGGCGACCTCGTAGGCGCGCACCGCCTCGGTGAACAGCTCCTCGGCCCGGTCGACGCGGTCGGCGTACAGGTAGCTGATGCCGAGGATGCCGGGCAGTTCGAAGCCCCAGGTGGTGTTGGTCCAGCCCAGGCTGGAGGGCAGGCGGCCGTGCGGCAGCGCGGACTCGGCCAGGGCCAGCGCCCGCTCCCGGTCGGCGCCGCGCAGCGTCAGGTCCCAGCAGCGCAGCACGGCCACCGCGTGGGCCAGGCCGTCCTGTTCGAACAGCGGCCGCTCGTCGGTGCCGGCGTTGCTGTTGGCGTCGCTGTCGGCGTCGGCGTCGGTGAAGGCCAGGCCGACCGTGTCGAGCATCCGCGCGAACTCCGCGAGCCGCTTGGAGCGCCCCGGCCCGTCCTCGTCCACGGACTGGAACACGGCGAACATGAAGTGCGCGACCTCCAGACGCAGCCGCCCCGGCCCCGGCGAGGTCCGCGCGGCCTCCTCCGCGCACACCGCGGCGGCCTCGTCGAGCCGGTTGCTGTGGGCCAGGGCCTGGGCGAGGCGGAACGTCGCGTCCACCCGCGTCCCGGGGTCCAGCCCGTCCGGCTCGGCGAGCGCCAGGCCCAGCTGGTTGACGGTGGTCGCCGGATCGGTGAGCAGGGCCGAGCAGCCGAGCTCGTAGAGCACCGTGGCCCGGTCCTCGTCGGCGGGCGGCTCGCTGATGGCCCGGCGCAGACAGCGCTGGGCGGCCTCCGGCGCGCCGATGGCCAGGTGCTCGCGGGCCGCGCGGCGCAGCTTGGCCACGATGGCGCCGTCGCCCTCGGGCAGCAGCTCCAGCAGGTGCCGGGAGGCCGCCAGCAGGCCGAGGCCCGCGTTCTCCACCTCGACGGCGGCCACCCCGTGCATCCCGGTGCGGGTGGCCGGCGGCATGGACTGGTAGAGCGAGGTCGCCACCAGCGGGTGGACGAACTCCAGCCGCCCGCCCGGCGTGCCGGTCAGCACCCGGTGCCGGCGCAGCTCCCGCACCGATCCGGCGGCGGTGTCCGGGCTCTGGGCGCAGATCGCGGCGGCGAGCTCCGGGCGGATGTCGGTGCCGAGCATCGACGCCGCCCAGGCGAAGCGCAGCGTGGTGGGGCCGAGCTTGTCCAGCCAGTGCCGCAAGGTCATCCCCCGGGCGTTGGCGGCGAGTTCGCGCAGCTGCGCGCTGTTCTCGCCGACCGGGTCGAGCTGCTGGTCGAGGACCTCGCGCAGCAGGGCGGTGGTCTCGTACGGGTTGCCGGCGGTGACCGACCAGACGTCACGGCAGAAGGCGTCCTCCGCCCCGTCGCCCAGGGCCTCGCGCACCAGGTGCGCGACCGAGGCGGGCCGCAGCGGCCGCAGCCGGTGGCACCGGTCGGCCGCGGCGGCCAGCGCGCGCTCCAGGGCGAGGACGCCGTCGGGGAACTCGTCACGGCAGGCCAGGACCAGCAGCGCGGGCAGCTCACGGGCGCGCACCGCCACACCCGCCAGCCAGCCCAGCGACTCCGGGTCCGCCCAGTGCAGGTCGTCGACGATCACCGCCACCGGCGGGCGCAGCTGGACGAGCCGGGTGAGCACGAAGTCCAGCCCGTCGCGCACCCCCTGCGGGTCGAGCTGCCCGCCGGGCCGCAACAGCCCCACCGCCGGGCCCACGATGTCCTCCCACGGCCCCAGCACCCGCGCCCGCTCCCCGTCGGACAGGCCCGCCAGCACCGGCTGCACCAGCTGGCGCACCACGTGGAACGGTTCGTGGCGCCGCTGCTCCCCGCCCCGGGCGAACAGCACGGTGCAGCCCGCGCCCGCCGCCTCGCGCCGGACCTCGGTCAGCACCGCGGTCTTGCCCAGTCCGGCCGCGCCGGTGTACAGCAGCACCTCCCCCGAAGCGCTCCCGCCGGGCCCGCAGTTGCCGCTCCCGTCCCCGGGCCGGGCGAGCGCCCCGATCGCCTGCCCGGCGGACCGCAGCTCGGCCTCGCGCTCGTGCAGCCGGGCCCCCGGCCCGCCGTCCCCGCCACCGTCCCCCGCAGCGGGCAGTCCTTCGGCCACCGTCATCTCCAATTCATGCTGCTAAGGCCATTGTTGACGAGCCGTTAGAGGCTACTGCCGAACGCGCCGCTCCGGTTGTGCCCTTGACAGTGCGGTGTCCCGGCGGCCGGTGTCCCTGCGGCCGGTGCCCCGGCCGGTGTCCCGGCGCCGCACACCGGAGCCGGGACGCCCCACCGCCGGGCGTCGGCCGCAGGCCCGCCCGGACCTGCGGCCGACACGTTCGAGTGGTCATGGGGACATCCGCGGTTGACGTCCCTCCGGCGTCCGCAGATTTCGAAGCATCAGTTCCCTTCCGCAGCACTCACCTCGCTGCTCTCCGCCCCACTGGAGGAACGATGCGCAAACTCTGGGCCACGGCGCTCGCGGCCGTGCTGAGCGTGGCACCCTTCGCCGTCGCCCCGACGGCCGCAGCGCCGGTCCCGACGCCGACGCCGGTCCCGACGCCGACGCCGGCTCCGGCCGCGGCGCCGGCCGGTGCCGCCCTGGCCCTCACCCCGCCCATGGGCTGGAACGACTGGAACGCCTTCCGCTGCGAGGTCGGCGAGCAGCTCGTCGAGCGGACCGTCGACACGATCGTCGCCACCGGCCTGAAGGCGGCCGGCTACGAGTACGTCAACATCGACGACTGCTGGATGACCCACGAGCGCAGCCCCGACGGGCACCTCGTGCCGGACCCGGTCAAGTTCCCGCACGGCATCGCGGGCGTGGCCGACTACGTCCACGCCAGGGGCCTCAAACTCGGCATCTACGAGAGCGCCGGCGTGGAGACCTGCGCGCACTACCCCGGCAGCCTCGGCCACGAGCAGCAGGACGCGGACTCCTTCGCCTCCTGGGGCGTCGACTACCTGAAGTACGACAGCTGCCCCGGCAACCAGCCGACCCCGGCCCGCGAGCGCTACCGGACGATGGGCGACGCCCTGGCCCGCACCGGCCGTCCCATCGTCTACAGCCTCTGCAACTGGGGCGAACAGGACGTCGCCGACTGGGGCGCCGAGATCGGGCAGCTGTGGCGGACCACCGACGACATCAGACCCACCTACAGCCGGATGCTGGAGATCTTCCACGTCAACGTCCAGCTCGCGGACCGCGCCCGGCCGGGCGCGTGGAACGACCCCGACGCACTGGAGGTCGGCAACGGCATGACGGCCGACGAGGACCGCGCCCACTTCTCGCTCTGGGCCGCCATGGCCGCCCCGCTGCTCGCCGGCACCGACCTGACCAGGGCCACCCCCGGGACCATGGCGATCCTCGGCAACACCGACGTCATCGCCGTGGACCAGGACCCGCTCGGCAAACAGGGCCGGCCGGTCACCATGGCCAACGGCCTCGACGTCCTGGCCAAACCCCTCGCCGACGGCTCCGTGGCCGTCACGCTCTTCAACGAGAACGCCGAACGCGCCGTCATCTCCACGACCGCGTACGCCGTCGGCCTGCCCGCCGCCGACCACTACGTCCTGCGCGACCTCTGGGAACACACCACAGGCGAGACCGCGGACGCCATCGCCGCCGAGGTGCCGGGCCACGGCGCCGTCATGTACCGGATCACCGCGGCGGGGTCCGGCCCGAACCGCTGACACCACGTCGGCCCTTCCCGACCCCGCGTCAGCCCTTCCCGGCCCCGCGGCGCCCCTTCCCGGCCTCATGTCGGCCCTTCCCGACCCCGCGGCGGCGAGTACGCTTGTCCGCCCAGCACGCCGGCCCGGCCCGGACCGGCGGCCACGCACCGCGGGGGAGGGGCGGCCCATGCCGGAGCAGCCGTCGACGTCGACCGGCACCACGGCACCCGAGCGGACGCTGCACGGGCTGCTGCTCCTGACGGAGGCGGTGGTCGAGCTGTGCCTCGCCCCGCTGGGGCAGGACGTCCCCGTCCTCGGCCTCGACGTCTTCGACCGGCCCGAACCGGGCGCCGGCCGCGGCGACCTGCTCGTCGCCGTCCGCGTCGACCCCCGCTCCGAGCAGGCCCTCGCCCTGGTCCGGGCGGCCGGACGCGACGGCGCCGCGGGCGTCGTCTTCCGCGACGAGGGCGCCGGCCCGCCGAACGGCGCGCTGCGCGCCGCCGCGGCCGAGGCCGGGGCGGCACTGCTCTTCCGCCACAGCTGGGTCGACTGGGCGCAGCTGATCGCGGCCCTGCGCGCCGCACTGGAGGTGGCCGGCGAACCGGAGGCCACCACCGTGCCGCTCGGCGACCTGGACGCGCTCGCCGAGGCGCTGGCCCCCCTGGTGGGCGGAGCGGTGACCATCGAGAGCCCGCACTCCCGCGTCCTCGCCTACTCCTCGAACAACAAGGACGTCGACGACATCCGCCGGGACACCATCCTCACCCACCGGGTACCGCCCGACCGGGTCGAGGCGATGCGCAAGAACGGCTTCTTCCACCGGCTGCGCACCACCCCGGGCGCGCTCCACCGCCGCCCGCACGGGGACGTCCCCGAGCGCGCGGCCATCGCGGTCCGCGCCGGCGAGGAGATCCTCGGCTCGATCTGGGTCGCACCGACCGACCGCCCCCTGCCGCCCACCGTCTCCGACGCCCTCCAGGCCGCCGCCCGCGTCGCCGCCGCCCACCTCCTGCACGACCGGGTGCGCCGCGCCGGACAGCGCGAGCAGGTCCTGGAAGCCGCCCGCGCCCTGCTGGACGGCCGGGGCTCGGCCGACGCGCCGGCCCGCACCGGGCTGCCCCCGGCGCAGCCGTGCGCCGTACTGGCCATCGCCGCCACACCCGAGAGCCCTGACACCGACGGCCGGCTCGCCCGCACGGCGGCCGGACACTGCACGGGACAGGGCCACCACGCGCTCGCCACGGCCTCCCCCGACGGCGCCCGGGTCCTGCTCGGCGGCCTGGACCGGGACCCGCGACGGGCCGCCGCACAGCTCACCCGCCTCGCCGACTCCCTCGCACGGGAACTGTCCCAGGACCCCGCCCACCCCGTGCGCATCGGCATCGGCGAGGTCCGGGACCGACTCGACCTGGCCGCGGAATCCCGCCGCACCGCCGACCTCGCCCTGCGCGCCCTGCTCTTCACCCGCTCCGCCAAGGCCGCCGCCCGGGCCTTCGCCTCCGTGGCGGACCTGCCCGACACCGTCGCCTTGCTGCACGCCCTGGACACCCTGCGCGACGCCGTGCCGCCGGCCGACAGCTCGGTCGAACGGCTGCGCGCACACGCCACCCGCACCGGCGAACTCGTGCTGCTCGACACGCTGCGCGCCTACCTGGAGCACTCCCGGGACGGCGCCAAGGCCGCACGCGCCCTCAACGTGCCCGCCGGCACCTTCCGCTACCGCCTGGAGAAGGTGAAGAAGGTCTGCGGCATCGACCTGGACGACCCCGACGCCCGGCTGCTCGCCCACCTCCACCTGCGGCTGACGGACCGCCGGCGCTGAGCCCGCCCCCGCCGATTCCGTCGCACCGCACGGCGAAACCGCCCCCGAACCGTCGCCCCGCACCAAAGGGGCGACCGCCCCCCCCCCCCCCCCCGCCCCCCCCCCCCCCCCACCCCCCACAACCCCGCCCAGGGACGAACACACCCCCCCCCCGCGCCCCGCCCCCAGGACCCCAACCCCCCCCACCCCCC
>NZ_JBHYWI010000027.1:27327-34071 GCF_042751525.1 Kitasatospora sp. NPDC059408
GATGGGGGCCGGGCGGCGCTGCGCCGGCCCGCGGGTTTCCCGTCCCGGAGCCCGTCTAACCCGCCCACACGCCGCCCCCCCGAACTTACGGGGGCCCCGCCCGCCCGCCGCCCCCGGCCACGACACGGCCCGCACCCCGCACATCCGCGCCGTGGGACGAAGACACGGCCCCCCGGCGCCCGGCAGCCTGGACCCAGGCCCCCGCGAACCCTCCCGGGCCCCACCGACGACACCCAGCGGAGCAGGGCACCATGACCACCCGACAGTCACCCGACCACCCCTCGGCCGCCCGCCGCGAACGCGTCCTGCGGGAAGCCGTCCAGCGCAAACTCCTCGACCCCGAACAGGCCCTGCTCGCCGCTTTCGTCGACCTCGACGGCGTCGAGGCGAGCGTCACCGCCCTGCACCGGGCCTTCCCCGACTCCGTCCACGCGCTGCACACCTTCGCGGCCAAGGCCAACTGCCTCGTCCCGCTCCTCGAACGGCTGCGCCACCTCGGCATGGGCTGCGAGGTCGCCAGCCCCGGCGAGTTCGCCCAGGCGCTCGCGGCCGGCTTCGACCCCGCGCGGATCGTCTACGACTCCCCGGCCAAGACCCGCGGCGAACTCGCCCGGGCCCTGGAACTCGGCGCCGCGGTCAACATCGACAACTGGCAGGAACTCGACCGCGTCGACGCCCTCCTGCGCACCCGCCCCTCCCGCTCCCGCCTCGGCATCAGGATCAACCCGCAGATCGGCGGCGGCACGATCGGCGCGATGTCCACCGCCACCGCCACCTCCAAGTTCGGCATCCCGCTCGCCGACGACGGCAACGCCGAACGCCTCCTCGCCGCCTACCGCGCACACCCCTGGCTCACCTGGATCCACGTCCACGTCGGCTCCCAGGGCTGCCCGCCGGACCTCATGGCCGACGGCGTCGCCAAGGCCGTCGCCTTCGCCGAACACGTCAACGACGCACTCGGACGACGCCGGATCACCGGCATCGACATCGGCGGCGGACTGCCCGTCAACTTCACCGACGACACCACCGACCCCACCTACGCCGCCTACGCGGAGCGGCTGCGCGCCCACGCCCCCGCCCTGTTCGGCGGCGGATTCCGGGTGGTCACCGAGTTCGGCCGCTCCCTGCTCGCCAAGAACGGCTTCATCGCCGCCCACGTCGAGTACACCAAGACCGCCGGCGGCCGGCACATCGCCCTCACCCACGCCGGCGCCCAGGTCGCCACCCGCACCGTCTTCATGCCCGAAGCCTGGCCGCTGCGCATCACCGCCCACCACCCCTCCGGCGCCGCCAAGCACGGCGACCCCGTCCCCCAGGACATCGCCGGCCCCTGCTGCTTCGCCGGCGACCTCGTCGCCCGCGCCCGGCCGCTGCCCCTCCTGGAACCCGGCGACCTCGTCGCCCTCCTCGACACCGGCGCGTACTACGCGACCACCCACTTCCAGTACAACAGCCTGCCCGAACCCGCCGTCCACGGCTTCACCGTCGACCCCGACGGCACCGTGCACTTCGAACTCCTGCGCCCCGCCCAGACCACCGACGACCTGCTGCCCACCGTCCGCTGACCCGCCGGACGCACAGGGGCGCCGCCACCTCGAACCGCGAGGTGACGGCGCCCCTGTCAACGGCCGACCGGCCGGGTCAGCCCCAGTAGCCCTCGGAGCCCGGACAGGCGTGGTAGGTGTTCGACGCCCACAGGGGATTGCCGTACGTGTCGGTCACCCAGATGGTGTTGGGGATGGCCGTCCTGGAGGCCCACTTCGGTTGGCCGTTGCTGCTGCAGTAGAGGACCAGGTTCCGGATCTCCGGCCCGGACCGTACCGCGGCGGAGTTCGCTGCATTGTCAGTGCCCTGCACTATGTTGACCCCGAGTTGCCGAAAAGGGGGTGGGCCGGGTGATCCGGGCGTACAAGTTCCTTCTGCGGCCCACCGTGGGCCAGCAGGGTTCGCTGGCCGGGATGCTGCGTGATCACTGCTCGCTGTACAACGCGGCGCTGCAGGAACGTCGCGACGCGTACCGGCATGTCTCGAAGACCACGGTCCGCTACGGCGATCAGTCGGCTCAGCTCAAGGACATCCGGGCCTTCGATCCCGAGTGTCAGGGCCGCTGGTCGTTCAGCTCGCAGCAGGCCACCCTGCGCCGCCTGGACAAGGCGTTCGTCGCGTTCTTCCGCCGGGTCAAGACCGGCGACAAGCCCGGCTATCCGCGCTTCCGCTCCGACAAGCGGTTCGACACCGTGGAATGGCCGAAGGACGGCGACGGCTGCCGTTGGGACTCCACCCCGCACGACCCCGTCACCCGGGTACGGCTGCAGGGCATTGGCCATGTCAGGGTGCACCAGCACCGGCCGGTCGTCGGCAAGGTCAAGACGGTCTCGGTCACGCGGGAGGGCCGCCGCTGGTATGTGATCCTCACCGCCGAACAGGCCCGGCCCGAACCCCTGCCGCGGACCGGCAGCGTCATCGGCATCGACCTGGGCATAGCCAGCTTCCTCGCCGACTCCAATGGTGACTTCGTGCCCAACCCCCGCCACGGAGCGAAAGCCGCCGCGAAGCTCGTAGCGGCGCAGCAAGCCCTGTCCCGGTGCAAGCGCGGCAGCAAGCGCCGCCGCAAGGCCGCGGAGACCGTGGCCGGGCTGCACCGCAAGGTCCGCCGCCGACGCCTGGATCACGCCCACAAGACCGCACTCGCCCTCGTGCGCGAACACGACTTCATCGCGCACGAGGATCTCAGGATCCGCAACATGCTCCGTGCCCCGGCCCCGAAGCCCGACCCCGCGCGATCAGGCGGCTTCCTGCCCAATGGGGCTGCGGCCAAGGCTGGACTCAACAAGTCGATCTCGGATGCCGGTTGGGGGGTGTTCCTGACGATCCTCACCGCCAAGGCAGAATGCGCCGGACGGGAAGTGATGGCCGTGAACCCCCGCAACACCTCCCGCCAGTGCCTCCGATGCAGGCACACCGCCAAGGAGAACCGGCCCGCACAGGCGGTCTTCCACTGCACCGGCTGCGGCCACCGGGCACACGCCGACACGGTGGCAGCCGTCAACGTCCTACGGGCCGGGCTGGCCCGTCGCGAAGCCGCACCGGCATAGCGAGAAGCCCCCGCGTCCACGTGGGGGAGGAGTCACGTAGATCGTGGTCTGGTAGGTGCAGCAGACGCCGCCGCTGAACTCGGTCGTGGCGCTGGCCGGAGTCGCGGTGACGACCATTGCGGCGGAGACCGCGACGGCACCTATGACCGCGAGGCTCCGCCGTCTGGCCGCGCTTGCCGGGGCGTCCTGCGCTGCCGTTCAAGTTCATACGGTCGGCCCTACCGGGCGCCCTCACGCACTCGCCTCGTCGTCCGCGCGACGGCCCCCGAAGGCCCGCTCGCCTATGGCCGCGGCCGGCCCTGGGTGCGCCTCCAGCCACGCGCCGAGGTGCTCCCGGACGGCCTCCTCGACGCACGCCCGCACGGCGGCGTTGCCCAGCACGTCCCGTACGGAGCCCTCGAACTCGGGGTGATCCAGCTTCACCGACACGACCGCCGTCAGGCCGGCACAGACCCGGTCGGCGCCGAGACCTGGACCGGCCACCGCCCGCAGACCCCGCCGGCGCGCGTACGCGGTGACCGCGGCCGCCACCCCGTCGCGGAACCCTTCCACGTGCGTGCCGCCGCCGGCCGTGGAGCGGCTGTTGGCGAAGCCCCGCACCCGCTCCTCCCGGGAGGCGGACCAGCGCAGCGCCACCTCCACGCTCCCCGCCATCCGCGGATCCTCGCGCTCGAAGGCGATGACCTCCGGGTGCACGGGCGCCGTCCCTTCGTCGAGGAACGCCACGAAGTCCCGCACGCCGCCCGGGAAGTGGGCCCGCAGCGACCGCGGAGCGGACGGGTCGCGCCCGTCGGTCAGCGTGAGGTCCAACCCGGCGTTCAGGAAGGCCAGTTGTGTGAAATGCCCGGCGAGGTCGTCGAACGAGCAGCGGGCCGGGCCGAAGATCCCGGCGTCGGGCCAGAACGCGATGGTGGTCCCGCTCCCGGCCGCCCGGCCCACCGGGGAGGGCGGGGCGAGGGCGACGCCGCACGCGTACTCCTGACGCCACAGCACCCCCTCGCGCCGCACCTCGGCCGTCAACCGGCCCGACAGGGCGTTGACCACGGCGAGCCCCGTCCCGAACAGGCCGGCCCCCATGAACGGCCGGACACCGGGCACCACCCAGGATCCCACGCGGGTCAGCTCGACTTCGAGCCCCGGGACACGGCCATCCCCACCGCCCCCAGCGCCCCCACCGCCCTCACCGCTCTCGACGGCGAGGCCCGGCCCGTCGTCCGAGACCCGCACACCGCCGTCGGCCGTCAGCGTGACGTCGATGCGCCGCGCGAGCCCGGCCAGGACCTCGCCCACCGGCCGGTCGAGGACCTCGTACACCAACTGGTGCAGCCCCCGCTCGCAGGTCGAGCCGACATACATCCCGGGCCGCCTCCGCACCGCCTCCGGCCACTCCAGAACCTTGATGCTCGCGGCGTTGTACCCACTGGCGTCGTCACTCACGATGTCCCCCTCCGAAGGTGTCCGACCGAGCCCCCCACCCTAGGATAAATCCGAGAAAACACCAGGTCAGACCGCATACGGTGAAGGCCTGCAAGGCCGCCGGAAGCACCGTCCACACCCGCCCCGCCCAACCACCCGCGACCCATCCCCGACGCCCACCCATGCCTCCCGCACACCCCCGCACGACCCCGTCCCGCCCGCACCCGAGGTCCCCGATTTCCGAAACTTCCGCAGCACCACCGGAGAATCGACGCCGAGCCCCCGCCGGCCACACGCGCGTGACGCGGCTCACACGGAACCCCGCGCAGCCCGCGGACAGGGAGGGACATGGAACTGTCACAACGAGCGCGCCTGCGCGCCGGCGACCAGGCCGCGCTCGGCGAGGTCTTCGACGCACACGCCCAAGCCGTGTACGGCTACGCGCTGCGCACCCTCGGAGACTGGGCGGCCGCCGAGGACGCGGTGTCGCTGACCTTCCTGGAGGCCTGGCGCCTGCGCGCCAAACTGCACGACGGCGACGACGACCTGCGCCCCTGGATCTTCGGCATCGCCACCAACGTCCTGCGCAACACCGCCCGCGCCGCCCGCCGCCACCGCGCCGCGATGGCCCGCCTCGCCGAACGCGAGGCCGTACCGGACTTCGCCGAAGAACTCGTCTCCCGCATCGACGACAGCGCCCAACTCGCCGCCGTACGCCGCGCGTTGCCAGAACTACGCCGGTCCGAACGCGAAGTGTTCCGCCTCTGCGTGTGGGTCGGGCTCGACTACGCCTCGGCCGCCGAGGCCCTCGGCGTCCCGGTCGGCACCGTCCGCTCGCGCCTGTCCCGGGCACGCACCCGGCTGCGCACCCTCGCCGAGACCAAGCTCAACGAACCGGCAAACCGCCGGGAACCCGCTCCCGCCACCGGACAGGTACGGGTCGGCGGCTTCGAAGCCGCCCGGTCGCTGCGGGAGTTGCAGGAGTCGCACGAGTCGCACGAGTCGCAGGAGTTGCAGGAGGAAATCCGATGAACAACTCGCCGAACAACTCGCCCGAGCTGCTCCCCGCCGACCGCCAACGGTTTCTGAAGGAGCACCTGATGAGTGAGATCGCCGCCGAGACGAAGGCACCGAAGCCGCGGCGCAGGCTGGTGTGGCTGGTCGCCTCCCCACTGGCGGTCGGCGCGCTGGCGGCCGTCACCCTGGCCATCCCGGACCGCCACCACGGCGACGCCGCCCCGGCGGCCCCGGCCTCGTCCGCCCCCAGCCCCACCGCCACCCCGCTCCCGGAGCCGACCGACCCCGCGGGCCTGCTCGCCCGCGCCGCGAAGGCCGCCGCGAGCAGCCCCGACCCCGGCGCCAAGGGCGCCCAGTTCGTCTACCGGCGCGAGATCCAGGACGGCGCCCGCGAGACCAAGCACGAGCGCAAGTCGTGGATGTCGGTCGACGGCAGGTCCCAGGGCCTGATCCTGGACCCGACGATGGGCGGCGGACGGACCGACTGGCCCGCCATGCTCTCGACCTCCTCCGGGGCCCCGCGAACGGCGGGCTTCTCCGCCCCGACCTACGAGTTCGTCGCCTCCCTGCCCACCGACCCGCAGCAGCTCCTGCAGCAACTGCTCTCCGCCGACCGCTCCAAGATGGTGTCGGGCATGCCGATGACGCCGAAGCTGTACAACCAGTTCGCCTTCGGGGACGTCCAGATGATCTTCCAGAACATCGCGGCGCCGCCCGCCGTCGCCGCCGCGCTCATGGAGGCGGCCGCGAAGATCCCGGGCACGGCCGTCGTCGCCGACGAGGCGGACGCGGCCGGCCGCCACGGCGTCGCGGTGGTCGGCACCAACGGCACCATGCGCGTGGCCCTGGTCTTCGACAAGACCACCGGCGCCTTCCTCGGCGTGCACGAGGTCCTCCTCGCCGACCTCCCGCCCGCCGGCCCCGACGGCCTCCCGCCCGCCGGCACCCCGTCCCCGGGCGCCGGCAACGGCAAGGGCTACGAGTACGCCTCGGCCGTCCTCACCTCGGCCATCGTCGACAAGCCGGAGGCCGAACCGGCCAACTGACCCCCCCATGATCACAGGCGGTACGGGACGTGGAAGTCCCGTACGGCCTGAACAGGAGGCGGGGGGGCTGGGGGGGGGAGGGGGGGGGCGCCACAGGGCCCCCCCCCCCCCGCGGGGGGGGCGAAGTCCCCCCGCCCGGGGGGCCCCCCTCCCGGGCGGGGACCCACAGG
>NZ_JBHYWI010000027.1:34081-55424 GCF_042751525.1 Kitasatospora sp. NPDC059408
ATTAATCCCCGGTGGTTGGTGTCTGTGATTCCCCGTTCGGCATCACCGGGTGGGGGGGGCTTGCCGGCCGTCTGGGGGGTGCCGCCTCAGAGCCCCGCCCGGACGGCGGTCGGCTCGAAGTCACCGACCGCTGGTTCCCCAGCTCCAGGACGTGCTCCGACTGCCAGGCAGTGAAACCCGAACTGCCCCTGAGAGTACGGACCTTCCGCTGCGAACACTGCGGACCGGTCATCGACCGCGATGAGAACGCCGCACGTGCCCCGGCCCCGCTGCGACCGGGTTTTTCGCCGCCCGGCCCGCTCAGCCGTCCTCGCCCCGGAAGCCGCCCGCCACCGGGCCGTCGAGCTGGTCGGGGTCGATGCTGAGGGTCACGCCGCCGTAGGTCTCGTCGGCGCTGCCGCGGTACTGGTGGATGCGGTGGTGGCCGGTCCACAGGTCGTCGGGCAGGCCGGGCTGGCCGGTGGTGGTGGGGTTGCGGTCCCAGCGGGCGTACCAGAGGGCGTCGGGCAGGGGGGCGCGGCCGCTGCGGGCGGCGTCGACGATGTCGGCGATGCCGGAGTTCAGGCTGGAGTAGAAGCCGGACCGGTAGCCGGCGGCGTGCAGGGCCTCGGTCCAGCCGACGGTGAAGTCGACGACCGCGCGGCTGCACTCGGCGTCGTCGGCGGGGTAGGCCTCCATGTCGAGGTAGACGGGGCTGCCCGCGCCCAGGCCCAGTGCCCGCAGGGCCGCCGCGGCCTCGTCGGCTTCCTGCCCGCCCTGTTCCTCGGCCCGGGCCGGGTCGATCCGCAGCGGCTTGTCCGCACGTTCGGCGCACGGCGCCTGGAGCCCGACGTGCGTGGGCACCAGCTTCCAGCCCATCGCGCGGGCCTCGGTGACCCACTGCGGCGTCAGCCGGGGCTGCGCGCAGCCGCGCTGGCGGCCGCTGCTGTAGATGTTCACCGCGCCGTACGGCGAGGCGGTGCGCCACACGGACAGGGCCTCCAGCGGCGGGGCCGTGCAGGCGTCGAACCCGGCGCCGGTGAACCGGTACTCCGGCAGCGGTGTGGCGAGAGGAGACGGGCGGGAGACCGACGGTGCCGCGGCTGCCACGGGGGCGAGCCCGTGGGCGGTGCCGGGGAGCATGAGGAGCACGGCCGCCGCGGGGAGCGCGGCCAGGGACGGAAGGCGCATCCACCCGTCCTAGCGGCCCGCCGGGCATCCGCTGCGTCACCGGGCCGACGCGCCGCGCCCGTTCACCCGCAATCGGGACACCGCCGGGGCCGAAAAGGCCCCGGAGCGGCTCCGGGCGGGCGGCTAGATTGCGCGGTATGACCTCCGATACTCCCCAGGCCCTGAGCCCGGTGTCCCGCACCGCGCTGTCCGTCGCCAGGGTGCGCGCCTACGAGAGCGCCCGGCCCGACGCGCTGTTCGTCGACCCGTACGCCACCGCGTTCATCACCGCCGCCGGAGTGGAGCCGGCCGCCTCCCGTCCCGGGCTCAGCGGGCTGGCCAAGGGCCTAGTCGCGCACGGCATCCTGCGCACCCGCTTCTACGACGACCGTCTCCTCGCGGCCGCCGCGGACGGGGCGGAGCAGGTCGTGCTGCTCGCGGCGGGCCTCGACACGCGCGCCTACCGGCTCGACTGGCCGGCCGGCACCCGGGTGTTCGAGCTCGACCTGGACCCGGTGCTGGACTTCAAGCAGAAGGTCCTGGACGACGCGGGCGCCGTACCCGTCGGCCACCGCACCGCCCTGCCGGCCGACCTGCTGGACCCGCGCTGGCCCGAGCGCCTGGTCGCGGCGGGCTTCGACCCGGCGCGGCGCTCGGCGTGGCTCGCGGAGGGACTGCTGGTCTACTTCACGGCCGAGGAGGCGGCCGGCCTGTTCACGGCCGTCGCCGCCCTGGCGGCCCCGGGCAGCCGGCTGCTGCTGGAGCGGGGCCGGGACGTGAGCCGCACCCCGCACGACCCGGCGCTCGCCCACGTCACCAGCCTGTGGCGCGGCGGCCTGGGCCCCGACACCCACCACTGGCTCGACCGGCACGGCTGGACGGCCGGACTCACCGCCCTGGACCAGATCGCGGACGCCTACGGCCGCCCCCTGTCCGGGCCGTCCACCGGGGGCTTCATCGAGGCGGTGCGCCAGCACACGGCCGGCTGACCCGACTGACCCGGCTCCCCGGCCCGCACGCCCGGCGCGCGCCACCCGCCCCGCGCCGGGGGAGCGGTGGTTCGCCGGACCGGGCCCGAACGGTGCGCCTACCGTTCCTATTCAGTGAGCAGGAGTGAGTCTTGGACCCACGGTTGGTCACTGCGCGCATCCCGAACGGTTCTGGGTGCGCTGGTCGCCCGCGTTCTCGTGGTCCTCGTTCGGGCGCGTGGCTCTTGGCTACGGTCCGTGGCGGGGTGGCGGGTTTCCTCATGCCCCCGGTCGCCTGGTCCGGCCTGGGCGGTCCGATGCCCGCGACGATCACTCCGGTCGTCGTGGGGCGGTGCCGTCCGTCGCCGGATCGGGTGTCCGAGGGCGCGTCGTCCGATCGCGATGCTCGCGGCATCGTGTCGGGTGGTTGTGCGGGTGGGAGTGGCGAGTGGCTTCTGCCAGTGCTGTGCGCCCCACAGGGAGGTGTAGGCGGGGTCCACGGCGACGATGACCAGGTCAAGCTCGGCGGCCATGGAGACGAGCCGGGCACGGAGTTTGCCGGTGGGGATGCCGGAGACGAGCTGCCGGAACCGCTTGCGGCGGCCGTGCTTCTCGCGGGTGGTCTCGGCGGTGAAGTCCAGGCTCTCCAGGCCGATCGCCGTGACACCGCAGCGCTCGGGCCCAGTGGAGGAGTTGGGTGATGGCGTGCCGGATCTGGGCGTCGCGGTGGGTGGCGGTGCCGGACAGGTCGTAGGGGAAACGGTGGGGCTCGCCGACCGGGTTGCCGTGGACATCCAGCTGCCAGCACGCGAAGTGGTCGGCGTTGGTGTCCACCCCGACCATCCCGGCCGCACGGGCCGCGGACAACGGCATGGTCTGCACGACCGGCCGGGTCCAGGAGGCGTCCAGGTACCAGCGGCCCCGGGACACGTCCAGGTGGATGCGGTACGCCACCGCCCGGTTGCCCTCGATCCGGTCGGCCCACTCCTGCCCCCGGTGCGGGAATGTCACCTTCGCGGCCAGCACGTACCGGCCATGTGGGGCGTTAGCCAGGTCGGCCAGCGGGGCGGGCAGCCTGATCGACACTTCGCCGTCGGGGGTGACGCGGATCGTCTCGTTCCCGAACCGCTTTCCGGACTCCCCGTCAGCCGACAGGAACCAGCGCGCCGTCTCCCAGCGTTCCCGCCATTCCTGCTCGGTGAGCTGCGCGGCAGCGAGGTTGTGCCGGGTGCCCAGCAGCCTCCGGCCGCCGCGCACCACATGCACGACGCCGTTGTCGCGGTCGGCCGCGACCTGTTCGCGGCGCTCCTCAAGGATCGCCAGGCGACGGGTCTTGACGAACCACTCGCGCTTGGAGCGGTATCCGCCGGGGGACCGCTTGGTGCCCTTCTCTCCGACCGGCAGGGACAGCCGGTGGCAGATCGTGCGGATTCCGGTGTCCAGGGAGTCCAGGTGCGCGGCCTGCCCCCGGCGCGACAGCGCCCACTGATCGTGCGTGGCCTTCGTGATCGAGCCCGCCCAGCGCGACGACGACTGCACGGTCAGGTCCCGCTTGCGCGCGGCCCACGTCTGGTTGCTGTGCTCCAGACCGTCAGCGCACCGGGCCTTGAGGTCACGCGACGCCAGCGAACCGAGGTGCTCGCCGACCAGCCGCAACACCCTCTCGTCCTCGGGAGTGAGGCCCTTGAGCCGGTCACGGACCGTCACACCCGACGGGCCGAGCGAAACGAACGGCACGTCGATCCGCCGCAGCGGCTTCCCCGGCCCGGTCACGCCACTCCCCTCTCCGTCAGCGCCACCACCCTGGCACACGCCACCGACAGTCACTTCACCGATCCAACAAGCCATGATCGAAAACAAGCCTGTGGACACCCATGCGCACGAAAACGACCTCGATCCCCAGCAGTTCACACCCCCTCGCCCCCGGAGGGTTCCGTCAGGCCGCCCGGCGTGCCGGGGCCTGCCGCCGGGAGGGGCGGATGTCAGTCGAAGAGGCGGCGGTGGTGGGCCAGGGCGGCGGCCTCGGTGCGGGAGGTGACGGCGAGTTTGGCGAGGATGTTGGAGACGTGGACGCCGGCGGTCTTGGCGGAGATGAACAGGGCCTCGCCGATGGCGCGGTTGCTGTGGCCCTCGGCGACCAGGCGCAGCACGTCCGTCTCGCGCGGGGTCAGGCCCAGGCCCTGGGCGCCTTCGGGGGCGGTGGTGGTCAGGCGGTGGCGGGCGGACCCCGAACGCCAGCGCCTGCTCGACGAGTTCGCGGCGTCGCTGGGCCCCGCGGAGTTCGGTGAGCTGCTGGACGGCGCGTGCACGCTCGTGTACATGTACATGAGCTGGATGCGGACGGTCTGCGAGGAGCACGACAAGGACGTCGTCGAGCACATCGTGCCGACCCTCGTCTCGACGATGCGGATGATGCCGAGGACGTTCCGCCCCGAGGTCGTCCCCATGATGGCCGGCCTGCTGATCGCCGCGGGCAGCGGCCTGAGCCCCAACCTCTGGCGCGCGCAGTACGGGCCCTGGACGGACGCCGAGATGAACCCGCTGGAGGCGACGGTCGCCCTGCTCGCCGAGCACGTCAACCGGATGTCCGGCGGCGACCAGGACTTCGCGATCCGGCTGATCACCGACGCCCTGTCCAGGGCGGAGGGCGAGGACGAGGAGTGAGGGCCGCCCCCGCCCCTCGCCGTCAGCCCAGGGCTTCGGCGAGTTCGGGGAGGTAGCCGGCGAGGAAGCCCAGGTCGGTGGCGCGGGCGTACTCGGGATGCTCGCGCCAAAGGGGGAGGCGGGCCAGCGCCGTGCGGCCGTAGTAGCCGCCGTCCCCCGCCCCCACGGAGGCACCGGGGTCGCCGGGCCAGTCGGGGTCGGCCGCGGCGAGCGGCAGGCACCGCTCGAAGAGCCGGTGGCAGACCTGCAGGCCCCGGCGCATCACCACGTGGTACGGCTCGTCGGCGCCGATCGGGTAGGGCTCGCGGGCCAGGACGGGGCCGGTGTCGATGCCCTCGTCGACGCGGTGGAGCGTGGCGGCGAACTCCGCCTCGCCGCCCAGCATCGCGTACACCAGGGCGACTTCGGGCATCCCGCGGTAGGCCGGGAGGGGGCCGTGGTGGACGTTGAGGACGCGCAGGCCGGTGGACAGCACGGGGGCGCGGAAGATCATCCGGTTGTTGACCGACCAGACCAGCCCGTCCGTGCAGGCCGCCGTCAGCTCGTCCGCGACCGTGTTGACGTCCGCGGCGGCGAGGTGGCGGACGCCGGGCGGTGCCGCGCCGCCGTCCGTGGCCGGGCCGCAGACCAGGTCCACCGGCAGTCCGCTGTCCAGGGTGTGCCGTACGGCGCGCCACAGCAGCGCGCCCTCGCCGACGAAGATCATGCCTCGCTCCGTACGGTGTCGACGGCGGTGACGACGCGGCCCAGGGTGAGCCCGTCGCCGAGCGGTCCGAGCCGGTCCAGCAGCCGCCGTTCGGCCGAGCCGCCGGGCAGCTGCCCGCCGAGCAGTTCCTCGCCGAGGGCCGACAGCATCTCCAGCACGGCGAGCGAATCGCCGCCCAGCGCGTGGAAGTCGGAGGAGTCGTCGAGGGACGCGGCCTCGCAGCGCAGGACGCGCGACCAGATCCGCGCGGTCACGGCCGCCACGCCCCGGTCGTCGCCCGGCCCTGCCGGTGCGGTGGCGTCGCCGAAGGGGTCCGGCAGCGCCTTGCGGTCGGTCTTGCCGCTGGCGGTCTCCGGCAGCGCGGGCAGGACGCGCACCACCGTGGGCACCAGGTGCGGCGGCAGCGTCCGGGCCAGCTCGGCCCGGACGGCGCCCTCGTCGAAGGCGGCGGCGCAGGCGCCCCGGGCGAGGACGACGAACGCGCACAGGGCCCGCACGTCCCCGGTCCGGCCGCGGGCGACCACGGCGGCCTGGGCGATGTCCGCCAGTGCGGTCAGCGCCGTCTCGACCTCGGCCGGCTCCACCCGGTGGCCGCGGATCTTCACCTGGTCGTCGACGCGGCCCGCGTACTCCAGCTGCCCGTCGGGCAGGCGCAGCACGAGGTCGCCGGTCCGGTAGGCGCGGCGGCCGTCGGGCAGGAGGACGAAGCGTTCGGCGGTGAGGTCGGGGCGGCCGAGGTAGCCGCGGGCGAGCTGTGCGCCGGTGACGTACAGCTCGCCGGGCCGGCCGTCGGGGACTTCGCGCCGTTGGTCGTCCAGCACGCTCACGCCGGTGCGGTGCACGGGGACGCCGATCGGCGCCGAGCCGCGGGTGATGCCGTCCTCGACGACGGCGACGGTGCAGGCGAGCGTGGCCTCGGTGGGGCCGTAGGCGTTGACGATGAGGCAGTGCGGGCCGAAGTCCTCGCGCGCCCGGCGGGCGGTGGCCGCGGTGAGGTTCTCCCCGCCGAGCTGCAGGGCGCGGATGCCGGCCGGGCGGATGCCGAGGCGGGCGGCGAGGCCGAGGTGGGTGGGGGTGAGCGACAGGGTGTTGGCGAGCCGGCCCTCGTACATGTCGCGGAGCTTGAGGTGGTCGAGCTCGCCGGGCACCGGCACGACCGCGCCGCCGTGCAGCAGCGGCGGGAAGATCTGCATCAGGGACAGGTCGAAGCCGGGGGAGAAGGAGTAGGCGGCGCGGGTGCGTTCGTCGCAGCGCATGAGCGGGGCCAGCCAGCCGACGGCGTTGACCAGGCTCCGGTGCTCGACCTGCACGCCCTTGGGGCGGCCGGTGGAGCCGGAGGTGTAGATGACGTAGGCGAGGTCGTCCGGGCCCGGCGCGGCGGTGGCGACCGTCTCGCGCGCCTGCTCGTCGAGCATGCCGTCCGCCGTGCTCTCCAAGGGAATCGACGTTCCGTCGAAGTCCTCGGCGAGGCCCGCCCGGGCGGCCTCCGTGAGGCAGTACCGGGCCCGCGCGTCGCCCAGCAGCTCCGCGACGCGGCGCGCCGGGTTGCGGACGTCGACGGGCAGGAACGCCGCGCCCGCCTTGAGGACGCCCCACACGCCCGCGAGCCCGTACGCCGTGCGGTCGGCGAGGAGCCCGACGACCTCGCCGCGCCGCACGCCCCGCGCGAGCAGTGCGGCGCAGACGGCGTCCGAGCGCCGGTCGAGTTCGTCGTACGACCAGTGCGCGCAGTCGCCGGTCACCGCGGTGGCCTGCGGGGAGCGGGCGGCCTGTGCGCGGAACAGCTGGACGACGGTGGTGTCCAGCGGCGGCAGCCCCTCGGGGCCCGGGGCGAGGAGCCGTTCGGCGGCTCCCGGCTGCAACTGCCTTGGAGCAGTGGCCGGTTCGCCGGTCGTGAGCGCCTCGGCGATGCGGTCGATCAGCGCGTCGCAGCGCTCGCCCACGTCCGCGGCGCCCCGGGCGGAGACCACCAGCTCGGTGTGGCCGGGCAGTTCGAGCAGCACGACGCTGAACGGCACCAGGGGCGCGTGGACGGGCAGCGCGTAGGCGGTCGTCGCGGTGAAGGCGGCGGTGCCGAACTCCGCGGGGTCCAGCCGGCCGGCGTGCGAGACGATCGCCGAGGCGAGGTGGCGGTGCCGGGCCAGTTCCGCGGCCCTGGAGGCGCGGACGAGGGCGGCGGCCGCCGGCAGCGGGAGCCGGGCGAGCGCCGCCTCGGTGCCGGTGGCCAGTTCCCGCCGCTCGGCGAGGGCGTCCAGCAGCCGGCGGTGGACGGTGTCCGGGTCCTGGCCGGGCGGCACGTCGAGGAACACGGGCAGGGTGAGGTTGGCCGTGGCGGACGCGGCCCGCACGTGCCGGCGCAGGTCGACCGGCACCATGATCCGGGCCGGGGCGCCGACGGCCCCGGCGAGCGCCGCAGAGACCCGCGCGGCCGCCGCCGGGGCCCGGCCCGGCACGGTCCGCCGGCGCCACACGGCGACCGGGCCCGCCGGGCCGCCCAGCGGCGAGCGCTGGTCGAGCCCGAGGCGGGGGCGCTGCCCGTTGCGGCCGAGCGCGGCCAGCAGCCGGTGGTCGGTCAGCGGGTCCGCGGCGTCCTGCGCGGGCTCGCCCCGCAGGGCGCGGAAGACCTCGGCGGCCCAGGTCTGCAGGCCCTTGAGGTCCATCACCGCGTGTGCGGCGCGGAAGACCACGGTGGTCGGCTCGTCGGCGGGTTCTCCGGCGGCTTCCCCGGCGGCTTCTCCGGCGGCTTTCCCGGTGAGGAGCAGTACCTCGCAGGCCGGGGAGTCCTCGGCCTGCGCCAGGTGGCCGGTCAGCTCGGGCAGTCCGGTGAGCGCGGCGCGGTCGAAGGCGGGCGCGTCGACGGCCACGACCCTGGCCGGCACCCCGCTGTCGTGCCACGTCCGCCCGCGCCGCACGACCCGAGAGCCGGGGCAGGCCCGCGAGGCCCGTGCCACGGCCCCGGCCAGTGCCCGGGCGTCGATCCGCCCGGCGCCCTCGACCACGAGCTGGATCACCATCAGCTCGCCGAGGCGCGCGGCGGCGAGGTAGGACCACTCGGTGGGTGAGACGGGCCGCCGGAAGGCGGAGGCGGCGGCCGTGTTGTGCGCGATCAAGGCTTCACCTTCCTGGTGAACTCGTCGACGCCGCCGATCTCCTCGATCCAGGCGGCCAGCCGGGCCATCCCGGTCGCGTGGTCCACCACCGGCGCGCCCAGGTCGCGGCGCGCTGCCGAGGTGTCGTACGTGGCGGACCGGGTCAGCAGGGCCAGCGAGTAGCGGGACAGGGGCGGGGAGGTGCGTTCGGCGAGCGGGGGCAGCTTCCAGAGCAGGTCCGCGGCGAAGGCAGCGGCCTTCAGCGCCGGGAGGGGGACCCGTTTGGTCGGGGGCGTGCCGCCGAAGCGTTCGGCGAGGGCGGCCAGGGTGCTCCACACCTCCACCGGCTCCGGGTCCGCGACGAAGTAGGCCCGGCCGCCCACCCCGGGGGCCCGGGCGGCGCGCACGCTCGCCGCGGCGGCGTTGTCGCAGTGGCACAGCGAGGCGAGGACGGGCCGGCCGCCGGAGAGGTCGGGCAGGCGCCCGGCCATCATCTTCGCCAGCAGGCGCGGCATGAACCCGGAGTGGTCGCGCGGGCCCCACACGGCGCGCGGGCGCAGCGCGACGGTGGTGAAGTCCGGCCGGTCGGCGGCCAGGACGAGGCGTTCGGCGGCGGCCTTGGTCTCCGAGTACAGGTTGAGGAAGCGCCGCGGGTAGGGCTCGCTCTCGTCGATGCCGAGCCGGTCGCCGTCGCGCACGCCCATCAGCGCGCTGGGGCTGCCGATGAAGACGAACCGCCGGGCCCCGGCGTCGCGGGCGGCGGTCATCAGCCGCCGGGTGCCGTCGACGTTCTCGGCGTAGAACCGGGCCCGGGTGCCCCGGTCGGTGACCCGGGCGGCGCTGTGGTGCACCGCGTCGACGCCGTCCGCCGCCGCCCTGAGCGAGGCCTGGTCCCGCAGGTCGCCGAAGGCGAACTCGACGCCCGCCACGGTGCGCAGGTGGCCGAGGTCGCTGCCCTCGCGCACCAGCACGCGGACCTCGTCGCCCGCCCGCAGGCAGGCGTCGACGATGTGGCTGCCCAGGAACCCGGACGCGCCCGTCACCAGGACCTTCACGACGCGCCGCCCTTCGCGCCGCCGCGGGCCCGGCGCCACCACGTCGCCCCGAAGAGCATGGTGAGGGCGGCGGTGGCCGACGGCCTGCGGGCGGTGGCGCGTTCCTGCTCGGCCCGCAGCGCGGCCGGTATCTGCGCCGCGTGGACGACGACGCTCAGGAAGGCGTCCACCCACCACAGCGCGGTGAGCACCGGGTGCTCCCAGGGCAGCAGCGGCCACGCGGCCAGGTACGCCCAGCCGGCCAGCGGCACCGCGCGCAGCGCCAGGTCCGCGGCGCCGGGGCGCGGGCCGCCGGTGAGCCGGTCCTCGGCCCAGCCGGCCAGCAGCTCCCGGCGGATCTTGGCGTTGTGGCGCACGTCCACCGGGAACGCCGGGTGCACCAGGAAGTCCGCGACGGGCTTCGTCATCGGGTGGTCCGCCCCGAGGGCGCGCAGCTCCTCCTCGATGCGCGGCCACTGCTCCCGGCCGGTGCCCGGCGCCAGCTCCACGCACAGCACCGGCCGCCGGCGCCCGCGCGGCCCGACGCCGACCAGCGCGGTGCGCCGCACCCGCGGGTGGGCGTTGAAGACGCCCTCGCAGCGCACCGTGTGCAGGTCGCCCTCGGGGGTCCGCACCCGCTGGCTCTTGCGCCCGCAGAACCAGATCCGGCCCTGCTCGTCGATCCATCCGACGTCACCGGTGCGGTGCCAGCGGGTGTCACCGTCCTGGATCTTGTGGTCGGCGTCGGCCCGCTCCGCGCGGAAGTAGCGGGGGCTGACGGCCCGTCCGCTCACCACGATCTCGCCCATCTCGCCGGGGGGCACGGCCAGGCCGGGCGTCCAGCGGGGCAGCGGGTCGTCGCCGATCGCGACGGTGCGCACCGCCATGCCCGGCGCCGGGCGGCCCAGGCAGACGCCCAGTCCGGCGGCCGGCCCGTCCGCGGCGTCGGCGAGGGCCTCGCGGCTCTCCAGCAGCGCCATGGGCAGGGCCTCGGTCGCCCCGTAGGTGCTGAACACGCGTGCCTCGCCGGGCAGGACGGCGCGCAGCCCGGCCAGCAGCGCGGGGCTCACCGGGGCGCCGCCGGAGATGACCAGGCGCAGCGAGGGCACCGGGGCGCCGGTCGCGGCCAGGTGGGCGGCGAGCGGGGCCAGCAGTGCGGGGGAGGCGAACATCGCGTCCACCCCGAAGCGCCGCACGGCGTCGGCCAGCGACGCGGGGTCGGCGGCGCCGACCCGGGCCATGTCCATCCTCGGCACGACCACGGTGCGCCCGGCCACCAGGTCGAACACGCCCATGAGCGGCATGGTGACCAGAGTGGTCCGTTCGGCGTCCGTGAAGTGGGCCTCCTCGCTGCCCCGTGCCATCGCCAGCAGCATGCCGACGGTGACCTCGACCGGCTTGGCCGGGCCGGTGCTGCCGGTGGTGTAGCCGATGAGCGCGAGGTCGTCCGGGCCGGTGGGCGCGGGGGCCAGCGGGGGCCGGCCGGCGCCGGCGGCGATCAGCCTGCGCAGCGCGGTGCCGTCCGGGCCGCCCACCGTGACGGAGCTGCGCACGCCGGCGAAGGCGCGCGGGCGCAGCCGGCGCAGCACCTGGGCCTTCGGGACGCCGATGAAGGCCTCCACGCGCACGCGCCGCAGGCAGTCGAGCATGCGCTCCAGGCCCATGCCGGGGTCGACGACGACGGGGACGGCGCCCACGTGCAGCATGGCGAGGACGAGCGTCAGCAGGTCGCCGCCGGGCGGCACCAGCAGGGCGGTGCGGGTGCCGCGGCGGATGCCGTGTGCCTCCAGGCCGGCGGCGCAGGCCGCGACGGTGGCGGCGAGTTCGGCGTAGCCGACGGTGGTGTAGGCGGCGCGGCCGTCCGCTTCGGTGCGGTCCGCGTCGGGGTGGACGAGCGCGGCCGTGTCGGGGGTGCGGGCGGCGTGGTCGGCGAACAGCCGTGCGGGGGAGGCGTGTTGGTCGCGGGAGAGGGAGGGGGCGGGCGTCATCGGACGGTCCCCCCGTCGCCGCTGCCGGTACCGCTGCCGCTGCCGGTACTGTCGCCGCTGCCGTCGACGCCGTCCGTGCCGGGGGCGGTCAGGCGGTAGAGCGAGGCCGCCGAGGTGAGCCCGGCGCCGACGGCGAGGAAGAGCACCTGGTCGTGTCCGGCGAGCCGGCCGGTGTCCAGGGCCTGGAGGTAGCCGTGGACGAGCGCGGAGGTGTGCGGGTCGCCGTGGACGCCCTCGACGGTGACGGCGGCGTCGGCGGCCAGGCCCAGGCGCTTGGCCAGGCGGGCGGCGAACCCGGGTGAGGGCTGCGAGGTGACGAGCAGGGTGCGGTCGAGGGCGAGGCGGGCCCGGGCGGCGTCGGGGCCGCCGTCGGTGCCGCCGTCGGTGCCGTTCTCGGTGCTCAGGACGGTGCGCACGGAGTCGGCGGCGAGGTCCAGCATGCGGTCCAGGGCGTCGTCGTCGCGGTCCACGACGATGCTGGTGCGTCCGTCGGCGCCGACGTCGGGCAGCGGCAGGTAGCCGTTGACCCCGTGCCCGCCGGGCAGGGAGCGGTGGTGCACCCGGCCGAAGCCGGGTCCGTCGTCGGTGCGTTCGAGCAGCAGGGCCGCCCCGGTGCTCGCGTACGGGAAGGCGGGCGTGCCGGCGCGGGAGGCGTCCGACGACGGGTGGGTGTCGGCGCAGACCACCATGACCCGGCGGGCGCCGCCGGTGGCGAGCAGGGCGTCGGCCGCCTGGACGGCGTTGAGCACGCCGCAGGCGCCGTTCATCAGGTCGAAGGAGAACGCGGCCCGCCGCTCGGGGGAGCGGAGGTAGTCGAGGTTGATGCCCAGGCGCTTCTGGATGAGCGCCGCGACGGACGGCTCGACGATGTTGGAGTCGCGGTAGACGCCGACGTTGATCAGGACGTCGACGTCGCCGGGGGCGAGCCCGGCCCGCTCCAGGCAGGCGCGGCCGGCCGCGGCCGCGTGGCCGATGGAGCTGCCGGAGCCGTCGGCCGGGGCGAGCGCGGCCGAGGTTATGACGGTGGCCATGGTCACACCTTCAGGGAGGAGACGGTCGCGGACAGGAAGCCGGTGACGACACCGGAGGCCGCGGGCACCATCAGCACCTTCGAGCCGTCGGGTATGCGGCCCTCGGCGAGGGCCTGGTGCAGCACCAGGTAGTGCGAGGTGGTGGCGGTGTTCGCCAGCCGGTCGACGACCGACAGGGACGGCGGCATGGGCGTGCCGAAGCGGCTCGCGCCGGTGGCGTTCATGAAGTCCACGAACCGGGTGCCGACCTGGTGCTGGATGACGAAGTCGTAGCCCTCGTCGGCGAATTGACGCCCCTGCTCGGCGAGTTTGTCCCCGTGGAAGGCCGGCCACAGCGAGAGCCGGTCCTCGGCGTGCATCTCCTTGTTGTTGGTGTACATGGCCATGCCGCCGGTGCCGTCGCTGGGCATGCCGAGGCACAGGTGCGAGTACTCCGAACACGTCATCAGCTCGATGTCGTGGATCACGTCGCGGTCGTCGGTCGCGCGGTCCATCACCAGCGCGACGGCGGAGTCCCCGACGGACATCGACGCGAACTGGGGGTCCCTGCTGTCCTCCATCTCGCGCGCGGCGGTGAAGGCGATGGGGGTGATCTGCTCCCCGCTCAGGACCAGGCCGTTGCGCACGGTGCCGGCGCGGATCATCCGGTCCAGCAGGAGGACGCCGGTCATCATGCCGGCGCAGGCGTTGGAGACGTCGAAGCGCAGGGCGTGGTGCGCGCCGATCTCCTCGGCGATGCGGTGCGCGAAGGAGGGCTCGAACTGCAGGCGTCCGCCGTCGGCCATGCGGCTGATGGAGCAGGAGATCACGGCGTCGATGCCGTCCGGCGCGTGGCGGGAGCGTTCCAGGCAGTCCCGGGCGGCGGCCACGGCCATCGTCAGGCTGTCCTCGGGGTCGTGCGCGGTGTCGTCCGCCACCCGCCGCTCCGTCGTCCCGGTGATCTTCACGAGGTCGAACTCCGGCGCCTTCTCCAGGCGGCCGAGGAGTTCCCCGGTGCTCATCACCGTCGTGGGGAGGTAGGCCCCGATGGCTTCTAACCGAGTCTTGTTCACGACACCCTTCTTTCTTTCCAGCGCGGGTCCGGCTGATTAAAGGCACGTAAAATCACGCGAGGTGATTCGGCATCACCCCGCGACGACCTTCATGCACGCCTGAACCCGATGTGCCCATGGCTACTTCGCGGACTTCTCCCAGGTCAGGGGAGTGCCGCTACGTGACGCGAGCGCGCCAATCACCGTCGGAGACTATCGCATTACTCAAAGCGACCGGGCCTCATGGGCATGTGACGATCGCCACCCGCTATTTCCGGCCGCGTTCGCGCGGGGGCACAACCATCCTCTCTGTACGGATGGTTGTGGCCGTCCGATGGCCGATCCGAAGGGCGGGACGGGTGATCCGGAAGGGACCATGGCCCTCTTTTTCCCGGATATCCCGCCCCGCCGCTATCGCGCGAGGTCCTGACGGACCGTCGCGAGGACCTCGGGGTCCAGGTTCCCCGCGCCCTGGTCGAGCAGCCACCGCTCCAGTTGCCGCCCGGGGTCCCGCAGGCGGCGCGGCGGTCCGTCCGGGTCGTGCAGGGTCACCAGTCCGCCGGACACGACGATCTCGGCGGCGGTGGCGTCGTCGTCCGGGCCGGTCCGTACCCGCAGTCCCCGGTAACCGAGCCCGTCCCGTGGCCGCGCGCCGGCGCCCGCCGGCGCCAGCGCCTCGATCCGGCGCGCCAACTCGCCTGCCGCGGCGGGCTCCAGGGGGAAGCGGGGGTTGGGCCGCCCGCTGTAGAGGTCCACCTCGACGATCACCCGTGACCGCCCGTCAGCGGATCCGCTGCCGCTGGCTGTTGCACCCGTAGAAGTAGCCGCAGAAGATCGTGTAGGGCCCGCGGTCGGCGGTCTCCGGGTTGTAGATCACGTTCCCGCTGTTGTCGTAGTTGCGGGCCGCCGTCCCGCCCGGCTTGTGGCCCCAGAAGCCCTCCTTCTGCTTGCGGTACCAGTGGAAGTCGCCGCCGCCGGGGATGACGACCAGGGCGACGAGGTAGCGCGGCTTCTCGCCGTCGGGGAAGCAGTCGAACCGGTGGTGCATGCCGTCGCAGAGCGCCGCGCGGGTCACCTCGGCGCAGTCGATCCGCGTGTACATGCTGCCGCAGCCGCGTCCGGGCTGCGCGAAGGTGTTCGTGCGCCAGTTGCTGGCGTAGTTGTAGCAGTTGTTGTTGGCCTGGACGGTGGGGTCGTTGTTCCAGAACCCGGGGTTGAACGCGCCGAGCTCGATCGTGCAGGTGACCGCGGGGCGCTCCTCGCGCGCGCCGCCGGCCGGCTCGACCCCGTCCTGCGCGGAGATCCCGCTGCTGCCCGACAGCTGCCCGAGCAGGAACTCCCGGAAGGACGCGTCGAGCGGCGGCGTCGCTCCGGCGAACGTGTCGGGGGCCTGGCTCCAGTCCGCGATGGTGATCAGCCGCTCGGCGACCTCCGCGACGCGCCCGGCGGGAGCCTGCGGTCCCACCGGGACGTAGAGGCGCGAGTCCACGTCGAAGTCGCGCGCGAGCCCGTCGTCGAAGGTCTCCAGCCAGAACCCGCGCAGGCCCAGACCGCCCGTCAGCGGTTCGGAGGGCCGGGAGCCGGTGAACAGGCTCCGGTCCCGCGTCAACTCCCGCAGGGCCGCACGCGCCTGCGCCTCATCGGTGATGTCCGCGACGGGGTCGGGTCGGCCGGAGTAGACGTCGGCGGTGATTCTCAGCATGCGTCCGGGTCTCCTTGAGCGAGGAGTGGCTTGGGGCTTCGGGCGGCGACGGCGAAGCGCCCGCCGCCCGGCCAGGTGCAGCCGTTTCTACACGTCCCGTCACGGGCCGGAACCCCGCCGCGCGGCGGCCCGGGCCGATGTCGTCCCAGCGGTTCAACGCCGCACGGGCACGCGCACGGTGGGGCCGGGAGGCCTCACCCCGCGGCCGGGGCGAGCAGGTGGTCCAGCACCCGCCCGAACACGGCCCGCCCGGCGGCGGCCACCAGCGGGTCGAACAGGCGGGGCAGGCCGGCGATCCGCAGCTCCTCCTCCCACACGGCCTCGCTGCCCGCGCCCAGCGCGCGCACCCGCAGCTCGGCGTGGCCGCGCACCACGCGCCCGCGCTTCTCCAGCCGGCACACCCCGGGCCGCACGCCATCGGGTGCGTCCAGCGCGACGATCTCCATGGGATCGTCAAAACGCAGCGGCCCCAGGCCGGTTCGCGCCAGGACGACGTCCCCCACCGCCCGCCCGCTGCCCCGCACCGCCCCCACCCGGGTGAACGGCACCCGGTCCCCGTGCCGGGGCCAGTCGGTGAGCCGCGCCCAGCACTCCTGCGGCGGCAGCGGTGAGCGGCGGGTCAGGACGAATCGGGCCATTCCGCCACTCTAGTGGGCGGGCGTCAGGCCGGGCGCAGGCCTTCCAGGACCGGTGTGACGAGCAGGGGGCTGCGCAGGGTCTCCTCGGGGCCGGCGCCCAGGAGGACGCGGTAGTAGACCGGGGCGTAGAGGATGTCGACCATCGTGCGGGTGGGCAGGTCGGCGCGGAGCTGGCCGGCGGCGACGGCGGTGTCGAGGCGGCGCACGCACCGCTCGATGCGGGGTTCGAGGAAGGTGGCGCGCAGGGCGGCGGCCAGGGCGGGGTCGCTCTGGGCCTCGGCGATGATGCCGCGGTAGAGCGTGCCGGTGTCGCCGGTGAGCATGGCGGCCACGGCGGTGAGCTGGGCGGTGAGGTCGGCGGCGACGTCCCCGGTGTCGGGGAAGTCCATCGAGTCGCCGATCCGGTCGTTGACGGCGTCCAGGGCGATCGCGCCCTTGGAGGGCCACCAGCGGTAGATGGTCGGCTTGCCGACGCCCGCGGTCGCGGCGACGGCCTCGATGGTGGTCTTGCCGTACCCCTTGGCCGCGGCCACCTCGAAGACGGCGTCCAGGACGGCACGGCGGGCGCGTTCGCTACGGCGTTCGGGGTTCGGCTGGGGGCTCATGGCCGGGAGTCTAGCCCAGACGTGACGTTACGTTTCGTTTTGACAGTCGGCGCGGGACCGCTCTAGCCTCATCGACGTTACGAAACGTTTCGTAACGCCAATCCGGAATCCCAAGGAGTCCGCCGTGACCGCTCCCGCCGCTCCCGCCTCCCCGTCCGCCGACCGCCACGCCCGCGGGCTGGCTCTCCTGCACGAGGTCGCCGGCCCCGAGGGCGCCGGAGTCCTGGACGGCCTCGCCGGCATCGCCCCCGACCTCGCCCGGCTGACCGTCGAGTTCGGCTACGGCGACGTCTACGCCCGCCCCGGCCTCACCCTCGCCCAGCGCCAGCTCGTCAACGTCGCCGCCCTCACCGCCCTCGGCACCGCGGCCCCGCAGCTGCGCTTCCACATCGACGGCGCCCTCAATGTCGGCGTCGAGCCGTCCGCGATCGTCGAGACGGTCCTCCACGTGGCCGTCTACGCCGGCTTTCCGGCGGCGCTCAATGGCATCGCCGTGGCGAAGGCCGCCTTCGCCGCCCGGCCGGGGCTCGACTTCACCCCCGTCCGCAGCGAGGCCGACGGCGCGGAGACGCTGCGCGAGCGGCACGAGCGCGGGCTCGCCGCGCTGGAGCGGGTCGACGGGGAGGCCGGGGAGCGCGTCGTCGCCTCGCTCGCGGACATCGCCCCCGCCCTGGCCGACCACATCGTCGACTTCGCCTTCGCCGACGTCTACTCCCGCCCCGCCCTCGACCTGAAGACCCGTGAACTGGCCACCGTGGCCGCCTGCACCGCGCTCGGCACCGCAGGACCGCAGCTGCGGGTCCACCTGCACGGCCTGCTCAACGTCGGCGGCACCCGGCAGGAGGCGGTCGAGACGATCACCCAGATGGCCGTCTACGCGGGCTTCCCGGCCGCGCTCAACGGGATCGCGGCCGCCCGCGAGGTGTTCGCCGAGCGCGACGCGGCGGGCCGGACGGGGGAGTAGGCGCCCGACGTAGCCTGCGGGCATGGCGATCAACGGCTTCGGCGCGACCGAGTTCCAGCTGGTGCTGCTGCGCAGGATGGCCGACTACCGACCCGACCTGGTCGAGGACGCGGTCCGGCGGCTCGGGGCCACCCGGGCCGGGATGCGCGAGGCGAACAAGCGCTGGCAGGCGATGGTCCGCGCGCCCGGTTTCCCGCGCGGCGCCGCCCGCTACGCCGCCGTCCTCGGACCGCCCGGGGCGAGCGTGGCGCGGCCGATCGGGGACCTCGCCTGCACTGCGCGGCAGTGGGAGCTGCCGCTCTGGCCCGGCCTGCGCTTCGAGATCCTGCTCGGCCCGGCCGACGCCGGCGCCCCGCTGCTCAACGAGTGGCTGGTGCGCGCCGCCGGCACCCCGGCGCCCGAGCTGCGCACCCCCGCCGACCTGGCGCCCTGGAGCTGCGTGGTCGGCGACGTCGCCACCGCCTTCCCGCCCGCCGTGCCGCGCGAGGGCAGCGCCCCCACCCGCTTCCAGCTGGACTTCGGCGTCCCGGACCAGGACGGGCGGGTGCGCGCGTACACCGCGGACTTCACCTGGGGGCTGCTCCAGGAGGTGCGGGAAGCGTGAAGGGCATGACCGGGAGATGAAAGGAAGGATTCAGTTTATACCTTGCATTTGCAGGTCTATGCGGGACTGTGTCAATGTAATCGCAGACATCAAGCGGGATTGACACGGGAAAGCGAAGGATCATGTCGTACGGCGCACGCGTCATCGTCGGAGTGAACGGCTCGCTGCACAGCCTGACCGCCCTGCACCGCGCGGCGGCCGAGGCCCGGGCCCGGGGCGCCGTCCTCGTGCCGGTGCTCGCCTGGACCCCCGTCGGCGGCGAGCGCAACTACCGTGCGCAGCCCTGCCCGCCGCTGCTGCGCGAGTGGGAGGACGCCGCCCGCACCCGCCTGGACCGCGCGCTGGAGGAGGCCTTCGGCGGCCTGCCGATCGGCGTGCCGGTGGAGCCGATGGTGGTCCGCGGTCAGGCCGGGCCCGTCCTGACCGGGCTGGCCGAGCGCCCGGGCGACCTGCTGGTGGTCAGCACCGGCCGCCAGGGCGGCGCGCGCGGCAGGCTGCGCCGGCTGCTGCCCGGCTCCGTCACCCGCCACTGCCTCAACCGGGCGCGCTGCGGCGTGCTCGCCGTGCCGCCGTCCGGTCTGCTCGACGACCTGCGCGCCCTGCACCGCGGCATCGACCTGCGCGAGCTCGTCGCCGCCTGACGGGCTCCGCGCCCCCCGGCGGGTGTCGTGCCGGGGGAACTCCGCGCCCGGCATGCTCCGCCCCGCCCGGCATGCTCCGCGCCCGGCATGCTCCGCGCCCGGGATGCTCCGCGCCTAGGATGGGGAGCGGTTCCCGGAGCCGGGGTTCCCCCACCCGCGAGCCGGTGTGGCCCCGGCTCCTGCGAGGTTCGTCCCGCCATGGCGCATCCCCTCACGTTGCTGCGGACGGCGATGGGCGTGTCCCAGGCCGAGTACGCCGGTCTGGTGGCCCGGGCCCACGCCGACCTGGGCTTGGGGCAGATGGCCGCCCGCCGGGAGAAGGTGTCGCGCTGGGAGGCGGGGCGGATCGTCCCCGAGCGCTCCGCCCAGCTCGCCATGGCGCGCATCCACGGCGTCCCGGCCGGCGAGGTCCGCCGCCTCGGCTGGCCGCACTGGCTGCACCTGGCGGGAGCGGAGGCGGCCGAGGCCGGCACCGGCACGCCCCACGACGGCCGGCGGCCGTCCGCGGAGGACCGCTGGTCCGCCTTCGCCCTGCAGGGCCCCGCACTCGCCGCCCGGCTCACGCGCACACTGGCCCTGCTCGGCGCCGCCGGGCCCGGATCCGGCCGCGCCCCGGGCCGCGAGGGCCCGCCCCTGCGCGAGGAGCGCCTGCAGTGGACCGAGGCCAGGACGACCGCCCTCGAACAGCACGAGAACGGCACGCTCGTCCCGCTGGGCGCGCTGTACGCCGCCGCGCTCGCCGAACACCGCCTGGCCGTCCACCTGGTGACCACCACCGGCTACGACGGGCCCACCGCCCGCCGGCTCCTGCGGCTCGTCTCCCGCACGGCCCTGGTCTGCGCGTGGCTCGCCAGCACCCTCGGCCAGGAGCCCAGGGCCGAGCGCCACAACCTCGCCGCCGTCCGCGCGGCCGCCGCCGCGGGGGACACCGGGTGCGTGTCGGCCGCCCTCGCGCAGCTCGCCAACCGTCACATCATCGCCGGTGACGCGGCCGACGCCCTGGCCGTCGTGCGGGCCGCCCGCCTCGCCGACCCGCACCCCGCGCCGGGCGGATCGGCCGGGCTCCACCTCAAGGAGGCGATCGCCCTGGCCCGCCTGGGGGAGGGCGAGGCCTGCGCGCGGGCGCTGGACCGGGCGGAAGCCGTGGCCGGCACCCCCGACGACCGCCACCCGCCCGACCCCTCCGCCGAGTTCGACCTGCACGAGCGCTACCTGCCCGTCGCCCGCGCCACCGCCTGGCTCCACCTCGGCCGGCCCCGCCGGGCCCAGCCGTACTTCGGCCCGCTGACGCACCCCCGGCCCCCGGCGTCCGCCGCCCCGCCGTCCCCCTACACGGCCCTGGCCCTGCTGTACACACTCGACGCGCACCTCGCCCTCGGCGAGCTGGGTCCCGCCGCCACCACCGTCCACCACGCCATCGACGTCACCGGGGTCCTCCCGCCCGGCATCGCCCTGCGCTACCGCGAACGGCTGGCCCCGCACCGGCACGAGCCCCTCATCGCCGGGGCCCTCGACCACCTGGCGGACGGCGCTCCCTGACGGACCGGCGTTCTCTGGCGGACCGGCACCTCCCCGCGCCGGGAGCTGTACGAACGACCGTCCACCACGCGCTTCATCGCGATGTCATCGCCCGCTGTCACTGTCGTCCGGACACCTCGGCCGACCGCCCAGCGCACCGCACCACACCGGAGAGCGGACGCGTCGGCCCACTGCGTGGGGAGAAATCGAATGCGAGCACGAAAGATCGCGGCCGCGGCGGCCGGACTCCTGATGACCACCGGGCTGACGGCGGCCCAGGGCACCGTGGCCCAGGCCGCCACGACGCGCGTGACCGCTCCGTGCGAGGGCACCTACACGATCGTCGTCGGCGGCACCGGCAGCAAGTGGTGGGACGACGGCTTCCGCGGCAACATCCAGCAGCACGTCGGGTATCCCACCGACATCCCCAACGGCGCGAGCACGCGCGCGGGCGTCAACGAGCTGAACCGGCTGGTGCGCGACCAGCGCGCCGCGTGTCCGGGCCAGCACGTCAAGATGGCCGGGTACTCCCTGGGCGCCGGGGTCGTGCACGTCTGGGTCAGCGAGAACTGGCGGACCTTCGACAACGTCAACGCCATCCTCGTCTCGGACCCCAAGCGCCAGGGCCCGCCCGGGGCCAACGGCGGGGCGGTGCCGTTCGGCGGCCTCATCGGCTACCCGCTCGCCGGCGCCGACCGCAACTTCGGCAACGTGCCGGTCAAGACGATCTGCAACTGGGACTACGTCTGCGACGAGTCGGCCGGCATCTGGACCTACCCGGCCAACCACGTCAACAACTACAACGTGGACCGCGACATGGACCACCACAACGACAGCGCCAACGAGGAGTGGTACAACGGCGTCTGGCACCCCGCCTCCTGGTAGGCGCGCGGACGCGCACGGCACGCACCACCCTTCGGGCCCCCCGGCGTCCCCCGGGCGGGCGCCCCCCGGCCCCGGGGTTGAGCGCCCCACCCACTCGGGTCCGGGTTGAGACACAGGCAGGGGGAC